>NZ_AJTQ01000362.1 GCF_000262345.1 Streptomyces xiaopingdaonensis | reverse complement strand
CTCGTCGACCGGATCGTCCGACAGCCGCCGCTCCAGCATCGGGAGGAGATCGACGAGCCGCGGAGGACCCCAGTCGGCGGCGAGGCGGACGGCGAGCGCCTCGCACTCGGCGGCGAACCACTCGCGCTCCGCGCGGAGTTCGGCCGCGTCCTGGTCGGCGTCGGCTTCGCCGACGGCCAACTCCACGACACCCGCGGCCGGTTGGCCCCGGAGCCGGGCCACGGCTGCGAGGTGCGGCGCGAGGGACATGCCTCCAGTCAACCCCACCCCGGTGGGCCGGTCGCGGGCGGGTTCGGGCGTCGCGCCGCGCGAGCGCGCGCCCTCCGGCGCCGACGGCGAGGGCCGCTGGTGCTCGCAGCCGAGAAGGCCGAGTTCCACGTCGGCCTCGTCCTCACCGAACTCGGCGCGCGGGACCGCACCCGGCTCGTGATCCTCGTCCACGAGTCCGATCCGTCACCGCGCAGACGCACCCCGAGCACTCGCCGTGACCAGCACCAGCGGATACGATCCGCCGCACAGGCACAGTCAGGGAGGCGGACCTTGGGGAGGCTCATCGGCAGGGACCCCGCGCTGCTGCGGAGGATCAACTCGACGGTGGTGCTGCGGGCGTTGCGCGGCTGCGAGGAGCCGGCCGGACGCTCCCTGACCGACCTGGTGCAGGCCACCGAGCTGTCGAGACCGACGGTCGAAGGGGTGGTCGAGCAGCTCCTCGCCGCCGGCCTCGTCGCCGAGGCCGAGGAGGAGCCGTCCGCCGGGAACGCGCGGCGCGGCAGGCCGGCGCGGCGGTTCCGGTTCCGGGCGGAGGCCGGGCACCTCCTCGGGATCGACCTCGGCGCGCGCCGGGTGTCGGCGGTCCTCTCCGACCTCACGGGCCGGCGCCTCGGGACCGCCTCCCGCCCGATCGACGGCACGGACGAGGCCGAAGTGCGTCTGGAGCGCGCCCACGACGCCGTGGCCGAGCTGCTCCGCACCACGGACGTGGCACGCTCGACGCTCCGCGCCGTGGGCGTCGCCACTCCCGGCATCGTCCGCGACAACGGCACCGTCACCCTCGGCGCCGCGCTCCCCGGCTGGACGGGGCTGCCGCTCGGCGAGCGGCTGCGCCGCTCGTTCGGCTGCACGGTGCTGGTGGAGAACGACGCCAACGCCGGGGTGCTCGCCGAGCGTTGGCTCGGTGCGGCGCAGGACGCCGACGACGTGGTGATGGTCCTCGCCGGCCTGAGCCCCGGGGCCGGCTCCCTCATCGGGGGCCGGCTGCATCGCGGCTTCGGCGGTGCGGCCGGCGAGATCGGCGCCCTCCACCTGCTCGGCCGCGAGGCCACACCCGAGCATCTCCTCTCGACGACGGGAGAGCCCCTCCACCCGCTCGACGAGGCCGCTGTCGCGCACGTCTTCGGACTGGCGCGGGAGGGCGACGCGCGGGCCGGCGCCGCCGTGGAGCGGTTCATCCAGCGGCTGGTGCACGACGTCGCGGCGCTGGTGCTGGCGCTCGACCCGGAGTTGGTGGTCGTCGGCGGCTGGGCCTCGGGGCTCGACGACGTACTGGAGCCGCTGCACGTCGAGTTGGGGCGCTACTGTTTGCGCACGCCCCGCGTGGCGCTCTCCGAGCTCGGCGGGACGGCCGTGGCGACGGGCGCCCTTCGGCTCGCGCTCGACCATGTGGAGGGCGAACTCTTCACCGTCGAGGGGGCCTTGGAGTAGGCCGACGGAGGGGTGCCGTTTCCGGCGACCGCGGGCCCAAGGCTGTCAGCCACCAACTGCCGGCGTTGGGCGCTTGGTTCGGGCGTCTCAGCCGACCAGCGACAGCGATTCTGCCTCGCTGAAGGAGAGCCGGCAGGTGTCGGCGCGGTAGGTGGCGTGCGAGACGGCGGCGACGCGGCCCTCGGAGAGGTAGCGCGTCGCGACGACGAGGACGGGGGCGCCGGGGAGGCGGTCGAGACGGCGTGCGTCCTCCGCGCGGGCGGAGCCGAGTTCGACGGTGCGGTCCTGGCCCTCGAGCGTGAGGCGGTTGAGTTCGCGGAGGACGGCCCGGGCGTGCGCAGCGGCCCCCGCCGACGAGGCCATCGCGGGCAGGCCGGGAACGGACGCCCCGGGGACGTGGAGCACCTCGGTGGCGACGGGCTGGCCGTGGTTCATCCTGCTGCGCCGCACCGCGTGGAGCGACTCGCCCTCGCCGAGGTGCGGACGGAGGAGGCGGGAGATCTCGGCGGGGAGCGGTGCCGCCTCCTCGGACCCCTCCAGTTGCCAGAGGTCGTCGGGCGCGCCGGGCCAGCCGGGCTGCCCGGGGCCGACGTCGACGCCGACCCGGGGAGGCGCGACGGTGGTGCCGACGCCGCGGCGCCGCTGCAACCTGCCCTCCAACTCGAGCTGCTCCAGGGCCTGTCGGAGAGTGGCACGGGCCACGCCGAAGCGGGCGGCGAGCTCGCGTTCGTTGGGCAGGACCTCGCCGACGGAGAACTCGGAATCGAGCGCCTCGGACAGGACGGTCTTCAGGTGCCAGTACTTCGGCTCCGGCACTGCCTCGGTTTGCGTGGTCCCCACCGTTGCCTCCGCCATCGCTCTTCACCCCGTGGTCGTACGCCTCGACCCGCGCGCCTGCGGCCCCCGTGCGGAGCGGGCGTTTCCGCTTCCTTGTTTCTTAAAGGTTGTTGCGTATGGCCGCGACGATAGGCGGGGCGCCCCCCTTGGTCAAGACCAATCGTCGCTCCGGCGCCCCAACTGCGGGTTTCCGCACGACCGATGGATGTTGACGGTGAGGGCGCGAGGAGACATGCTCGGTCGTCCTCGGACCCCGGGAGCGCCCATGCAGCCCGAGCCCCACTCCCCCGCAGCCCCCGCCGACGGACCGCGAACGACCGTGGTCACCGGCGCCTCCCGCGGCATCGGCGCCGCCACCGCGCTGCGCCTCGCCGGCGAGGGCCACCGGCTCTGCGTCGGCTACGCGCGGGACGCCGAGGCGGCGGAGCGGACGCTCGCCGCGGTCCGCGACCTCGGCGCCGAAGCGACCGCCGTGCAGGTCGACACCTCGGACGAGAGCCAGGTCGACGCCCTCTTCGCCACCGTCGAGGAACGGCTGGGCCCCGTCACCGGGCTGGTGAACAACGCCGGTGTCTCCGGTCCGTTGGGCCGCTTCACCGAGACGTCGCCCGACGTGATGCGGAGGGTGGTGGAGGTGAACGTCGTCGGCGCGTTGCTCTGCGCGCGGCGCGCGCTCCGCACGATGTCGACCGCGTACGGCGGGCGCGGCGGGGCGATCGTCAACATCTCCTCGGGCGCCGCGACGCTCGGAGCGCCCGAGGAGTACGTCCACTACGCGGCGAGCAAGGCGGCCGTCGACGCGATGACGACGGGCCTCGCCAAGGAGTTCGGACCGGAGGGCGTCCGCGTCAACTCGGTACAGCCAGGGACCGTCCTCACGGGGATGCACGAGGCGATGGGCGACGCCGACCGTCCCCGCAGGAAGGCCGCGATCACGCCGCTGCGGCGGGCGGGCGAACCGGAGGAGATCGCCGCCGCCGTGAGCTGGCTGCTCTCGGAGGAGGCGTCCTTCACGACCGGTGCGGTGCTGCGGGTGAGTGGCGGCCTCTGAACGGGCGCAGGCGCTCGGCGAGAGGGGCGAGCTTCTCCGGGTCGGCGAGCAGGTAGACGGTGCCGATGCGGCCCCGCGCGTCCTGCTCCAGTACGAAGACGCCGTGCAGGTCGCCGTCGGGCCGCACGGCGACCACCGCGGGCAGCCCGTTGAGTTCTCGGACCGTGACGGCGAGTTCCGCCGCCTGCGGGCCGATCGCGGCGAGGAAGCGCCCCACCTTCTGCGCCGTGGTGATCGTGCGCAGAGGCGCCTTCGCCCGGCCGCCGCCGTCGGGGACGAGGCGGGCGTCGGGGGCGAGAAGGGCGAGGAGCGCGGCCAGGTCGCCGCCGGTGGCGGCGTCGAGGAACCGCTCGGTGAGTTCGCCGTGGCGCGCCGCGTCGACGTCGTAGCGGGGGCTGCGTGCGGCGACGTGCCTCCGTGCGCGGACGGCGAGTTGGCGGACGGCCGCCGGGGTGCTGTCGAGGGTTTCGGCGATCTCGGCGTAGGGGAAGTCGAACGCCTCGCGGAGGACGAAGACCGCCCTCTCCGGCGGGGAGAGCGACTCCAGTACGACGAGGACGGCGTAGGAGACCGACTCGCGCCGCGTCGCGTGCGTCTCCCCGTCGGGACCTGCCGGAGGTGCGAGCGCATCGGTGGGGAGCGGTTCGGGGAGCCAGACGCCCGGGTACTCCTCGCGGTGGCGGGCGGCCCGGCGGAGGCGGTCGAGGGCGAGTCTCGTCGCGGTGCGCACGAGGTAGCCGCGCGGGTCGCGGACGTCGCTCCGGTCTGCCGCCGACCACCGCAGCCACGTCTCCTGGACGACGTCCTCCGCGTCGGCGTGCCTGCCCAGCATGCGGTAGCCGACCTGGAGGAGCACCGCGCGGTACTCCTCGAAGACGGACGAGAGCGCCCGGGTCAACTCGTCGCGGTGGTCGCCGGGTCGGGGGTTCCTCGCCTCGGTTGCCGCCACGTCCCCAGCATGCCACCGGACGGCTCAGCGGCCGTCGGGGGGTTCCCCGGGCGAGCCGTTGCTGACATCGTGTCGACGCTGCGGTACCGCGCTCGCACGAGCGGTCCGATCCGAAGGAGGTCCCCGTGCCCGCCGTCAGCTCACCGCACGCTCCCGTGCCCGTCTCCCGCACCCGGGTCCGGGTCGCCTCCGACGAGGGTCCGCCCTTCGACGTCGTCTACGAGCGGCGCGGCGCGGGCGAACCCCTCGTCCTGCTCCACGGGGTCGGGCACCACTGGCAGGCGTGGGAACCGGTGTTCGCCGCCCTCGCCGCCTCCCACGACGTCGTCGCACTCGACCTTCCCGGCTTCGGTGCCTCCCCGGAGCTGCCCGCGGGGCACGGCTACGACGCGGCGAGCGCGGCACGCCAACTCGCCGCCGTCTGCACGGCGTTGGGCCTGGAGCGCCCCCACGTCGCGGGCAACTCGCTCGGTGGGCTGCTCGCCCTGGAGCTGGCGCGGACGGGACGGGCCCGCTCGGTGACGGCGCTCGCCCCGGCCGGCTTCTGGACTGAGCATGAGCGGAAGTACGCCTTCGCCGTGCTGCGCAGCATGCGGGCGGGCGCCGCCGCGCTTCCCGAGTCGGCCGTGCGGACGCTGGCGCGCAGCACCGCCGGACGCGCCTCGCTCACCGGCACCATCTACGCACGCCCTGGCTGGCGTTCGCCCGAGGCGGTGGTCGCGGAGACGGCCGCGCTCCGGGACGCGACCGGGTTCGAGCCGGTGCTGGCCTCGGGGAGGCGTCCTGATGCGCTCTTCCGGAGCGACATCCCGGACGTGCCGGTGACGCTCGCCTGGGGCGACCGCGACCGGGTGCTGCTGCCACGGCAGGGCGTCCGCGCCAAGCGCGTGATACCCGGCGCCGGGCTGGTCCGGCTCCGCGGCTGCGGCCACGTGCCGATGAACGACGACCCGGCAGCCGTCGCGAGGACGGTCCTCGACACGACAGCGGCGGCCCGGGCCGCATCGGCCTGAGGCCGCGTCCGATCGGTTCAAGCGGAGCCGGCCCCCTGCCCGCTAGCGTCGTCGGCATGACCCACGCAAGCGCGGAATCGCGCCACTTGAGCGTCCGTATCGCCCGTCCCGTCCCGGAGGTCTACGCATACGCGTCGGACCCGGCGAACCTGCCCGAGTGGGCGCACGGGCTCGGTGAGACGGTCGAGAGGATCGACGGCGAGTGGGTCGCGCACTCTCCGGACCTTGGGCGGGTCGTGGTCGTCTTCGCGCCGCGCAACGAGTTCGGCGTGCTCGACCACGACGTCACCCTTCCCTCCGGGGCGACCGTCCACAACCCGGTGCGGGTGCTCGCCGACGGCGAGGGTAGCGAGGTCGTCTTCACCCTGCGGCGCGCGCCCGGAACCGGCGACGACGCCTTCGCGCGGGACGCCGCTGCGGTCACCGCCGACCTCACCCGGCTCGGAACGCTCCTGGAGTCCGGTGCGCGCTGAGGCCGGATGCCCGGCCGCCTACACTGCGGGGCATGGCTTCCTCTGACGACCTGACGCCGCGATCCTCCCCCGCCGCACGGGAGTTGCGGGCCGCCGACACCGACCGGGAGGCCGTCGCCGAGCGGTTGCGGGAAGCGGCGGTGGAAGGACGGCTGTCGCTGACGGAGTTGGAGCAGCGGCTGGAGGCGGCGTTCTCGGCCAAGACGTTCGCGGAGCTGGAGCCGCTCGTCGCCGACCTCCCCGACGCGCCGCCACGCGCGGGGAGTTCGGGCCGGCCGCTGGTGCTGAAGACCAACGGCGTTCTCCAGCAGACCGGTTACTGGGAAGTGCCGGAAACGATCGTCGCCAACACGAGCATGGGCACGATCACGATCGACTTCACGGCGGCCGAGTGCCGCAGGCGCGAGGTCACCATCGAGCTCGCCGTCGGCATGGGCACGGTGGTCGTCGTGGTGCCGCGCGGCTGGGCGGTGCGGATCGACGAGGTGAGCACGGGCATGAGCAACGTCGTCAACCGGGTCACGGGCCCGCCTGAACCGGAGGCCGCCGTGGTGCACTTCACGGGTCGTGTGCGCATGGGGACGCTGAAAGTACGCCACCCGAGCCGTTTCGAGACGGCACGGGCGCGGCGGGCGGGGCGCTAGGGGCTGCTCGCCGGGCACGCGTCGGCTCCGGGCCGGCGCTCGTCCCCGGCGGGTGGGCCGTTCGGCTCCGTGCCCTCGCCGGACGCGTGGACCGGGGGCGTCCGCTCGCCGAGAGAGGCGAAACCGGCGTGATGGCGCCGCACGCGGGGGAGGGCACATGGACGTTCGTCCCGACCGGACAGGTCGCTGGCGCAAGTCGTCGCACGGCCTCGACGAAAACGCGTGCTGCGTGGAGAGCGCGCCGTTCTCGGTCGGCATCGGCGTGCGCGGCTCGAAGGATCCCGGGCCGGTGGTACGGGTCTCCTCTCAGCAGTGGGAAGCGTTCCTGCAGGCCAGCACTTCCGGCTCGCTCCTCCAGGGCGAGCCGGAAGCGAGGTGCTGCGCCTCGGGCGGAACCGCCACCGCGAGGCAGACGCGGGTGCCGCCGCTCCGGATGTCCGCCGGCATGCCGTTCGGGGCGGAGGACGGACGGGTCCGACGGCGGTGGGCCGCTGTCGCGGCGGCCGTCCTTTCCGCCCCCGCTCGGCGAAGAATGACAGGCGCTCGCCAGCAATCCCCTCTCGGCAAGGCCCACTTGGCGACACCGCGCCGACGCCTGCCGACTTTCTGCCGGCTCGGTGCAAAGCACTCGCTCGGCAGACGGCGGACGGGCCCGGGACGACTCGGCGAGCGCAACCCGGATCCGCCTTCGTCGCGCGGGTGCCGGCCGGCCCTGCGGACGGCGCCGCGGGACGCGGCCGGCCGCCACGGGAGCGAGGCCGAGTCAAGGACGGGGCACGTGGAGGCACGCAGCCGTCGACGAGGCCGGCGTGTACGGAGCCCGCCGGCACACCGTGAAGAGTTGAACCCCTACCGCACCACCCCGCGTCCCCCCGCGGCAGCGGCGCGGCGGCGGACCTCGCCGTACGCCTCGCGTGCCTCCGCGCCCAACTCGCCGCCCGCTTCCGCCGCTTCGGCGTACGCGGTGGCCGCCGCGTCCAACTCGTCGGCGGCCCGGCGGGGTTCGGGCGGACCGCGGTGGTCGAGGAGTTCGGCGACGAGCAGGTGGGTGTGGCCGAGCTCCAGTGCCAGCTCGGCGCGGAGCTCGCCGGTCGGTGCGGACGGCATGTGGTGCCGGAGCCCTCTGACCGCGTCGGCGAGGAGCGCGACGCCCTCATCTGCAGCTTCGGAGAGGGCAGGGGCCGGCGCCTGGCGGGCCGCGCGGAGCACGAGGCGGGCGCGCGTCCGCAACACCCGTGCGAGCGGGGCCGGTTCGCCGAGGGAGCGCCACGCCGCGTCGGCCGACGCGCAGGCGCGGGCGGCCTCGTCGTCGTAGCCGGCCTCCGCGTAGGAGTCGGCCGCGAGGTGGAGGAGGTGGGCGCGGTCGTACGGGTCGTCCTCCCGGTCGGTGAGGTCCGCCGCGGCGGCGTAGTCCTCGGCGGCCGAGCGGTGGGCCGCGAGCGCGCCGTAGGCGGAGGCGAGCCAGAAGTGGGCGCGGGCGCGGCGGGACGGCGGGTGCGCCTCGTGCAGCAGGGGCAGGGCCCGGCGGAGCGTCCGTACCGCCGCACGGTGGAGGCCGAGTGCCAGGAGGGCGCCGCCCAGGCGCATCCGCGCGAGGGCTCCCGCGCCCTCCCCGTCGCCCTCCTCCTCGGCGGCGAGCGCGGCCTCCCGCCAGGCAGCCGCCGCCTCCCGCCGGCCGTCTGCCGCCTCGACGGCCTCGGCGTACAGGAGGCGCAGACGCACGTGGTCGGCGGAGGCGGGCACGTCGCCGCGGTCGGCGTCGTCGAGTGCGGCGGCGAGCACTTGGACGGCTTCTTCGGGGTCCTCGGCTTCCAGCAGGACGCGGGCCAGGGCGAGTTGGGCCCCCGCAGCGGACCACGGTCGGCCGGCCGCGCGATAGCAGGCGACTGCCTCACCGAGGTACTCCCGTGCCCGCGGATCGTCGGCGCACCGCTCGGCGAGGCGTCCGCGGGACTCGGTCGCCTCGGCGATCCTGGCGCGGACCGCGGGCTCGGCTGCGTACGGCTGCGCGAGCGCGACGAGTTCGGCCAACCGTGCGTCCAACTGCGCGGCGGCAGCGTCCGGTTGGCGCGCCTCGGGGAGCAGCGCCGACTCGATCCTGGCGCGCGTGAGGAGGACGGCCGTGGCCTGGCGCAGGTCGGCGTCCCCGCTGCCCAGGAGCCGGTGCGCGGCGCCGCACAGCTCGTCCGCCTCGGCGAAGGCCGCCGCCGGGTCGCCGGCGAAGGCGGTGGCGAGCACGGCGCGGGCCCGGCAGGCGAGCGCCGATCCCGGGAGGCCGTACGCGTCGAACTCGGCTGCCGCGCCGAGGAATTCGGTGACGGCCTCCCCCGGGCGGCTGCGCGCGAGGTCCATCGCACGGTGGTCGCGAAGCTCCGCGCGGGCCGCGCCCGGCAGCAGCGCACCGTGGTCGGACGCCGCGTCCACGGCCGACCACGCCGCCTGCGCTTCGGGGCGCCCGTCGGCACTCAACCGCCGTGCGCGCAGGAGGAGTTGTTCCGGACCGCCGCGCGGAAGGGGTTCCGTGGGCCCGCCGTGCACCGCGAGCGCGTCGAGCAACGGTGCGGCGGCCAGGCGGACCTTGCTGCGGTCGCCCGCGGCGCTCGTACCGTTGCGGCGGTCGAAGCGAGCGGCGAGGTCGAGAGCCTCGTCGAGCGTGGCGCGCAGGTGCGACGCCGTGGTGGGGCGGCCGCCGTCCGGAGTGTGCAACCGCTCCTCGCCGCCGCCCAGTTCGCAGCTTCGGCGCAGCACAAGCGAGACGGCGACCAGCCACTCCAGACGGGCGGCAGGCTCTCCGCTGCCGGGCTCGCCCGCGAGGTACTGCTCGGCGAGGATTTCGAACCCCCGCTGCTCGTTGCCGGTGCGCGCGCAGAACTCCAGGTGCGCCGCGACGTCGCCGAGCGCGCCCGGCGCGGTGCGCGCGAGGCGGTAGCCGCGCAGGTGATGCCCGCGCACGAGAGCCGTGCGGCCGACGCGGACGAGCGGCAGCACCGAAGCGGCGAGGGCGGAGGCCCGGCACACGGCGCAGCCCGCCTCTCCATGCTCCGGACCGCCCGGGAGCCCGTCGCGCGGCGCGAGCAGCGGACGCCACGCGCGCAGCGCCCCCGCGTCGTCGTTGCCCGCCAACAGGTGGCCCTCGAAGAGGAGTTCGCAGCCGCGGCACTCCGCTGCGCCGTCCCGCGGCGCCCGCCGCCAGGCGTCGGCGGCACGCTCCGCGCGCCCGGCGTCGCCGAGGTGCAGCGCGAAGGCCGCTTCGGCGCGGTGTATGCCGCGGAGCGAGTAACCGGCGCGTCCGGTGCGTTCGGACGCCTCGCCGAGCCACTCCTCGATCGCGTCGAGCGGCACGTGCGGCTGGGCCACCATGGCGTCGACGGCGCCGGGGAACGCCCGGTGGAGCGCGCGCCGTTGGTCGGGGCCGAGGTCGCCGGGACGCTCGTCGAGGACGCGCAGCAAGCGGGCGAGGGGCGCGAACAGACGGGCGGACGCCCCGGACCGGGAGGCGTCGGCGAGCTGGGCGAGGTGGATCTCCGTGCGGAGGCCCTCGTCCGCCTCGGCCGCGCGGCGGGCCTCGTCGAGCGCCTCGGTACGCTCCCAGCCGGACGGCAGCGCCTCGGCGCGCAGGAACCGCTCGCGCGGTCCGGCATCGGTACTCATCCGGCCTCCCCCGTACGGCACTTCGGCTGCCGGCCGCTCGGGGTGCCGCCCTGCACCGTTCTCGCTCTCCGTCTCCCGGTCACCGAGCGATCCTAGGCGGACGCGCGCCGGCGCACCACGGCGCCTCCCGTCCCTTCCCTGCACAGGGGGTGGGGGGCCACCCTCTCCTGTGGGCCGGGGCGCCGAAGTTCACGCGGCGTTCGTGTGCGCGGCACCTGCCCGGGATAGAGCTGCCACTCCGGCCGTACGAGAGTGAGGGAGACCCGATGGACCACGGCGACCCGACGAGAGCCCACGCCCCCGACAGGCGCGCCCTGTTGCGCGGCACGCTCGCCGCCTCCGCTGCGCTCTCGATGCCCGTGCTGGCGAGCGGCGCCTCGGCCGCGCCCGCGCACCTGCTGCGGCGCAGCGCCCCGGCGGCGAAGTGGGGCGTGCAGGCCGGCGACGTGACGAGCTCCTCGGGGCTGGTGTGGACGCGCGCGGACCGGCCGGCGCGGATGCTCGTCGAGACCGCCCCGACGGAGGCGTTCCGCAACCCGCGGCGCTGGCACGGCCCCCTCCTCGGCCCGGAGACGGACTTCACGGGGCGGGTCGCCGTCCACGGCCTCCCGCCGGGCGAGCAGATCCACTACCGGGTCACTCTCCTCGACCCCGACGACGGCCGCCGGGCCGGCGAGCCCGAGCGCGGCACTTTCCGCACCGCTCCCCGACAGCAGCACGCGGGGGTACGGTTCGTGTGGTCGGGCGACCTGGCGGGGCAGGGCTGGGGCATCAACCCGGACCGCGGCGGATACCGGATCTTCGAGGAGATGCGCCGCCTCGACCCGGACTTCTACCTCAACAGCGGCGACACCATCTACGCCGACTCCCCGATCGAGGCGAGCGTCCCGCTGCCCGACGGCAGCACCTGGCGGAACGTCACCACCGAGGAGAAGTCCAAAGTCGCGGAGACGCTCGCCGAGTTCCGCGGCAACTTCCGCTACAACCTCCTCGACGCGCACCTGCGCCGCTTCAACGCGCAGGTCCCCACGGTCGCCCAGTGGGACGACCACGAGGTGCTCAACAACTGGTACCCGGGCGAGATCCTCGACGACGACCGCTACACGGAGAAGGACGTCGACACCCTCGCCGCCCGCTCGCTGCGCGCCTTCAGCGAGTACCTCCCCGTCACCACGCTCCCCCCGCGCGACGAGGACGGGCGCGTCTACCGCGTCGTCCACCACGGCCCGCTCCTCGACGTCTTCGTGCTGGACATGCGCAGCCACCGCAACGCCAACTCCCCGGGCCGCCAGCCCGAGGACCGCCAGGGCATCCTCGGCGCGGCCCAACTGAAGTGGCTCAAGCGCGCGCTCTCCCGCTCCCGCGCGACGTGGAAGGTGATCGCCTCCGACATGCCGATCAGCCTCGTCGTACCCGACGGCGAGACCGACGTCGAGGCCGTCGCACAGGGCGACCCCGGAGCGCCGCTCGGCCGCGAGCTCCAGCTCGCCGAACTGCTGCGGCACATCAAGCACGACGGCATCACGGGCACGGTCTGGTTCACCACCGACGTCCACCACACGGCCGCGCACCGCTACGACCCCGACCGGGCCGCGTTCGGCGACTTCACGCCGTTCTGGGAATTCGTCTCCGGGCCGCTCAACGCCGGCGGATTCCCCGCGCTGAAGCTCGACGCCACCTTCGGGCCGGTCCAGCGGTTCCTCAAGGCCCCGGAGAAGGCGAACACGCCCCCGTCGGAGGGCGGCCAGTACTTCGGCCAGGTCGACATCGACGGCACGACGCGCGAGATGACGGTCCGGCTCCGCGAACAGGGCGGAGCCGTCCTCTTCACGCAGACGCTCCACCCCGGCTCCGCGTAGACGCCGACGCACCCTGATACTCGTCGGCCATGGCCTACCACCACCTCGACGCCTCGGCCGCCTCCGAGTTGACGTACCGCGCCGTCGGCGCGACGGCGGGACGCCTGCCGCCCGGGCTCCCCGGTGCGCTGTGCGTACGGACGCGGATCGGGCGGGGGCGGGGCGTGTTCGCCGTCGCCGCACGGGAGTTGTCGGGGTTCCGGATGCACCGCGCGATGGGCGTCGAGGTGTCCGCGTCCGCGCCGCGGGCCGCCCCCGGGGTGCGGGTGCTGGTGGGAATCGGTCCGCGCGCGGTACGGGTGCGGTGCGCCTGCCGGGTGGTGTGGACGCGGTGCGACGGGTCGGCGGCAGGGTGGGCGTACGGCACCCTGCCGGGTCACCCGCTGAGCGGGGAGGAGGCGTTCGCGCTGCGGCTGGAGCCCGACGAGACCGTGGTTCTCACCGTCACGGCGTTCAGCTCGCCGGCGGTCGGATGGGCGCGCGCCGCCCTGCCGCTGGTGCGGCTCTTCCAGCGCGCGTACGCGCACTGGTGCGGCGCGGTGCTCCGCAGGCTGGTGCGGTCGCACCGGCACCGGGCGGGCGATTCGGGCAAAGCCCGCAACTTCCGCGAAACCTGAGGCAAGTCGGCGGATGCGCGCTTAATCAACGGGTCACACACCGTTCGTGATCACGCAACGCCCGTCCGCGAAAGTGGACGGCATGACGGAGAAGACCGCGAAGGCCACCCGTACCCGTCCCGCGCCGACCGCGCGGGAGCCGCACCGCTGGCGGCGGGAACTCGTCGAGCTCGCCGCGCTGTTCCTCGCCGTCACCGTCGCCGACACGGCGGCGAAGACAGTGGTCAACGCACCCGACGGGCCCGTGACACTCGCCGTCGCCGCGCTCGTCCTCCTCGCCACCGTCGCGTTCCACACCTGGTGGGGACGGCGCCGCCGGCACGCCGCGCCCGACGAGGAGCCGCCCGTCCCGGAGGAGGCCGGCGAGGCGCCCACAACGCTGTGGCGGATGCGGACCACCGTGCGGGAGGAGCCCGGCGCGCTCGCCGCCCTGTGCGGCGCCCTCGCCGACCGCCGCGTCGACATCCTCGCCCTCCAGACGCATCCGCTCGGCCCCACCGCCGTCGACGAACTCCTCCTCCGCGCCCCCGAGTCGCTGGAGCCCGGCACGCTGTCGCACAGCGTCGCCGCGGCCGGAGGGAGCGACACCTGGCTGGAGCGGGCCGACGCGCACGACCTCGTCGACACCCCGACGCGGGTCCTGCGTCTCGCCACCCGCACCGCCCTGGATCCGGCCGAACTCCCGCCGGCCCTCCGCGGACTGCTCGGCCGCTGCCGGCTGCGGTGGCTGCCGGCCGACGGCGGGGAGGCACCGGCGTCCATGACGGAAACGGTGCTCACGCTGCCCGACCCCGCGGGCGGACGGCTCCTCGTCGAGCGTCCGGCCCTGCCGTTCACGCCGACGGAGTTCGCGCGCGCCCGCGCCCTCGTCGAGCTCGACGCCCGCCTCGGCCGCCGCCTGCCCGACCGGCGCGAGAACTGCGCCCTCCCCGAGGGCCAGCCGATCACCGTACGCCGGGCAGGGCCCGACGACCTGGAGGCGGCGAAGGCGATGCAGGCACGCTGCTCGGACGAGACGCTCACCGCGCGGTACCACGGCCCACTCAGGGACGCCGACCGGTACCTGGAGCACCTGCTCTCCCCGCGGTTCGGGCGCACCCTCGCCGCCGAGACGGCGTCGGGCAGGCTCGTCGCGCTCGGACACCTGCTCCGGGACGGGGAGGAGGCCGAGGTCGCGCTGCTCGTCGAGGACGGGTGGCAGCGGCGCGGTGTCGGCGGAGCTCTGCTACGGCGCCTCGTGGACACCGCGCGCCGGGCGCACGCCGAAAGCGTCTACGCGGTGACGCGCGCCTCCAACACCGGGATGGTGGCGGCGATGCGGAGCCTCGGACTCCCGCTCGACTACCGGATCGAGGGAGGCACCCTCGTGATCAGCTCCCTGCTGACGGCCGAGCATGCGCCGGAGGACGCGATGGACGCCGGCGGCTGCGTGCCCAACTGACCGGGCGGCTCGGCGAATGCGCCGGCGGCGAATACGGGTGACGCCGCCGGCGCGGCGTACCAGGATGGGCGCATGTCCGATGCATTGAACGCCACCGCCCCCCTGCCCCGCGAGGTCGCCGACGCCTACGTGGACGCGCTCGTCGCCCTCGATCCCCTCACCGGCACCTACCTCGGCGTCCCGGAGAGCAACCGGTACCTCCCCGACTTCTCCCCCGCAGGCCAGGAGAGGCTCGCCGGGCTCGCACGCGAGACGCTCCAGCGCCTCGCCGACGCCGAGGAACGGCCCGGCGGCGACTCCCCCGCCGAACGGCGCTGCGCCAGGCTCCTCCGCGAGCGCCTCACCGCCGAACTCGCCGTGCACGACGCGGGCGAGGGGCTGCGCACCGTCAGCAACATCGAGTCCCCTGTGCACTCGGTCCGCGGCATCTTCACCGTGATGCCCACCGAGACGGCGGAGGACTGGTCGGCGGTGGCCGACCGGCTGCGCGCCGTGCCGGCGGCTCTGGAGGGGTACCGGGCCTCACTCGGACAGGGCCTGGAGCGCGGCCTGCTCGGCGGCCCCCGTCAAGTCGAGACGCTGGTCGAGCAGTTGGCGGAGTGGACGGGCGCCTCCGGCGGCGACGACTGGTTCGCCGACTTCGCCGCCGAGGGCCCCGAGGAGCTGCGCGGCGAACTCGCCGCGGCCGCGGAGGAGACGACACGCGCGTTCTCCGAACTCGCCCGCTGGCTGAGGGAGGTGTATGCACCGGCCGTCGCGGGCGCCTCCGACATCTACGGACGCGAGCGGTACGCCCGGATGTCCCGCCTGTGGAACGGCAGCGACCTCGACCTGGAGGACGCGTACGCCTACGGATGGGAGGAGTTCCACCGCATTCTCGGCGAGATGCGCACCGAGGCCGAAAAGGTGCTCCCCGGCGCCGCCTCCCCGTGGGAAGCGCTCAAGTACCTCGATGAGCACGGCCGTTCGGTCGGCATCGACGAGGTGCAGGGATGGCTCCAGTCCCTCATGGACGAGGCGATCGCGGAGCTGGACGGGACGCACTTCGAGCTCTCCGAGCCCGTCAAGCGCGTGGAGTCGCGCCTCGCCCCGCCCGGCGGCGCCGCCGCTCCCTACTACACGCAGCCGTCGCTCGACTTCTCGCGTCCCGGCCGCACCTGGCTGCCGACGATGGGCGAGACGCAGTTCCCCGTCTACGACCTCGTCAGTACCTGGTACCACGAGGGCGTCCCCGGCCACCACCTCCAGCTCGCGCAGTGGGCGTACTGCTCCGACGACCTCTCCCGCTACCAGACGGGCGTCGGCATGGTGAGCGCCAACGCGGAGGGTTGGGCGCTCTACGCCGAACGCCTCATGGACGAGCTGGGCTTCCTCACCGACGCCGAGCAGCGCCTCGGCTACCTCGACGCGCAGATGATGCGCGCGGTCCGGGTCATCGTCGACATCGGCATGCACCTGGAGCTGGAGATCCCCGCGCACTCGCCGTACCACCCCGGGGAGCGGTGGACGCCAGCGCTCGCGCAGGAGTTCTTCGGCCGGCACAGCGGAAGGCCGGCCGAGTTCGTGGAGAGCGAGATCGTCCGCTACCTCGGGATGCCGGGCCAGGCGATCGGCTACAAGCTCGGCGAGCGCGCCTGGCTCGCCGGCCGGGAGGCGGCGCGCAGGGCGCACGGTGCCGCGTTCGACGCGAAGAAATGGCACATGGCGGCGCTTTCGCAGGGGTCGCTCGGGCTCGATGACCTCGTCGAGGAGCTGTCGGTGCTCTAGCCGCCGCGCTCCGCGCCACCGTACGCGGTGGACGCGGAGCCGGCCGCGCCGGTCCGGTCCCCGGCTCCCCGCCCGGGGCCCCGGCGCGTCAACGCGCGTAGCCGCCCTCGGAGTTGATCACCTCTCCCGTGATCCACTCGGCCTCGTCCGTGCAGAGCCACGAGACGAGCCTCGCCGCCTCGTCGGGGGTGCCCCACCGGCCGCCCGGGAAGAGGCGGGCGACCGCCAGATGCTCCTCGCCCGTCACGTAACCGGTGTCCACGGGGCCGGGGTTGACGGTGTTGAGGGTGACGCGCTCCTCGGCGAGGGCGGTGGCGAGGGTCCGCGTCGCGGAGGCGAGCGCGCCCTTGGCGAGGGCGTAGGCGACCTCGTCCGGCATGCCTCCGCGGCGGTCCTGTCCCGAGGTGAGGCAGACGATGCGGCCCGTCGGCGGCTCGTCCTCGGCGCGGCGGCGCAGCTCGGCCTCGGTGCTGCGCCGCTGACGCACGAACGCCTGCGTGAGCAGCACGGTGGAACGGGTGTTGACGGCCCAGTGCGCGTCGAGCATGCCGGCGTCGATCGCGTCGAGAGGGCCGTCGTCGCCGCTGAGGGCGTGGTTGGCGACGAGGATGTCGAGGCGGCCGCCGAGCGCCTCCGCCGCGTCGGCGACGAGCCGCGCCGGTGCGTCGGGCTGGGCGAGGTTGGCGGGACCGTCGGCGAAGACGGCGTCCTCGGTGCCGACCTCGCGGACGCTTTCGAGGACGGCCTCGATGCCGCCCGAGTCGGCGCCCCAGGGCTGCTCCTCGTCGTGCGGTGTGTGGTGGTGGAGGTAGACGCTGGCGCCGTAGGCGGCGAGCCTGCGCGCGACGGCGTGCCCGATGCCGAGGCGCCTGCTGGCGCCGGTCACCAGGGCCGTGCGCCGGCGGAGGGGGTACGGGTCGCGGTAGGGGGAGGCGGGCTTCGGGGGCTGGTTCATGGGGCGATCCTGGTACAGGGGGCGCGCCGTGTCATGCGTATCCGGCGCGGGTCAGCCGGTGCGCGTGCCTCCGGCCTCCCGCGTGCCCGGGGGAACTTGGGGCCGCCGGCGGAGGCGGGCCGGATCATCGGTCGGCGGGTGTCACCTGGGCGGCCGGTAGCCCGGGAGCGGGGGCTGGGGCGGGCGGTGGGCGTTGTCTGCGCGGCCGGTGGGGCGAGGACGGGGGCGGGTCCGGCTGCGGGGGATGCACGGCGGGCGGTGGCGCTCGGGGTCCGGCCTGCTGCGGGGGTCGGGGCCCCGGCGTGCCCCGTCTCGGCGTTCCGGCTTCGACGCGGAAAGCGGCGCTTCCGTGCGACCGCCTCTTCCGGATGCCTGCATGCGTACGCCTGACACAGCCGCGGGGCTCGGCCGCTCGGCATGCAGAGGTACGCGGCAGGTGCACACCCCAACCCGACTTGCGTTGCCCGGTGTTGGCGCCAGCGCAGTACCTCCCGGGAGGGGCGTCGGACGGCACTCGGAACGCCCGCCCGACGCCCCCGCGAAAGCCCGGTGGCTCACTCCCGCATCGGTGCCGACCGGTGGCGCAGGGTCGAACCGGTGCGGGTCTTGAGGACCTCGAGCTGGGTGGGGATGCGCTGCCGTAGATCGCCGACGTGGCTGACGATGCCGACGCAGCGGTCGCGTTCGCGCAGCGAGTCGAGGACGTCGAGCACCTCGTCGAGGGTCTGCTCGTCGAGGCTGCCGAAGCCCTCGTCGATGAAGAGGGTCTCCAGGCGGGTGCCGCCCGCCTCCTCGGTGACGACGTCGGCGAGCCCGAGGGCGAGCGCGAGCGAGGCGGAGAAGGTCTCGCCGCCCGAGAGGGTGGAGGTGTCGCGCTCCGCGCCCGTCCACGCGTCGACGACGTGGAGGGCGAGGCCGGATCTGCCGCGGCCGGAGGCGCGTTGATCCGAGTGGACGAGGGTGTACCGGCCGCCCGACATCCGGGAGAGCCGGGCGCCGGCCGCCGCCGCGACCTGTTCGAGACGGGCGGCGAGGACGTACGACTCCAGCCGCATCCGGTGCTCGTTCTCCTGCGAGGTGCCGGCGGCCAGCGACGCGAGGCGGGCCACCCGGGCGGCCGACTCGCGCAGCGGTGCGAGGTTCTCGGCGTCCTCGGCGGCGAGGAGACTGAGGCGGTCGAGTTCGGCGCATCGGGTGCGGCAACTCTCCTCGGTCGCCGAGGAGTGGCGCAGGCGGCGGGTGGCGCTCTCCAATCGGGCCTGCGTCTCCGAGGGTTGTGCGGGGGGAGCCGCGGCGGCGTGCCGCAGTCGCGGGTCCTCCAGGCCGGCGGCGACGGCGGCCTCCTCCGCCTCGCGACGGGCGAGGCGCTCCCGCAGCTCGCGCTGCTCGGCTTCGCCGAGGAGGGCTTCCGTCGCCTCCTGGGGCGTGGCGAAGTCCGCGCGCCGCGCTGCGGCGGTGAGTTCGGCCTCGGCCACCTCGAGGTGCTGCGCGCTTCCACGGACCGCGCGGGCCGCCTCGGCCGCCACGGCGAGGAGTTCGACCCGCCTCTCCAACTCGGCGGTGCGGACGGAGACGCTCGCCGCGTCGCCCCTCGCCGCCGCGACCTCCTTCTCCAGCCGGCCGGCCTCCAGGAGCAGCGCTTCCCTGCGCGAAGTGTTCGCCGCCACCCGGCGCTCGGCCTCGCCGCGCGCTGCCGTCCTGCGCGCGTACTCCCCCTCGGCTGCGGCGAGCGCCTCCCGCGCGGTGTGCGCCTCGCCCGCCGTGCGCCGCGCTGCGGCGTGCTCCTGCTCCAACTCGGCGTGTTCGCGGTGGAGTTCCGCGGCGGAGCGGTCACCGGCCGAGGCGGTGGCGGCGGCGAGCCGCTCGCGGAGCGGGACGAGTCGGCGCTCCGCCTCCTCCGCCGCCTCGTCGGCTCGCTGGTAGTGCTCGAACGCCTGCTCCTCCGCGGCACGGTCGACGTGGTCGGCTCCGGCGCGCGCCGGAGCCGGATGCTCCGCCGAACCGCAGACCGCGCACGGCTCCCCCGCGACCAACCGCTCCGCGAGCTCGGCCGCGATGCCTAGGACCCGGCGCTCCTTGAGGTCGAGCCAGGTCTCGCGCGCGGCCCCGGCCCGCTCGGCGAGGCGCAGGCGCCGCGCCTCTTCTTCCTCGCGCTGCACGACGAGGGCGTCCCGGGTGCGGGCCGCGTCGCGCCGCTCGCGGGCGGGGCCGAGGAGGCCGGCGAGGTGCTCGGCACGGGCGACGGCCTGCTGCGCCTCCTCGATCCCGCTTTGCAGCGCGGACCTGCGTCCTTCCCAGCCGGTGAGCCACTCCTCGGCCTCCCGCAGCAGCTCCTCGGCGGCCGCCGACTCGTCCTGCAGCGCCTCGACTTCGGACTCGACCTCGCCGAGCCGCCCCTCGCTGCGTGCGGCCGCCGCGAGGCCGCCGAGTTCGGCCCGCAGCTCGCCTTCTCGCACGGCGAGCTGCTCGGGCGAAGCCGAAGCGAGCTCCGCCGGGAGCGGGGCGCGGGCCCGCGTCTCCGCCTCGGCGGCCCGCCGGTGCTCGGCCGCCGCGGTGCGGCTGCGGGCGACGGAAGGCGCGACCGCCTCGGCGGCGCGCGCGAGCTGCAGCCGGCGCGCGGCGGCGTCCCGCTTCCCCTCCGTGGCGGAGAGGCGCTCGGCGCGCTCCCGGAAGTCGGCGTGCGCCTGCTGGTCGCGGGCGAGTTGGCGCACCGACTCCAGCTCGGCGGTGACCGAGACGTGGCGGGACTCGTCGAGCGCGACGGCGCTGCGGGCCGCGGCGAGGCGCTCCCTCGCCGCAGTGCGCGCGAGGGCTGCCCACTCCAGCACCGTCTCGGCGAGGCGCGGGTCGCCGGGGGCGAGCTGCTCGCCGCTGCGCGCCCTGGGCACCGGCGAGGTGCCCGGCTCCGCGCCGGGCAGCGGGAGATCGCCGACGCCTGTATCGGTGCCGGCGGCCTGGCGCATCCGCTGGGCAAGGGCGAGCAGCTGTTCGTCCCCCTCGCGGACGTCCTGGGCGGCGAGGCGGCGCTGCTCGGCGAGGCGCTCCTCGACGGCGGCGAACCTTCCGGTGTCGAAGAGGCGCCCGAGGAGCCGTGCGCGGTCCTCCGCATTGGAACGGAGGAACCGCGCGAAGTCGCCCTGCGGCAGGAGCACGACCTGGCAGAACTGCTCGCGGCTCATCCCGAGGAGGCGGCCGACCTCCTCGCCGATCTCCTGGTGCGAGCGGCTGAGGCCCCGCCACCCGGCCGTCGCCGCGTCCCATTCGCGGAGTTCGGAGCGGGCGCGCTCGCGCGTCGTCCCGCTGCCGCGGGCCTTGGGGCGGAGCTGCTCAGGTTGCCGGGTGAGCTCCAACCTGCGTCCGGCGACGGTGAGTTCGAGAGTGACGGCCGTGCGCACCGCCGGGTCCGCGTGGTCGCTGCGCAGGGCGGCGCCGGGCTGCTGGCGCGCGCCGGGGACGCTGCCGTAGAGGGCGTAGCAGACGGCGTCGAGGACGGAGGTCTTGCCGGCGCCCGTCGGGCCGTGGAGCAGGAAGAGGCCGCCGGAGGAGAGCGCGTCGAAGTCGACGTGCTGGGTTCGGGCGAAGGGTCCGAAGGCCGTGACGTCGAGCCGGTGGAGCCTCATCGGGCCACCTCCTGCGCCGCCGCCTCCACGCGGACGGCGTCGAGCGCCTCCTGGAGCATGCGGCTCTCGGGGGCGTCGGGGCCGCGGCCGGCGCGGACGTGGGTGACGAAGTCCTCGGCGACCTCGCGGTCGGAGCGGCCGCGCAGCCTGCCCGCGTACGAGCCGCCGGCCCCGCCCTCGGCGCCCTGCGGGTCGAAGACGAGGGAGAGCACGTGCGGGAACCGCTCGGCGAGGCGGGCCATGGGTTCGTTGGGGCGGTGCGCGTCGGTGAGGGTCGCCTCGACCCAGGAGTCGGTGTGACGGTCCAACTCCGGCTGCTCCAGGAGCTCCTGGAGGGTGCCGCTCAGACGGGCGAGGGGCCGCGGCACGGGCAGCTCCAGGCGCTCGGTGCGGAGCCCGCCCGCGGCGTCGAGGTCGACGAGCCACATGGATTTGCGGTGGTCGGCCTCGGAGAAGGAGTACGCGAGGGGGGAGCCGCTGTACCGGACGCGGTCGGTGAGGCGCTGGGGGCCGTGCAGGTGGCCGAGGGCGGCGTAGTCGACGCCTTCGAAGACGGCGGCGGGGACGGCGGAGACACCGCCGACGGTGATGTCCCGCTCGCTGTCGGACGGTTCGCCGCCGGTGACGAAGGCGTGCGCGAGGACGACGGAGCGGGTGCCGCGTGCACGCGTGTCCAGGTCTGCGCGGACCGCGTCCATCGCGGCGCCGAGCACCGCGGTGTGGCTGCGCCCCGCGGCGCCGACGGCCGGGGCGCTCAGGGCCGGCTCCAGGTACGGCAGGCCGTAGACGGCGGTCTCCACGCCGTCGGCGCTGAGCACGACGGGCTCCGCGCAGCCTTCCGGGTCGGTGCGCAGATGGATGCCGGCGCGGGCCAACAGCCCCGACCCGACGCCCAGTCGGCGGGCGGAGTCGTGGTTCCCCGAGATCATCACGACGGGCACGTCGAGCGCGGCGAGCCGGTGGAGGACGGTGTCGAAGAGCTCGACGGCGGGGAGCGGGGGGATGGCACGGTCGTAGACGTCCCCGGCGACCAGGACGGCGTCGACCTCGCGGTCGCGGACGGTCTCCACGAGGTGGTCGAGGAAGGCACGCTGGGCTTCGAGGAGGCTCACGCGGTGGAAGCTCCGGCCGAGGTGCCAGTCCGAGGTGTGCAGCAGGCGCATGGTCAACGACCCTAGACGCCACCACTGACACCGGCCGTTCGCCCTCGTCACGACGGCCGCCGCGCGCCTCTCGCGAGGTGCACCGGCGTCCGGAAAGCCATCTCCGGTGGCCCGGCGCGGGGTTGGCCGCCGAGTCGCACCCTGCTCAGTCGGTGACGTACGCCTCGCCGCCGAGCTCCAGCCGCGCGCCGCCCGCCGTCGCGTCGGCCAACCAGGCGCGGAACGCCGCGATTTCGGCCTCGGGGACCCCCAGCTCGATCTCCACCTCGGCGCCGTAGCGCACCTCGCGGACCGTACGGCCGCCGGCCCGCAGGTCGTTCTCGAGGCGGCCGGCACGCTGGTGGTCGGCGGTGACGGTGACGAGACGGTACCGGCGGCGGCGCACGGTGCCGACCGCGTCGAGCGCTTCGCCCACGACGCCGCCGTAGGCGCGGATGAGCCCGCCCGCGCCGAGCTTGACGCCGCCGAAGTAGCGCGTGACGACGGCTGCCGCGTACCGCACGTCGCGCCGCAGCAGCATCTGGAGCATCGGCGCCCCTGCCGTGCCGCCGGGCTCGCCGTCGTCGCTCGCCTTCTGCACCGACGCGTCCGCACCGACCACGTACGCCCAGCAGTTGTGGTTGGCCCCCGGGTGTTCGGCCCGTACGCGGGCGACGAAGGCACGCGCGTCGTCCTCGTCCGCCACGGGCGCGAGGGCGCACCGGAACCGCGACCGGTTGATCTCCGTCTCGTGGACGCCCTCGGCTGCGACGGATGCGAACTCGTCAGGACCCTGCTCCATACGGCAACCCTATGCAGGCGGGGTCCGCACGTGCGGCCGGGGGAATGCCGGAAACCGTGCGGGCGTTCTCCCGGCCGCACGCACAGCCGCACGAGCACCCGCGCGACGCAGGAGGCGCAGATGTACGCAGAGCCCGGCCAGGTCCGGCGCATCCTCACCGAACTCGGCGACACCTGGGCCGTGGTGGGACTCTCGGCCAACCGCTCCCGCGCCGCGTGGGGGGTCGCCGAGGTGCTCCAGCGGTTCGGCAAGCGGATCGTCCCCGTCCACCCGAGCGCGGAGACCGTCCACGGCGAGCAGGGATACCCGTCGCTCGCCGACGTCCCCTTCCCCGTCGACGTGGTGGACGTCTTCGTCAACTCCCGGCTCGCGGGCCCCGTCGCGGACGAGGCCGTCTCGACGGGGGCGCGGGCCGTCTGGTTCCAACTCGGGGTCGTCGACGAGGCGGCGTACGACCGGACGCGGGCGGCCGGTCTCGCGATGGTGATGGACCGCTGCCCCGCGATCGAGATCCCGAGGCTCGGCGGCTGAGGCCAACGGCGCGTCGGCGGCGGATCGCCCTCAGCGCGGCGGCGGGACGCTGACGGCCATCACCATCGCGACCGGCTCGTCCCCGTCGTTGCGGTAACCGTGGGCGGCGTCCGACTCGAAGGCGGCCGAGGTGCCGGCCGGGACGCGGTACTCCTCGCCCTCCACGGTGAGGGTGAGCTCGCCCGACGAGACGTGCACGAGTTCCGCCGTGCCGGCCGGATGCGCGTCGGAGTCGCTGGCGTCGCCCGGCATCAGCCGCCACGACCACAGCTCCAGCGGCCCCGGTGCCTCGGCCCCCGCGAGGAGCGTGCTGTGGCTGCCCGCCTCGGTCGACCAGAGCCGGACCGCCTGCGCCTCGGGGACGATCCGGACGCGCGGCTCCTGGTCGAAGTCGAGGAGCGTCGTGATGCTGACGCCGAGCGCGTCGCCGATCTTGACGACGGTGCCGACGCTCGGGTTGGTCCGCGCCTGTTCCATCTGGATCAGCATCCCGCGGCTGACGCCTGCCCGGGCCGCGAGCGCGTCCAGCGTGAACTGCCGTTCCGTGCGCAGGCGTTTGAGGTTGCGGGCGAGGGACAGGGTCAGGCGGTCAAGGTCGGTCACGGGCGTCTGCACCGTCCCCTCGGTCAACAATAATGGATGCAGAAGTACACTGAACTCGACTACGGTGGAGCGCGTGCAGGGTGCACTCCGCGCCACCGCCGACTCCACGCCACTGTACTCAGGGGAGCCACCGAGATGACCGCTGCGTTCGCACTCGCCACCAGCCTGCTGTGGGGCCTCGCCGACTTCGGCGGCGGGCTCCTCAGCAAGCGGATGCGCGAGCTGACCGTCGTGGTCGTCTCCCAGGGGGCGGCCGCCGTGGTGCTCGGCGCGATCGTGGTGGCCACGGGGGCGTGGAGCGAACTCGACGCGCGGCTGCTGTGGTGCGCAGGGGCGGCGGGCGCCATCGGCCCGGTGGCGATGCTCGCCTTCTACCGCGCTCTGGCGCTCGGTCCGATGGGCGTCGTCTCGCCGATCGCCACCCTCGGCGGCGTCGTCGTCCCGATCGGCACCGGTGTCCTTCTCCACGCGGAGCGGCCGGGCGTCTGGCAGGCGGCCGGTGTCCTCGTGGCGCTCGGCGGCGTGGTGCTCGCCGGCGGGGTCGGCTCGGGCGGTGCCTCCGTGGAGCGGCGCACGATCGGGTTGACGCTCGGCGCCGCGCTCGGCTTCGGCGCGACGATCCAGCTCATCGCCGAGGCCACGCCCACGGTCACCGGGCTCTTCCTCGCGCTCTTCGTCCAGCGGCTGGTGAACGTCGTCGTGGGCGGCGGCGCCCTCGCCGTCTCGGCCCGCCGCGGCGCCCCCGTACTGCCGGCGGGCGGGGTGGCCGAAGTGCGGGCCGCGCTGCCCTCGCTCGCCTTCGTCGGACTCGCGGACGTCGCGGCCAACGGCACCTACGCCGTCGCGGCGCAGAGCGGCCCCGTCACCGTCGCGGCCGTGCTCGCGTCCCTCTACCCCGTCGTCACGGCGCTCGCCGCACGCGGCGTCCTCCAGGAGCGGCTCCGCGCGCTCCAGACGGCCGGGGCCGGCCTCGCGCTCCTCGGTTCGCTGCTGCTCGCCTCGGGCTAGGCGCCGGGGCCCTCAGGCGCGCACCACCAGGCTCAGCAGCATGCCGAGGCCGACGAGGGCGACGGCGCAGGCGAGCAGGATGCGCAGCAGGCGGTCGTTCACGGTTGGGCGTCCCTTCGACACGGGGCTCTCCAGCGGGCGCTCTCCCCCAGTGTGCCGTCACCGCCGGGTGCTCTCGCCCTTCCCCGACGCCTTCCTGGACCCCACGTCGGGACCGGCGCCGCCCGCCAACTCGGCACCGGCGCGCAGCTGCTGCGGAGTGACGCCCTCCGGCACCGGGACCGGGGGCGGTGTCGCGAGCGGCGGCTGCCAGCCGGACTCCTCGTCCCAGCGGCGCACCACCCGCGCCGGCACCCCGGCGACCACCGCGTGGTCCGGCACCTCGCCGCGGACGACCGAGCCCGCCGCGACGACGGTGTTCCGCCCGAGCCGCGCCCCCGGCAGCACCACGGCGCCCGCGCCCAGCCAACTGCCCGCGCCGATCTCCACGGGAGCGGCGCGCGGCCACTGGCGGCCGACGGGCTGGTGCGGGTCGTCGTACGAGTGGTTGGTGGAGGTGATGTAGACGTAGGGGCCGCAGAAGACGTCGTCGCCGATGGTCACGGCGGTGTCCGCGACGACGTGGCTGCCGCGGCCGAGCACGACGCCGTCGCCGATCCGCAGCACCGTCTCGGGGCCGAGGTCGAGGTCGGGCATCATCCCTGCCGTGAGCGTCACTTCCTGCCCGACGACGCAGTGGTCGCCGAGCTCGATCCACCCGGCACCGAAGACGGTGCCCTGCGGGAAGGCGAGTCGGGTGCCGGTGCCGATCCGGTGGAAGGCGTAGCCGCCCGGGTGCTCCGGCGTGACCGCGCCGGCGCGCTGGGCCAGTCGCCAGGCACCGTGCACGGCGCGCGAGGCGAGCCTGCGACCGAGCGCGCCGAGTCGCGGCCGCGCGCGTGAAGTGCGGTGGGAGGACACGCGGTCACGGTAGACGGCGGGACGGATACGGCACCTCCGGAGTCGCTGTGATCTTTCTCCCGCCGATCGCCTACGGTGCTGCCGTGCCGGGGTACCGGTGGAGCCAACGAGTCGGCGGAGGTCGAGAGATGGGCGAGCAGCAAGCGGTGGTGGCCGCTGTCGGTGGGCGGCGTCCCAGACTGGCCGACAGCGCGTACACGGCACCGACCTCGGTGGTCGTGGGCGAGGTGACGATGGGCGAGAGCACGGGGCTCTGGTACGGCGCCGTGCTGCGCGGCGACGCCGCCTCGGTCTCGATCGGCGCGGGATCCAACATCCAGGACAACAGCACCGTCCACGCCGATCCCGGCTTCCCCGTGACGGTAGGCGAGCGCGTCTCCGTCGGCCACAACGCGGTACTCCACGGGTGCACCGTCGAGGACGAGGTGCTCGTCGGCATGGGCGCGACGGTGCTCAACGGCGCCCGGATCGGGGCCGGTTCGCTCGTCGCGGCGCAGGCGCTCGTGCCGCAGGGCATGCAGGTGCCGCCGGGATCCCTCGTCGCCGGCGTGCCGGCGAAGGTGAAGCGGGAGCTCACCGAGGAGGAGCGGGAAGGGGTGCGCCTCAACGCGGCCGTCTACCTCGACCTCGCGGAGGCGCACCGCGGTGCCGAACCGGTCGACGGCCGTGCACGGGACGGCGGTTCGCACGACGGGGCCGCGCCCGAGCAGTGAGGTTCCGCCGCCCGCCGCGCGGGGGCTGGGCCGACTCGCGGGCACGGCTCAGTCGTTGGGCCTGAGCGTCCAGACGACGGTCATCTCCCCCGTCTCGGCCCCGTCCTCCCGCGTGAGGGAGACGTGGACGGGGAACTCGGGACGGGTGCCGGCGTCGAGCTCGGCCACGACCTCCGCGACGGGCCGCCGCAGGGTCGCGGTCGCGGTGACGCGCCCCCTCGCCACCTTCTTGTAGCTGACCTCGGCGCGGACCGGCAGCGGCACCGCTCTGCCGAGCTGGTCGGCGAAGGCGGCGAGGGTGACGGCCCCGCTCGCCGACTCGCCCGCGGTGAACATGGCGCCGGCGTGCGGGCCTGCGACGTGGTTGCGGTACTCGGGCTGGTCGGGGAAGGCGACGACGGCGCGCTCCGGCGTCGTCTCCAGGTACTCCAGGTTGAGCGTGCGGACCATCGGCACGCTCGCCGCCATCAGTTCGCCGATCGACGGCTGGGGTTCGGCTGTCATGCCCGGAGGTTACCATCGGGTAATAAATCTGCTTCCGCCGCTCCCCCGTATGTACCGGCTCGGTACCGAAGCCCCGCACCGCGTGGCCGCGAACGACCGCTGCCCATAGGCTTGTCGGCCATGTGGCCAGGACAGCAGCCGCCAGGGGGCGAGCAGAACCCGCAGCAGCCGAACCCGTACCAGCAGCCGGGGTACGGGCAGCCGAACCCGTATCAGCAGCCGGGGTACGGGCAGCAGGCACAGCCCGGGTACGGACAGCAGGACCAGAACCCGTACGGCACCGACCCGCAGTGGGGGCCGGCGAGTTCGCCGGGGCCGCAGAAGCCCTCGGGCGGGAAGCGGGGCCGGAAGACGGCGATCGCGATCGTCGCCGCGGTCGCCGTCGTGGCGGCCGCCGTGGTGACAGGGGTCTTCGTGCTCGGCGGCGACGAGGACGAAGACGAGGCGAAGGGCGGTTCGCCCTCACCGACCACCTCGGCCTCACCGGATCAGCAGCCGACGCAGCAGCCGGAGCCGCAGCCGACGAAGTCGGACGGGAGCGCCCCGGTGACGCCCGGCTGGCAGGCCGTCGTCAACCCCAAGTGGTACTCGGCCTTCGACGTACCGAAGACCAAGGACTGGGAAGTGTCGAGCCCCGGCACCATCACCGGCTTCGAGGACGACGACGGCAAGGTCCTCGTCGCGATGTCGGCGCCCGCCTACTACAAGGACGACTGGTGCAAGAGCTCGACGAGGGCAGGGGTGGGCACCAAGGGCGCGCAGGGCTCGAAGAACACCAAGGAGGCGGCTCGGATAGCCGCGGGCAACTTCGCGATCGCCGGCTTCGACCAGGACCAGAAGGGCAGCCTCAAGCAGAGCAAGCCCCGCCCCTTCAAGAACGAGCACGGCATCAAGGGCCACGTCTCCACCGCCCGGATCACGGGGGCACCGAAGGAGGACAAGTGCTCGGCCGACGGGAAGGTCACCGCCGTCTCCTGGATCAACTCCAATGACGACCTGGCGATCTGGGTCTTCTACAGCGACATGAACGTCGACGACGAGGTGCCGGACGCGACCGTCAAGAAGATGATGGCGAGCCTGCGGAGCTACGACGCCGGCTCCGCGGGGGACGACGACGAGCCCCGCGGCTGACGAGCCCCGCGGCTGAGGCCCCGCCGGCCTCCCCCGCTATTCCAGGCTGAAGGAGCCGGCGGGCGGCTCGGGGGAGGCGACGGCGGTGCCCTCCGCCACCGGTGCGGCGCCCCGCCGCAGCTCGCCGAGGGCCGACCCGTGCGCCACCCGCGCGGGGAACGGGTCGGCCGCGCACCGCCGGGCCAACTCGCCCACCGGCAGCGGCTCCTGGCTCGCCGCCAGCACCACGTTGCCGAACCTGCGCCCGCGCAGCACCGAAGGCTCGGCGATCACGCAGACCTCGGGGAAGACGGCGCCGACCGTCGCCAACTGCGGGGCGA
The DNA here is from genome assembly GCF_000262345.1 of Streptomyces xiaopingdaonensis. Classification (GTDB taxonomy): domain Bacteria; phylum Actinomycetota; class Actinomycetes; order Streptomycetales; family Streptomycetaceae; genus Streptomyces; species Streptomyces xiaopingdaonensis. The sequence continues at coordinate 788 of NZ_AJTQ01000362.1, read as the reverse complement.
GGAAGGAGAAGGGCGCGGCGTCGGCGAGGTTGGCGACGTAGAGGCCACCGGGACGCAGCGCCCGCGAGGCCGCGCGCACGTAGTCGACGGCGCCCAGATGCGCCGGGACGCGGGCGCCGCTGAAGACGTCGGAGAGGACGGCGTCGAAGCGGTCGGGCTCCGCCGCCTCCAGCGCCGCGCGCGCGTCCGCCGTGCACAGCCGTACCCCGCCCTCCGCCGGTAGGGGCAGGAACTCCTCGACGAGCGCGAGGAGTTCGCCGTCCGCGTCGACGACGGTCTGCTGCGAACCCGGGCGCGTCGCGGCGAGGTACCGCGGCAGCGTGCAGGCGCCGGCGCCGAGGTGGAGCGCGGCCAGGGGCGCCTCGGGCGGCGCCGCGGCGTCGAGGAGGTGCGCGACTCGGCGGGCGTACTCGAACTCCAGGTGGCGCGGGTCGTCGAGGTCGACGTAGGACTGGGGCGCGCCGTCGACCGTGAGCAGCCAGGCGCGCGGCCGGTCGACGTCGGGCAGGAGCTTCGCGGTGCCGCCTGCGACGGCGCGGGTGACGGGGATCGGCTCTGACACGACTCCATTGTGCGGGGCGCGGGCCGCCCCACGAGCGCCGACTGCGCCCGTGCGCCGGCGCGTTGCTCCCTTTCCCCAAATCCGGTGTTTTCTCCGTCACTTCGCCGGCTCAGCGAATGCCACCCGGGCACGGGCCGGTTGGCCGCCGCCCGAACCGGCTCGAGGCGAGGTCGGCGGCGGGGAGAGGCGCCGGGTGGTGGGCGGGAGAGGCGGGACGGAACGGCGG
>NZ_AJTQ01000361.1 GCF_000262345.1 Streptomyces xiaopingdaonensis | reverse complement strand
CGGCGGGCCCCCGGCGCTCGGCGCCCGGCCGCGCGCCGCCGCGTCGGTTACGCTCGCCCCGTGCCCGTCCCCGCCACGCAGTCCGACGGCGTCCCCGGCCGTCTCGTCCAGACCCTGCTCTCCCCCTGGTCCCGACTCGCCCTGCTGCTGCTCCTCCTGTGCGCCGCGGCCGCCGCCGCGGTCGCCTACCAGCCCCAGGACCTCCTCGTCGACGGCTGGCCCGCACGCCTCGCCGGAGCCGGTGCCACGGCCCTCTTCGCCGCCGGCTACGGAGCGTGCACGGCGGCGTTCGTCCCGCGCCCCGTGCTCAACGTCGCCGCGGGCGCGCTCTTCGGCGCGCAGGCGGGCACGGCTGCCGCCATCGCAGGGACCGTCCTCGGTGCCGGGATCTGCTTCGGCCTCGGCCGCCTCCTCGGGCAGTGCGCGCTGCGCCCCCTGCTGAGGGGACGCTGGCTCGACACCGCCGACAGGTACCTCAGCCGCCACGGCTTCCGTTCCACCCTGATCCTGCGGCTGCTGCCCGGCATCCCCTTCGCCGCCTCCAACTACGGCGCCGCCGTCTCCAAGATGCGCTGGCCGGCCTTCCTCGCCGCGACCGCGCTCGGCTCGCTGCCGAACACCGCCGCGTACACGGTCGCCGGCAGCGCCGCCACCACTCCGACCTCGCCCGCCTTCCTCGTCTCGTTCGGCTTCATCGCCGTCTCGGGGTTGGCGGGGACGGCGTACGCCTGGTGCCGGCGCGGTCGCATCCGCCGGGTCGTCGCCCGCGGGCCGAAGCCGGAGAACGCCGAAGCCGAGCAGAAACCCGTGGGTCACACCGCCGGCTGACGCCCCGCCGACGTGCGCGGTCCCTCTCTTCGCCGGCGGCCTCGGGCACGCTGCGACATGCAGTCGTCCGCGGTGGTGCCGCCGGCGGAGCCTGCCAGACTGGCGATCATGGACAGTTTCTACCGCGGGCCCGCGACGCTGATCTTCGGAGCCGTCGATATCGAGGTCGACGCGGCTCTCTTCACCGACGCCGAAGGGCCGGAGAAGCCGTGGACGGGGACGCTCCGCGCGACGGGTGACGAGTCCCTGTGGGCCGAGTTCGTCACCGACGTCGCGCAACTGCGCCTCCCCGACGGCCGGGAGGGCTACGTACGCATCACGGGCAGCGGCTTCGGCCCCGTGGAGATCGTCGGGGAGGGCGGCCTTCCGTCATAAGTCCCACTCCGGGGTACTCCTCAGGTGGTAGGTCGGGCCCCTCCCCGAGATGACGACAGGTGCGGAGCCACGGCGCATCGTGGAGAGATGAACCTCCCCCACCACGGCCCCGGCAGGACCCGGTGACCCCGCTGCTGGCGCCGGTGCTGCTCGCGCTCGCCTCCGCGCTCGGCTACGCGAGCGCGGCCCTCGTGCAGGAGCGGCTCGCCGCGACGACCGCACCCAGCCGGTTCGGCCTGTTGCGCAGGCCGCGCTGGTGGGCGGCGGCCGGGCTGCAGGGCACCGGAGCCCTGCTCCACGTCGCCGCGCTCGCGCTGGGCCCGCTCGTCGTCGTCCAGCCGCTCGGCGTGCTGACGCTCGTCCTCGCGGCGCCGCTCGCCGCCGTGGTCGTCAAACGCCCCGTCGGCGCGGCCGGTTGGCGCGGCATCCTGCTCGTCACCCTCGGTCTCGCCGCGGTGCTCCTGCTGACGGGGGCGGGGCGCAGCGACCCGGGGAGCGGCGACGAGCTGCGGTGGGCGGCCGGTGCGGTCGCGGCGCTGCTGGCCCTCCTCACGGTTCCGGCCAAGGCGCTCGGACGCCGTACGGGCGGCGGAGGCCACGGGGCACGTCGACGGGCCGTCACCCGCAGCGTCCTGCTCGCCGCCGCCTCCGGTACCGCGCACGGTGCCGCGTCGTTCTTCGTGAAGACCGCGGTCGAGGAGCCGTCGCTCCGCTCGCTGCCGGCCGCCGCTCCGCTGCTCGCGCTCGTCGCCGTACTCGCCGTCTCGGGCCTCGCCCTGTCGCAGGCGGCCTACCGCGGCGGCGGCCTCGCGGCCCCGCTGGCGACCACCACCGTCGCCAATCCCGTTCTCGCGGCAACGGCGGGCGTCCTCCTGCTCGGAGAGGGGTTCAGGTTCGGCACGGCGGGCGCGGCGGGCGCGGTCTGCGCCGGCGCCGTCGCCGCCTGGGGCATCGCCGTGCTCGCCCGCGAGAGCGCCCGCGATCGCGGCGGCCCGTGCCACGGGGTACGGGTGGTGATCCCGCGCCAGCGCGGCGAGGAGCCGCCGGCGTTCCGACGTCCGCCGCGCTTCGGGGCGCGCGACGAGCTGCGGGTCCTGCTTCCCGCGCCAGGGAAGGACGCCGGCCGCACCGGTTGACGGCGTCCCGCGTTCGGCTGCCTGCCGGCGCTGCTCCTGCGCCGGCTCCGCAGGGCCCCGGACGGCGGAAAAGGCAGGGCTCCGTCCCACCGCGCTCTCGCCCGGAGCGTGTTGTTTGCGCACACTGGTGAGGCGGCGCGCTCGGGTAGCCGATGCGGCTGCCGGGCCACAGCGGGACGAAGGAGGCGCGGGATGCACGGAGCGCTGGAGTCCCGATGGGGCCGCTGGCCGTTGAGCCTCCTCGCCGGGGCGCTCCCCGCGCTGTCCTTTCCGACGCCGAGCCTGTGGTGGCTCGCCTGGTTCGGGCTCGTCCCCTGGATGCTGCTGGCGCGTACGGCGCCGACGGCGCGGGCCGCGGCGACGACGGGGTGGCTCGGCGGCAGCGCCTTCATGCTCGCCGTCCACCACTGGCTGCTGCCGAGCCTGCACGTCTTCATCCTCTTCCTCGCCGCGCTGCTGGGACTGTTGTGGGCGCCGTGGGGGTGGCTGGTGCGCCGGGTGCTCTCCGGGCCTCAGCGGGGGGCGCGTACGGCTGCCGCGCTGGTGCTGCTCCCCTCCGGATGGCTCATGGTGGAGCTGGTGCGCTCCTGGGAGTACCTCGGCGGCCCGTGGGGGCTGCTCGGTGCGAGCCAGTACGAGGTCCAACCGGCCCTGCGGCTCGCCTCATTGGGAGGCGTGTGGCTGGTGAGCTTCGCGCTCGTGGCGGCCAACACCGCGCTGGGGGTGCTCCTCGTCTCCTGCGCGCCCGGCACCCGCCGCCTGCCGGCGCTCGCCGCGGTCGCCGCGGTCGCCGTACCGATCGGCGGTGCCTGGCTGTGGTCGCCCACGCCGCAGCGCTCGGGTCACGACGTACGCGTGGCGGTGGTGCAGCCGGGGATGACGAAGACCGCGGGCGACCGCCTCTACCGCGCCATCGCTCTCACCGAGAGACTCGCCGACTCCCGCACCGACCTGGTGGTGTGGGGCGAGAGCAGCGTCGGCTTCGACCTGGCGCACCGGCCCGACCTGAGCCGAAAGATCAGCGGCCTCGCCGCACGGATCGGCACCCCGATCCTCGTCAACGTCGACTCGGCGCGCGCCGACGGGGGCGGAGGCATCTACAAGAGCTCCGTCCTCGTGGACGGGGACGGCCTGACAGGGCAGCGGTACGACAAGACCCGCCTCGTCCCCTTCGGCGAGTACATCCCGGCACGCTCCGTGCTCGGCTGGGCCACCTCGGTCGGCAAGGCGGCCGCCGAGGACAGGCAGCGCGGCTCGGGCCCCGTGATGATGCACGCGGGCGGCGTCCGGATCGGGCCGCTGATCTGCTTCGAGACGGCGTTCCCCGACATGAGCCGCCAACTCGCGGGCGACGGGGCCGAAATGCTCGTCGCACAGTCGGCCACCTCCTCCTTCCAGGAGAGCTGGGCGCCCGAGCAGCACGCCTCACTCGCCGCGCTCCGCGCCGCGGAGACCTGGCGGCCCGTCGTCCACGCGACCCTCACGGGCGTGAGCGCCGTCTACGGCCCCGACGGCGGGCAGCAGGGCGAACGGCTCGGCACCGACCGCTCCGGCGTGGCCGAGTACACGGCGCCGACCGCCGGCGGGACGAGTCCGTACGTCAGGTTCGGGGACTGGGTGGTGCACGCGAGTACCACGGTGCTCCTCGCCTTCTGCGCGCTGGAGTGGGCCCGCGACGTCCGCGCCCGGCAGGCCGAGGAGTTCAACGTTCCTGTTCCCGTACGGAGATGACGACCCGCTCGCACAGCTCGTGGGTACGCAGCGCGTCCTGCGCGGAGAGGGGACGGCCCTCGCGCACGGCGTCGAGGAAGGCGAGCGCCGCCTGCTCGATGCCGCGCTGGCGGGCCACCGGCACCCAGTCGCCCCGCCTGCGGACGCTGGGCTGGCCCCGGTGGTCGACGACCTCGGCGAGGTTGCGCACCTCCCGCTTCGCGTCGTGGCCCGAGACCTCGAGGACCTCTTCGGCCGATCCGGAGCGGCGGTTCATCGCGCCGACGGCCGTGAACCCCTCCCCCGCGAGCTGCACGACGACGTGGTGGAGGAGCCCGTCGCGGAGCAGGCCGCGCACGTCGATCCGGTCGGGGTCCGCGGGCGCGAGGAACCGGAGCGTGTCGAGGACGTGGATGAAGTCGTCGTAGACGAGACGGCGCGGATCGTCGGGAAGGCCGACGCGGTGCTTCTGGAGGACGATCAACTCCCGTGACAGTTCGAGGCATTGGGCGTATCCGGGCGCGTGCCTGCGGTTGAACCCGACGGCGAGGGGGACGCCGCGCTCCTCGGCGAGGGCGACGAGGTCCTGGGCGTCCCTGAGGTGGTAGCCGATCGGCTTGTCGACGTAGACGGGCACATCGGCGTCGAGCAGGGCGCGGACGAGGGGCGGGTGGAACGCGGTGGGTGCGTGGACGAAGGCCGCGTCGGGACGCGCGTCGAGGAGCGCTTCGAGGTCGGGGTGGCGGTGGTGCGGGGGTACGCGGTACGTGTCGCCGACGCGCTGGAGCGTCGCGGGGGTTCGGGTGAACAGGTGCGGTTCCAGGCCGGGTTGGGCGGCGAGCACCGGCAGATACGCCTTCTGCGCGATGTCGCCGAGGCCGATCACGCCGATCTTCACGGGTCCCCCTCGAGGTGGTGGAGCGGTTGGTCGCGCGGGCGCAGCATACGGGCGGACGAGCGGGCGGTGCGGGTCGCTCCCTCAGGGGGCCCAGCAGTTGCCGGGCGCGTGGCGGTCGTCGGGGTGGAGCGCCCGGCCTACGAGAGGGTCGAAGAGTGGGGTCGTGGAGAACCGGAATTCCGCCGGCAACGACCTCTTCTCCAGCAGGGACGGCGACTTGCGGGCGAGGAACGTCGGGGAAGCATCCGCAAGTTGGAGGCAAGCCGACTCGCTCACTACGTACCCCCGTTCCTTCGCGCCACTCGGCCAGTCATCCGAAGGAGGCCATGAGTACCCCTCACCCCGTCGCGGTCGTCCGCGAGGGTCGAGGCGGTCTCACCGCTTCCTGCGTCCTGCGCGCCATCGGCGTCCGGGCCGCCGTCTTCGCACCGGCGGCGTGCGCCGAGGCCCGGTCGCCACCGGTCGCGTCTCCCAGTCCTGCGCCGAGTTCAGCCCGGCACGACCACGGCCGGTCAACTCGCCCACATACGACGCGCGCTGCCGCCGCGCGCTCGGCACGTGCGGCCGCGCAGCAACCAACTCGCAAAGAGGGAGGCCGCGTTCGGCTCCGCAGCCATAAATCACCTGGACCGAGCGCGGGCCGTGCCGGAGACTCTTCCCCATGACGACCGACCCCGCCGACAACCGCGCCCGGCCGAACCCCACCGACGGCGAACGGAAGCAACTGGAAGGTTGGCTCGACTACCACCGGGAGACCCTCGCGCTCAAATGCGCGGGGCTCGACGACGCGCAGCTCCGCGCCCGCTCAGCGCCGCCTTCCCCGATCACGCTCCTCGGGCTGGTGCGGCACATGGCGGAGGTGGAACGCGGCTGGTTCGTCTCGGTGTTCGGCGGTGAGCCGGCGGCGCCGCTCTACTGCACCGAGGACAGGCCGGACCGCGACTTCGAGTGCGAGCCGGGCGACACGACGGAGGAGGCGTTCGCCACCTGGCGGGAGCAGATCGCCCTCGCCCGCAGCACGGCGGCCGGGCGCGATCTCGCCGAGACGAGCCCGGACCCGCTCACCGGCGAGAGGTACAGCCTGCGGTGGGTCCACCTCCACATGATCGAGGAGTACGCCCGCCACAACGGCCACGCCGACCTGGTCCGGGAGCGCATCGACGGCGCCACGGGGATGTGAGCGGCGCCCGCCGGTGCCCGATTCGCCCCGGCCGCACGGCGGTTGGCTTCGCGCGGCCTAACGCCCCTGCGCGTCGGTCCCGCCGCACGGGGGCGGGCCCGGCTCGTCGCCGACATCCCCGAGGCGCAGGCCCAGGCGGTGGACAGCGGCGCGGATGCCGTCCCCGTAGCCGTCCTCCGACAGCTCGGGGAGATAGGAGCGGGCGGCGCGGAGCTCGCGTCGGGCCGAGCGCTCGTCGCCGAGTGCGGCGTGGTCGGCGGCGAGGTTGAGGTGGAGCGACGGGTAGAGGGAGCGGACCGCCAGGGCGTGCTCGCCCCAGTGGACCTCGGCGCCGGTGAGCGCCTCGGCCGCGGCCATCGCCCGCTGGTCCCAGGCGAGTTCGTCCGCCCGGTCCTCCTGGGTGTCGGCGAGGTAGTGCGCAATGGTGCAGCGGTGGAAGAGGTCGTGCTCCGGGTGCGTCTCCGCCCAGAGCTGCGCGAGGCGATTGCGTGCCTCCTCGCGGTCGCCCGCCCGGTGGAGCATGATCGCCTGGCCGATCCTGGCCGTCATCGCCCCGGCCTCCGCCGGGGCCGTCCGCTCTTCTTCCTCCGCCACGGTCTGCCTCCACTCGGTGCGCTCGCAAGCACCGGACGCCCGGCCCGGTGCCCGTCGCCACGACGCTAACCGCCACCGCCGACAACGCACGCGAGGCGCAGGCGGACGGCTCAGGCGAGGTCGGGCAGCCGCCAGTCCACCGGCGCGTGCCCCTGCTCGGCGAGGGCCTTGTCGGCGGCGGAGAACGGGCGCGAGCCGAAGAACCTCCGCGCGGAGAGCGGAGAGGGGTGGGCGCCTTCGACGATCGCGTGCCGCTCGGTGTCGACCAGTCTCGCCTTCTTCTTCGCGTGGTTGCCCCACAGAACGAAGACGGCGGGCCGCGCACGCGCCGCGACGGCGCCGATCACCGCGTCGGTGAACCGCTCCCACCCCTGCCCCTTGTGCGAGTTGGCCTCGCCCGCCCGCACCGTCAGCACGGTGTTGAGGAGCAGGACGCCCTGCTCGGCCCAGTGCGTGAGCGAGCCGTTGTCCGGGACGGGGTGGCCGAGGTCGTCCCGCAGCTCGCGGTGGATGTTGCGGAGGGACGGCGGGACGCGCACGCCGGGGCGCACCGAGAAGCAGAGGCCGTGGCCCTGGCCCTCGCCGTGGTACGGGTCCTGGCCGAGGAGGAGCACCTTGACGCGGTCGTACGGTGTCGCCTCCAGTGCGGCGAAGACCTCCTCGCGCGGCGGGTAGACGGGGCCTGCGGCCCGCTCCTGCTCGACGAACTCGCAGAGCTCGGCGAAGTACGGCTGCTCGACCTCCTCGGCGAGTACCTCGCGCCAGGATGCGGGGAGCGTTCCGATCACTCGTGGGACCTCCGGTTGCGGTGGGACGGGCGCAGGTACCCGCGCTCGCACCACAGAACGTACCGCCGGGCACCGACATCGGGCGTCCCGGTCCCCGCTACCAGCTCGACTTCTCGTGCAGCTCCCACATGCGCATGATCCCGGCCGGGTCGAGGCTGAACTCGATGCCGGCGACGTCCTTCGCCGACGCGAGGTAGAGGCGCCCCTGCCACAGCGGCAGCAGCCTCGCGTCCTCCGCGAGCACCCGCTGGGCCTCCTTGAAAGCGCCGCCCGCCGCACCGCGGTTGCTCTGCTTGCGGGAGGCCGGCAGCAGCTTCTCGGTGAGCTCCGGGCTCGCGTACGGGGTGCCCATGGCGTTGTCGGGGCCGACGAAGGGGGCCACGTAGTTGTCGGCGTCGGGGAAGTCGGCCGACCAGCCGCGGCCGAAGACCGGGTACTCGCCGTCGAGGTACCCCTTCTGGAACGCGTCCCAGGGGCGCCCCCGCAGCTCGACCTCGAAGAGCTTGGATTCCTCCAACTGCCGTTTGATCTCCTCGAATTCGCGCTTCGTCGCGGCGCCGTAGCGGTCGGTCGGGTACCAGAGCCGCAAGGTGGTGCGGCCGCGGACGCCGGCCTCGTCGAGGGTCTTCCGCGCCTTGTCGACGTCCGGCTCGCCGTAGACGTCGAGGAAGGCGTTGGTGTGCCCGGCGATGCCGCCGGGGACCATCGAATAGAGCGGGTCGGCCGTGCGGTAGTGGACGCGCCGCACCAGCGCCTTGCGGTCGATGAGCTGGGCGACGGCGCGGCGGACCGCAGTCTTGCGCGCCACCGGGTCGCGGGGGTTGAAGACGAGGTAGTGGATCTCGGTGCCCACCATCTCGCTCAGCTGGATCTCCTCGGCGCCGTCTGCGCTCTTGGGTCCCGCGTTCTCGAACCTGGTGATCTGCGAGGGCGTCAGCCCGCGGTAGGTGACGTCGATGTCGCCCCGCTCCAGCGCGGAGACCATGCGGGTCGAGCGCTTGAAGTAGCGGATCGTGACGCCGTCGTTCGCCGCCTCGATCGGACCGCGGTAGTCGCCGTTCCTGCGCAGTTCAGCGCGGTCGTCCTTGCGGTACCGGTGGAGGGTGTAGGGCCCCGAGCCGACGATGCCGCTCTTCTCGCGCAGCGCGTCGCGCGGGTAGGAGGCCGGGTCGACGAGGGAGGTCGCGGGGGTGGACAGGATGAAGGGGAAGGTGGCGTCCGGCCGTTTCAGGTGGAAGACGACGGTTCTGCTGTCCTTGGTCTCGATCTTGTCGAGGGAGCCGAGGAGGGCTGCGGGGCCCGACTTGGCTCCGATGGTGCGCACACGCTCGATGGAGTGCCGAACGGCGGCGGCGTCGAGCTTGTTGCCGTTGGAGAACGTGAGTCCCTTGCGGAGCGTGCAGCGGTACACCCTGCTCTGCGCGTCGGTGAAGCCGCAGGCGCGGGCGGCCTCGGGCTCGGGGGACGTGCTGGAGGAGGGGAAGCTCAGCAGCGTCTGGTAGACGTTCCGGTACAGCTCCCAGGAGCCGTCCCAGGCGGCGGCCGGGTCGAGGACGCTCGGGGCGCTGGTGGTGCCGACGGTGAGGGTGTGGTCGGCGTCGGCCTCGTCGCCGGAGAAGGCGCTGCACGCGGAGGCGAGCAGGGCGAGGGGCAGCAGCAGCGCAGCGGATCTCAGGGGGCCTTTCCGGTCGAACACGTCGCTCCTCGATCGGCGGTGCCGCGGCCTCGACGTGGCGCCGGCGGCGATGGGGCGGGAACTCACGGGTGGTGCGCTCCGGCGGCGCCGGGCTCGACCTGCGGGCCGTCCGCTGCCGAGCGGCCTCCCGAGGCGTGCGCCGTACCGGGAGCGACCACTCAGGCGAATCCTTTGGCCTGAGGCAAGTGAGCACCTTACCCCAGCACGTGCCGGCGGAACATCCCGTCCGCGTCGACACGTGTCTCAACTCAACGCGTGCATAAGGAAGTTGACGCCTAGCCGCCTTGCGGGAGCGGGCCGTACCCCGCCGCCTCCGCCCCCGTCGACCAGGCCCAGTAGCGGTCGCCGAACGACCAGTGCCACCACTCGGTCGGATAGTTGACCATGCCGACGGAGCCCAACGCCTCGGCCATGGCGCGTCGTTCGGCGGCCGCGGCGGCCCCGATCCCGCGCGCGGCCGTGAAACAGGCCCCCGCGCTCTCCTCGGGCGTCGCCGCCTCGGGGCAGCCGAGGTCCACCTCGGCGCCGCTCGCCGTGCACAGCGTCAGGTCCGCGGCGGCGCCCGCGACGTGCCCCGCCGTCTCCGCCGGCGCCACCCAGCGGCTCGCCAGGGTGCGCAACTCCCGCTCGCCGGCGCGGGGACGGCGCTCCCGGAGCGCGGCGAGGTACCCGTCCCCGATGCGGTGCTGCAACGCGAGCGGGCGGTACCCCTCGACGAGCAGCCATCGCCGGTCGCGCGGCAGCAACGCCTCGGCGCGCACGAGGAGTTCGAGGACGCCGGCGCGCAACCGCGCCCACTCCCCCGCCGCGTCACCGCGCCTGCCGTCGACGCGCACCGCCTCGCGGCAGTCCACGAGGGGCTCCCCGCACTCGCGCACGGGCATCCGCGCCACCCGGTCGTCCCCCATCAGCACGATCGGCGCACCCGTACGCGGATCGACGGGCCGGGCGGTGTACGACATCGGCGCTCCCTCCGGCGGCAGGGTAACCGCGGGAGCGCGCCTCCCCGGCGCGCCCCCGCCGGGCTACTCCACGCCGGCGTTGAGGAAGAGGCCGCCGTCGAGGACGAGGGTCTGGCCGGTGATCCAGGCCGCCTCGTCGGAGGTGAGGAAGGCGGCGGCGCCCGCGACGTCCTCGGGGGCGCCGAGCCGGCCCATCGGGTAGCGGGCGGCGGCCTCCTCCTCGCGGCCCTCGTAGAGGGCGACCGCGAACTTGGTCTTGACGACCGCGGGCGCGAGCGCGTTGACCCGGACCGCGGGCGCGAACTCGTGCGCGAGCTGGAGGGTGAGGTTGATCATCGCCGCCTTGCTCATGCCGTAGGGGCCGATGAACGGCGAGGCCGAAACCCCCGCGATCGAGGCGACGTTGACGACGGTGCCGCCGTGCTCCTGCTGCCACGCCGCCCACGCGCGCTGCGCGAAGCCGAGCGCGGAGAGGACGTTGGTCTCGAAGACCTTGCGCACCACGCCGGGGTCGGCGTCGGCTATCGGGCCGAAGACCGGGTTGGTGCCCGCGTTGTTGACGAGGTGGTCGAGGCGGCCGTACGCCTCCATCACCCGGCCGACGGCCTCCTCCTGGTGCTCCGGGTCGTGCGCCTTGCCCGCGACGTACATCGCACGGTCGGTGCCGAGCGACTGCACGGCCTCCTTGAGCGCGTCCTCGTTGCGCCCGGTGACGCAGACGCGGTCGCCCCGTGCGACGAGCGCCTCCGCGACGCCGTAGCCGATCCCGCGGCTCGCACCGGTGACGAGCGCGACGCGTCCGGTGTCCTGCTGCTCTGCCATCCTGCCTGCCTCCGGGTTCAGTTGAGGGGGCCGCCGGCCACGTACATGACCTGGCCGGAGACGAAGCCGGCCTGCTCGCCGGTGAAGAAGGCGATCGCGTGCGCCACGTCCTCGGGGGCGCCGACGCGCTGCACCGGGATCTGCGTCGCCGCCGCTGCCTTGAAGTCGTCGAAGCCCATGCCGACGCGCTCGGCGGTGGCAGCGGTCATGTCGGTGGCGATGAAGCCGGGCGCGACGGAGTTGGCGGTGATGCCGAACTTGCCGAGCTCCTTGGCGAGGGTCTTGGTGAAGCCCTGCATTCCGGCCTTGGCCGCCGCGTAGTTGACCTGCCCGCGGTTGCCGAGCGCCGAGGACGAGGAGAGGTTGACGATGCGGCCGAAGCCGGCGTCGACCATGTGGCTCTGGCAGGCCCGCGACATCAGGAAGGCGCCGCGCAGGTGGACGCCGAGGACGGTGTCCCAGTCGGAGTCGCTCATCTTGAAGAGCAGGTTGTCGCGGAGGACGCCGGCGTTGTTGACGAGCACGGTGGGCGCGCCGAGCTCCTCCGCGACGCGGGCGACGGCCGCCTCCACCTGCGCCGAGTCGGAGACGTCGCAGCCGAAGGCGCGCGCGGTGCCGCCGGCCGAGGTGATCTTGTCGACGGTCTCCTGGCAGGCCGACTCGTCGAGGTCGACGACGGCGACCGCCCGCCCTTCGGCGGCGAGGCGTACGGCCGTGGCCGCGCCGATGCCCCGGGCTGCACCCGTCACGATCGCGACACGCTGCTCGGTGGTGGACATGCTGGGTATCTCCTCGTCCCTGGATGGTGAGCAACCGCTTAGTAGCTACGGCAGTCGTGACGCTATGAGCCCCGGCACCCGCTGTCAACGGCCGCCTGCGCACCGGCCGTCGGCCGCGGTCGCGTCAGCGCACGAGCTCCTCCAGCAGGCGCTCCGTCTCCGCCTCCGGGTCGGCCGTGAGCCCCGTGTGCACCGGCCCTGGCTGCACCACGGTGCTCCTCGGCGCCACCAGCCACCTGAACCTGCGCCCCGGGTCCTCACCGGCGGCCCGGCCCGCGGCCCGTCCGCCGGCGCACACCCCCTCGACGGCACGCAGCGCCGCGCGGACACCGACCACATCGGCGGCGGCGTCGAGCGCCCGCAGCCGCGCCTCGTCAAGGTGGACGCACGCGCCGACGTAGGAACGGGCACGGCAGTACACCACCACGCCCGCGTTGATCGACTCGCCGCGCTCCACCCGCGGCACCACGCGCAGCACCGCGTACTCGAAGACGTCCAACTCCCTGCGCTCCCCGCTCACTCGATGGTCCCCGCCCGCTCGCACGTCCCCGCTCACCTCGCGCCGCACCCGCTCGGCTCGTCGCGGCCCGTGAGCCAGCCCGGCGCCTGCGAGGGGCGGTCCTTCGTCGGCTCGCCGACGGTGACGTGCTCGTGGACCGTGCGCGCCCGCTCCGAGAGGACCTGCGCGTATACGGCGCGCACGGCGTCCGCGTCGGGAGCGCCCTGCTCGGGTGCGAGCCACTCGTCCGGGACGTCCGCCGCGCACGCGGCGACCAGCTCCTCGGTGACGCGGGGCGCCAGCGCCTCGGCGGCCGCTGCCACGTCGGGGCCGAAGGGCGCGAGCGCGTGATCGGAGGCGTCGTACGGCTTCGCGACGGCGCGGGCCGCGGAGCCGAAGCTGTGGTGCCAGATCAACGTGGCCCCGTGGTCGATGAGCCACAGGTCGCCGTGCCAGACCAGCATGTTGGGGTTGCGCCACGAGCGGTCGACGTTGTCCACGAGCGCGTCGAACCAGACGATCCGGCCCGCCTCCTCGCGGCCGACCGCGTACGCGAGGGGGTCGAAGCCGAGCGAGCCCGGCAGGTAGTCCATGCCGAGGTTGCGGCCGCCGCTCCCCTTGAGGAGCTCCTGCACCTCCTCGTCCGGCTCGGCGAAGCCGATCACCGGGGCGACCTCCAGGGACACCAGCTCGGGGACGCGCAGCCCGAGCCTGCGGGCGAGCTGCCCGGCGACGACCTCGGCGACGAGCGCCTTGCGGCCCTGACCGGCGCCGGTGAACTTCGCCACGTAGGTGCCCAGATCCCCGGCCTCGACGAGGCCGGGGAGCGAGCCGCCCTCGCGGAGCGGCGTCACATAGCGCGTGGCGGTGGTCTCTGGAAGCATCTCCCCAGGCTATGCCGAGCGCGCCGCCGCCGTGTGCCCGGTGGGTGCCGCGTGGCTCGCGAAGGGCCGGACCGGGCGCGGCGTCAGGATGTATCCTTCCAACGACTCTGCGGCGTACGCGGGTTGCTCGTGCAGCCGCCCCATCTTCTCCAGCCTCCCCGGCGTTCTTCACGGGGAGGCTTTTTCGCGCCCGCGCACGTGCCGACCCACGAGGACGAGGAGCGACCGATGCACCTTCCCGACCCGCAGGACGACGGCCCCGACGACCCGTACCCCGACTTCCCCGAGCAGTTCGCGCGCACCCGGCGCTTCTCTCTCGGCGCCGTACGTGCACCCTCGGTCTCGGCCGACGGGCGGCGCGTCGTGTTCCTGCGCACCCGCACGGGCACCGATCCGACGAGCCTCCTCCGGCTCTGGCAGGACGGCGCCGAGCGCACCCTCGCCGACCCGGGCGACCTGCCCGCAGCACCCGAGGACCCGCTCCGCGAACGCACCCGCGAACTCGCCCTGGGCATCACGGCGTTCGCGGTCGACGCCGACTGCACGCTCGCCGCCTTCGCGCTCGGCGGCGCGCTCTGGGCGGTCCGCACCGGGGACGCCGTCCCCTTCCACGTTCCCGTACCGGGCCCCGTCTTCGATCCGCGGCCCTCGCCCGACGGCTCCCGCATCGCCTACGTCAGCGAAGGCGCCCTGCACGTCGTGGGCGTCGACGGCACCGGTGCACGCGCTCTCGCAGCACCCGAAGGCCCCTGCGTCGGCTACGGGGCGAGCGACCACATCTCGGCCGAGTCGATGGGCAGGCCGCGCGGCCACTGGTGGGCGCACGGAGGAGACGCCGTCCTCGCGGTGCGCGTCGACGAGTCCGACGTCCAGCTGCGGTGGTACGCCGACCCGTTCCGCCCCGAGCGCGCCCCGCGGTCGGCGCCGTACCCGGCCGCGGGAACGGCCAATCCGCGCGTCACGCTCCATGTGCTGCCGCTCGACGGCGAGCGGGTCCAAGTCGCCCTTCCGGGCGGTGACTTCGAGTACCTTCCGGCGGCGGGCTGGGACGCGCACGGCCCGTTCGCCACGGTCCAGACCCGCGATCAGCACACGCTGCGCACCCTCGCCGTCGACCCGGCGACAGGGCACACCCGGACGGTCTCCGAGCGCACCGACGCGCACTGGGTGGAGCTGATCGGCGGAACGCCCTGCCGCACCGCGTCCGGCGCGCTCGTCGAGCCGTTCGACGACGAGGGCTGCGACACGCGGCGGCTCGCCGTGGACGGCCGGGCCGTGACGCCTCCGGGGCTCCAACTCACGGCCGTACACGGGACGCAGGGCGACGCGGTGCTCTTCGGCGGTGTCGAGGAGCCCACCGAGGAGCACGTGTACCGCTACACGCCCGAGCGGGGGTGCGAACGCCTCAGCGAGGAGCCGGGGGTGCACACGGCGGCCGTCGGCGGCGACACCGTCGTCCTCGACTCCGCGGGCGCGCACGGGAGGTGCGTCACGCTCCGCCGCGGTGACGCGCTTCTCGGCGAGCTCGCGACGCTCGCCGAGAAGCCCGTCCCGCAGCCGAGACCCCGGCTGCTGGCGCTCGGGGAGCGGCGCCTGCGGTGCGCCCTCTTCCTTCCGGGCGGCCGGCAGCCGCGCGAGGGCACGCGGCTGCCGGTGCTCCTCTCGCCGTACGGGGGGCCGGGGATGCAGCTCGTGCGGAAGGGTTCGGGATGGCAGGACGCCGTCGCGCAGTGGTTCGCCGAACAGGGCTTCGCGGTGCTCGTCGCCGACGGCCGCGGGACCCCGGGACGCGGACTCGCGTGGGAGAAGGCCGTCAGCGGCGACCAGTTGGGCCCGGCGCTGGAGGACCAGGTCGACGCGGTCCGTGCCGCGGCGGCCGAGCTGCCGTACCTCGACCTCTCCCGGGTCGGCATCCGCGGCTGGTCCTTCGGCGGCACGCTCGCGGCGGCCGCCGTGCTGCGCCGCCCTGACGTCTTCCACGTCGCCGCCGCCGGCGCCGCCCCCTCCGACCAGCGCCACTACGACAGCCACTGGAAGGAGCGCTTCCTCGGCCACCCCGACGAGCACCCCGCCCACTACGCGCGCAGCTCCCTCCTCGACGACGCGCCCGGCCTGCGCCGCCCGCTCCTGCTCATGCACGGCACCGCGGACGACAACGTCGCCTTCACCCACACCCTCAAACTCTCCGCCGCCCTCCTCGCCGCCGGACGCCCGCACACCGTCCTGCCGCTGCCGGGCGAGACCCACCTGGTGCGCGACCCGGTCACACAGCGCCAACTCCTGCGGTACGAGCGGGACTTTCTGCTCTCCGCGCTGCCTGCGGCTGCGCCTCAGTCGTAGCGACCGCCGGAGGAGGGGCGCAGCGCGGCGGCGACGGCGCAGGCGAGCGGCTCCAACGACGCCCGCGTCAGCGGCGAGACGGTGAGCCGGACCCCGGGCGCCGAAGAGGTGCGGAACCTCGCGCCCGGGGCGACGGCCCATCCCGCCTGCAGGAGCCGGGCGACGGCGCCGGTCTCGTCGGGGACGGGGAGCCAGAGGTTCATCCCGCTGCGCCCGCGCGCCTCGACGCCCCTGGCCGCGAGGAGGCCGCGCAGCTCCTCGCGGCGCCGGTCGTAGGAGTGGGCGACCGCGCGGCCGTCGACCGCGTCCGTCTCCCACAGGTGGACGACCGCGTGCTGGAGGAGCCGGCTGACCCAGCCGGGGCCGAGGCGCTGCCTCCCCGCGACCCGAGCGAGCGTGGTGTCGTCCCCGGTGAGCACCGCGACGCGCAGGTCGGGGCCGTACGCCTTGGAGGTGGAGCGGACGAGCGCCCAGTGCGCCGTGGCGCCGGCGAGCGGGTGGTGCGGGAGACCTGCGATGCCGTGCCCGTGGTCGTCCTCGACGAGGAGGGTCGTCGGCCGGGCGGCGAGCAGCTCCCGTAGTCGGGCGGCGCGTTCCTCGCTCACCGCGGCGCCCGTCGGGTTCTGCGCTCGGGCCGTGACGACGAGCGCGCGGGCGCCCGAGGCGAGTGCGCGCTCCGCCGAGCGCAGGGTGGGGCCCTCGTCGTCGAGCGCCATCGGGACGGGGCGGAGGCCGAGCGCGGGGACGAGGTCGAGGAGGCTGCCCCAGCCCGGGTCCTCGACGGCGACGCGGTCACCGGGGCGCAGGTGCGCCGAGAGGACGCGCTCGATCGCGTCGAGCGACCCCGAAGCGGCGGCGAGCGGTGCCTCGGGAACGCCGTCCGACTCCAGTGCGGCGCGGGCGA
>NZ_AJTQ01000360.1 GCF_000262345.1 Streptomyces xiaopingdaonensis | reverse complement strand
GGCGGGGAGCCGTAGACCGTCGGCTCGGCCGCCGCACGGCGGGCGGCGGCGGCGAGTGCCTCGTCGAGCGGCGGGAGCAGGGCGGGGTCCGGGTTGCCCGTGGAGAGGTCGACGGCGCCCTCGGGCACGTCGGCGCGGAGCTCCTCGCGCGGTGTGCTCGCGGGGCGCGCGCGGACGCGGCTGCCGCGGCGGCCCGCGGTCTCGATGACGCCGCGCTCCCGAAGGGTGCGGTACGCGGCGGCGACGGTGTTCGGGTTGACGCCGAGTTCGCGCGCCAATCCCCGCATGGGCGGCAGGTGTTGACCGGGCGCCAACGCCCCTTCCGCGATGCCCTGTTCCACGCTGGCGGCGATCTCCGCACCGCCCCGGCCTGCTATCCGGTACTCTCCTAGCACAAAGCTAACTATGCACTAGTACAAGGAAGTTGAGCAACCGCCCCGGCAGCGGCGACGAGCCGCCCCGAACGCCTGGAGGACCGATGACCCCCGCATCCGCCGCGGCCCCGTACGAGCGCACCGACCGCACCACACCGACCCGTCACACCGAACGGGCCGCCTACGACCGCGAGTCGGTCCACTCCGTCCTGGACTCCGAGTACCTCTGCCACCTCGGCTTCGTGCGCGACGGTGCGCCCGTCGTCCTCCCCACCCTCTTCGTCCGCGTCGGCGAACGCCTCTACCTCCACGGCTCCACCGGGTCGCGTCCGCTGCGGGAGGGCGGGGCGCCGGAGGGCCTGCCGGTCTGCGTGACCGTCACGCAGGTGAACGGCCTGGTGCTGGCCCGCTCGGCCTTCCACCACTCGCTCAACTACCGCTCCGTCGTGGTGCACGGCACGGCGGTCCAGGTCCGCGACGAGGCGGAGAAGGCGGCGGCGCTCGACGCGCTCGTCGACTCCGTCGCCCCAGGACGCTCCGCGGACTCCCGCCCGGCCAACGCCAAGGAGTCGGCGGCGACGGCGGTGCTCGGGGTCGACCTCGCCGAGGTCTCGGCGAAGGTCCGCGAGGGCGGCCCGAGCGACGACGCCGAGGACCTCGCGCTCCCGTTCTGGAGCGGCGTCGTCCCGGTCTCCCGCACCTACGGCGCCCCCGTACCCGCCGACGACCTCACGGCGGGTACGCCGGTCCCGGAGTACCTGGCGGCGCTCCGCTAGGCGGCCTCAACCGGTGCGCGACGGCGGCGCGTCGACGGCATCGGCAGACGCCGGCCCCTCCGCGGCCGCGCCGTCGCGCGGGCGCCCCGGCGCCTGCGCGACGGCGGCGCCGAGCAACACCACAGCACCGCCGACGAGTTGCACCCAGCCCAGGTGCTCCCCCAGCACGACCCAGGCGACGAGCGTCGCCACCACCGCCTCGAGGCACGCGACGACCCCGGCGACCTGAGGGGAGAGCCGCCGCACGGCCACGACCCCGGTGACGTACGCGACGACCGTGGCCACCGCCACCATCCACACCAGCAGGACCACGCCCCGCACCGGCGTCCCGTCCACGGAGACGCGCTCGCCGAGGATCCCCCACTCCATCCCCCAGGGGCGTGCGGCGAGCGTCAGCACCACCGTCGCGAGGAGCGCCCCGTGTGCGATGACGCCGAGCGGGTGCGGCACCGGCCGGTCGTCGCCCTCCCGTCCCTTGCTGCTCCCCTGGTCGGAGAGGACGAAGTAGCTCGCCTGGCACGCCGCGGCACCGAGGGCCAACGCCAGGCCGACCGCGTCGAACCGCAGCCCCGCCCAGATCTCCACGACGCACGCGAGCCCGCCGACGGCGAGCACCACCCCGACCGCCGCGGCCCTGCTCACCGGACGGCGCTGCACGAACCGCACCCAGCCGAGCACCAGCGCGGGCGCCAGGTACTCGATGAGCAGCGCGACGCCGACCGGGACGCGGGAGACGGCGGCGAAGTAGCAGCCCTGCACGCCGGCCATGGCGAAGACGCCGAACCCCGCGATCAGACCGGGGCGTTGACGCACCAGCGCCCGGTGCCGGACGGCGAGCGGCAGCAGCAGGAGCGCCGCACCGGCGACGCGCAGCCACGTCACCTCCAGCGGGTCGAGCCCGGCCGCGATGAGCGGTTTGGCCACGGTGCCGGAGCTCCCGAAAGCGAAGGCGGAGACGAGCGCGAGGAGGAGGCCGACGCCTCGCGGCTCCGCTTGGGAGGTGGCAGCGGGCATGGCCGCATCATGTCAGCAGCGACTGAGCGTGTCACTCATGAAGGCTCACGCCTCCTCGCGCCCCGTCCCCAGACGGACGGCGAGGAGCTCGACGTCCACACCGGCGGCGTCGAGCACCTCCACGGCACGGCACTCGCGATCGGCGACGAGGCCGGCGAAGAGGTCGATGCCCTCGGCGAGTTCGACCCCGCGCCGACGCGCCCTGCACACCGCGCACTCCAGCGCCGCCGACGCGCTCGGGGACCAGCCGGCGGCGCCGCCCGGCTGGTCTGCGACGGCGGGCAGCGCCCCCGAATCCTCCACGGAGCCCTGCCACTTCAACCCGTAGCCGACGCTGCGCTGCACGAGGTAGCCGAGGAGGCGCCCGAGTTGGGGTGCCCCGCCCTCCAACAGCTCCCAGACCTCCCGGTCGGACTCGAGGACGCTGTGGAGCAGGTGCGCCGTGTCGACCTGGCGATCCCCGTCGCGAGCAGCACGCCGCCGCGCAGCCGCCACCATCGCGGCGACGGCCTCGCTGACCTGGCTCTCGGGATGCCCCGTCGAGGACTCGGCATCCGACGGCATCGGAATCTGCACAGGACCACCACATCACATCCCCGCACCCTCAACATCACCACCCCGTGGCATATACCGCCGGGCCGACTGGTCACCACGCGGTATCCGCGACCTCCTCCGCAGGGAGGAGATCCGGTCACGTTTCTCGGGGAAAGCGGCCGCGCCAGGCGCCACTCGGCGAGGCGCACGCTCCGGGTACGCGGGTGGTACACGACGCCGCCCCGCTCCCAACGCGCCGCCTCCGCGGGGGGCTTGGAGCCTCCGGGAGCGGGAACCGACAACGCGTGCCCGCGGTCCCATCACCGACGGCTGCACCACCCCGACAGGGCACACGCCAGGGCACCTCCGGCCAACGGCAGCACAGGGAGACCGCCATGCCCCTCACGTCCTCTCAGCAGCGCCACACCCGCACCGCACTCGCCGCGGCCGCAGCCTGTACCGCACTCCTCGCGGCCGGCTGCAGCTCCGACTCGACGGAGGCCGGCGACTCCTCGGTGAGCGCCTCCGCCCCGCAGGCGGGCGGCGGCTCGACGAGCGAGCCCTCCGCCTCAGCGGAACCGTCGCCCGGGACACCGCAGCAGTCGGAGCCGCGCCCCGGCGGCGGGCAGAGCACCCCGCAGCCCGACGGCCTCGTCCCCTGGTGCCCGACGGACTCGCTCTCCGCCTCGGTGCGCGGCCTCAGCCCAGGCGCCGGAAACCGGTACGCCGCGCTCGTCCTCACCAACACCGGCGACACCACCTGCCGTACGAAGGGCTGGCCGGGCCTCCAGTTCGTCGACGGCGGCGGCTCCGGCCTCCCCACCGACAACGTCAGGGACCGCGAACAGGCCGCCAGGGAAGTGACGCTCCGCCCGGGCGCGCACGCCTGGAGCCGGCTCCACTGGGCGGTGGTCCCGGGCGAGGGAGACGACGGACCCTGCCCGGCGCCCGGCTCGCTCCGCGTCATCCCGCCCGACCAGCGCACCGCGACCGAGGCGGACTGGTCGCAGGGCGAGGTCTGCGGAGCCGGCCACGTCGCAGCGGCCGCACTCCGCGCGGGGACAGGTCCACGCTGAAGCGTCCGCGCCGCCTCTGCCGGCGGGTGGCTCTCAATCCCGGGCCACCCACCGGCGATTGGCCCTCTTCGAGGAGCCGGGCCGCTCCGTAGACTCGCCGCCATGAGGATTCGAACCGTCGACGCCTTCACCGACCAGCCCTACTCCGGCAACCCGGCCGGGGTCGTCCTCCTCGACGAGGCGGACTTCCCCGCGGGCTTCCCCGACGACGAGCGCCTCCAGCAGCTCGCCGCCGAACTCAACCTCGCCGAGACGGCGTTCGCACTGCGCCTCAGGGAGGACGCCGCCGACTGGGCCCTGCGCTGGTTCACGCCGGCCGTCGAGGTGGGCCTCTGCGGCCATGCCACCCTCGCCACCGCGCACGTCCTCCACCAGGACGGCCACGCGCAGGAGAGGGTGCGCTTCCGCACCCGCAGCGGCCTCCTCACCACCGAGGCCACCCCCGACGGCTCCGGCCACACCCTCGACTTCCCCACGGCCGCCCTCGCCCTCGTCGAACCCCCGGAGGGCCTGCGGGCCGCGCTGGGCGCACCGGTGCGCAAAGTCCACACGACGGGCGACCTCGGCGACCTCGTCGTCGAGGTCGAGGACGAGGCGACGGTGCGCGCCCTCGCCCCCGACCTCGCCGCCGTCGCCGCGCTGCCCTGCCGCGGCGTGGCCGTCACCGCCGAAGCGGGGGCCGGGGCCGAGTACGACTTCGTCTCCCGCTTCTTCGCACCGGCGCAGGGCATCCCCGAGGACCCCGTCACGGGGAGCGCGCACACCGCGCTCGCGCCGCTGTGGGCGGAGCGGCTGGGCCGCGCCGAACTCGTCGGCCTTCAGTGCTCGCGGCGTACCGGGCTCGTACGCACCGAGGTCCTCGGCGGGCGCACGCGCCTGACGGGCGCGGCCGTCACCGTCCTCGACGCGGAACTCCGAGTGCCGCTGTGAGCAATGCGGGTGGGGCGGCTCACGGCAGCCACCCCACCCGCCCGGCGAGCAGCCCGTACCCGGCGAACGCCACGATGTCGATGAGCGCGTGCGCGGCGACGAGCGGCCCCACTCGGCCCCACCTGCGGTACAGCAGCACGAAGACGACGCCCATCGCCACGTTGCCGAGGAAGCCGCCGATGCCCTGGTAGAGGTGGTACGAGCCGCGCAGCAGCGAACTCGCCGCCAGCGCCGCCCACGGCGACCACCCCAACTGCCCCAGCCTGCGCAGCAGGTAGCCGACGACGATGACCTCCTCCACGACGGAGTTCTGCACCGCCGCCGCGACGAGCACCGGGTACTTCCACCACACGTCGGGCAGCCCCTCGGGGACGACGGTGAGGTTGAACCCCGCGGCCCTCGCCCCGAAGTAGAGCAGCAGTCCGCAGCCGCCGATACCGGCCGCCACCGCGGCGCCCCACCCGAGGTCGGGCCAGGGGCGGCGCCGGTCGAGGCCGAGCGCCCGCAGCCCGGGCACGCCCTCGCGCAGCAGCAGGTGCGCCACGAGGGCGACGGGGACGAGCGCCGTCGCGATCCCGAAGAGCTGCCACGCGAGGTCGAGCCACGGACGTCCGGGCGCGCGCGAGGAGTTGAGGTGCGCCGACTGGTCGGCGAGGCCCCCCGGCTCGGTGAGGGCGCCGACGAAGCTGATGAGCGCCGAGACGCCGCTGGCACCGAGCGACAGGGCGAGGACCAGCAGCGTCTCGGTCCCCAACACCCGCCGGGACAGGGTCTGTCGGGAAAGTTCAGGACGTACGCCCTCATCCGACGCCACAGCAACCTCCAGATTCGAACGGCTTCGCACGGAACCGGCCCCCGCCATTGACTCGAGTTCGCCAATCGCGTCTCATCAGCCACGTCCGCCACGCTATGGTCTCGAAAACACACACTACGTAGATCGCGCGCGACGACTCGGGGGACGAGCACGATCAAGGCGTGCTGCCTCCCGCCGTCACCTAGGGCCACCCGAGGAGAGACGCACACGCCATGGCACGTCACAGCTTGCCCGACGATCAGGACACCTCAGGGCCGGGGTACGCGCCGACCGCCGCGCCGCCCTCTCGCAACGGTTCGAGACGACGGAACGTCATGCTCGCGACGGCGCTGGTCGTGGCCCTCGGCGCAGGCACGGGCGTCGCGGCGCAGAAGGGGATGCTGCCCTTCGGCAGCGGGTGCGACGGGGAGACCGTGGAACTGCGCGTCGCCGCCTCGCCCGACATCGCCCCCGTGCTGCGCACGGTCGCCGAGCGCACGGAGGACGGCGAGGCGAAGTCCGACGGCCGCTGCATGGACGTCCGCGTGAGCGCACGCGCGGGCGCCGAGATGGCCGACGCGCTCAAGCACGGCGGCTCCTCGGACAAAGCCTCCGAGTACGAGGTGTGGCTGCCGGACTCCTCCTTCTGGATCGAGCAGGCGACCGCCTCGGGGAACGCGTCGGCCGCCGACTCGCTCGGCAGCGTCGCCTCCTCACCGATCACCCTCGCCGCCGTACCCGCGGCGGCGAAGGCGCTCGGGTGGCCGAAGAAGCAGTACTCCTGGGGGCAGATAGCCGACTCGTCGGCGTCCGGCGACGAACTGCGCGTCGGCGCCGCCGACCCGGCACGCAGCGCCACCGGCCTGCTGGCGCTCACCCGCATCCAGGAGTCGGCCGCGAAGGCGGGCGGCAAGGACGCGGAGACCAAGACGGCCGCAGCCGCCAAGCAGCTCGCGGAGCGCACGGCACCAGGCGACTCCCAGGTCCTCGCCACCCTCCCCCGCGACGACTCAGGCACCGAGCTGGGCAACCCCAAGCGCAACCAGGCGCTGATCCTCTCCGAACAGGCGGCCCACTCCCACAACAAGGGCTCGGGCGACTCCCCCGACCTGCAACTCTTCTACCCCGAGGGCGGCCTGACGCTCCTCGACTACCCCTACGCCCTCGTCGACAGCGACGACTTGAGCACCGAGCAGAGCCGCGCCGCCATGCGGTTCCAGACGCTCCTCGGCGACTCCCAGGGCCAACGCGCCCTCACCGCCGGCGGTTTCCGCCCGAAGAACGGCGACGCCGTGGAGGACGTCTCCGCCGCGGCCGGCGCGAAGAAGCCCCAGCCCTACGCGGCGAGCCAGGCAGGCGCCCCCTCGCCCAAGAGCGTCCAGGAGACGCTCGGGATGTGGACGATCACCGTGCAGAGCGCGCGGTTCACCATCGTCGTCGACGCCTCGGCCTCGATGGCCGCCGAAGTCCCCGGCCGGCCGGGCGAGTCGAGGATGGACGTCACCAAGGCGAGCCTGATGCAAGGACTCTCGCAGTTCACCCCGGAGGACGAGGTCGGCCTCTGGGAGTTCGCCACCCGCCTCGACGGCAAGCGCGACTACCGCGAGCTGGTGCCGACCGTCCGCCTCGGGGACCGCGCGGGCAGCGGCGCGACGCAGCGCGAAAAGCTCCTCTCCGCCTTCGGCAAGATGGGCCCGATCCCCGGCGGCGCCACCGGCCTGTACGACACGACCCTCGCCGCGTACAAGAAGGCCGTCGAGAGCTACTCCAGCGGCAAGTTCAACGCGCTCGTCCTCCTCACCGACGGCGCCAACGAGGACCCGGGCAGCGTCTCGCGCAAGGAGCTCCTCACCGAACTCGACGACCTCGCCGACGACAAGCGCCCGGTCCCGCTGATCGCGATCGCCGTCGGCCCGGACGCGGACAAGGACGCGGCGAAGGAGATCGCCAAGGCGACGAGCGGCTCCGCACACCAGGTCAACGACCCGGCGCAGATCCACGAGGTGATCCTGAAGGCGATCATGGCCGCCGGCAGCGGGGCCTGAGGCCGCTCGCCACTCACGCCGGCCAGGTGTGCACCGGCTCCCCCGCCCAGGCGAGCTCCGAGTACCTGCGGGTGACGCCCGCGAGCGCCTTCGCGCGGTCCAGCCCCGAGTCGACGGCGCGGTGGTAGGCGCGGGCCTGCCACTCGGCGCCATTGCTCCGCGTACGGCAGCGCTCCTCGATGACGCCGAGGAACCGGTCCCGGTCCGAGGGCTCCACGCCCCAGGCGTCGAGCCCTTCGGCAGCCATAGGCAGCAGGACCTCCCCCACCAGCCGCACCGCGGGCCACTCGGCCGTACCGCCGCCGGGCCTGGGCCAGTTGAGGCGCGCCCCGATGCCGTCGCGGCAGGCGGCGTCGAAGTTGGCGGCCGCCTCGGCGAAGGTCATGCGCCGCCACACGGGGCGGCGCTCGTCGGCGAGGGTGCGGACGAGCCCGTAGTAGAACGCCGTGTTGGCGAGGACGTCCGTGACGGTGGGCCCCGCCGGCAGGACGCGGTTCTCCACCCGTAGATGCGGGACGCCTCCGGCCACCGCGTAGACGGGCCGGTTCCAGCGGTAGACGGTGCCGTTGTGGAGCACCAGCTCGGCGAGGGAGGGTGCGTGCCCGGCGGCGAGCACCTCCTGCGGGTCCTCTTCGTCGAGGAGTGGCAGAAGGGGCGGGAAGTAGCGGAGGTTCTCCTCGAAGAGGTCGAGCGGCGAGTCTATCCACCGCTCGCCGAACCAGGTGCGCGGGCGCACGCCCTGCGCCGCGAGCTCCGGCGGCCTGGTGTCGGTCGCCTGCACGAAGACCGGTATCCGCGACTCGCGCCACAGCTCCCGCCCGAAGAGGAACGGGGAGTTCGCCCCCATGGCGATCTGCGGCCCCGTCACCGCCTGCGCCGCGTTCCAGACGTCGGCGAAACGGTCGGGCGTCACCTGGAGGTGGAGCTGGAGCGAGGTGCACGCGGCCTCGGGTGCGATCGAGGAGGTGGTCCGCCGGAGCTCCTCGACGCCGCTGATGTCGAGGGCGACCTCCTCGCCGCGTGCCGCCATGATCTGGTCGTTGAGCAGTCGGTAGCGGTCGGCGGCGGTGAGGTTCGCCGGCACGAGGTCGTCCGCCTCCAGGGTCGGCAGGATGCCGATCATCACGATGCGGGCCGCCGCCTCGCTCGCCTGCCGATCGGCGTACCCGAGCCCGGTACGCAGCTCCTCGGCGAGCTGGTCGAAGACCCGTCCCACCAACCGGTGCGGCACGACGTTGACTTCGAGGTTGAACTGCCCCAACTCGGTCTGGAAATCGGTACTCGCGATGCGCTCCAGTACCTCCTTGTTGCGCATGCGCGGGAGCCCGGAGGCGTCCGAGAGGTTCAACTCGATCTCGAGACCCATGAGATCGCGCGGCCCCTGGAACCTCCCCTGTGCGAGCAGCTCCCCGAGCGCCGCTCTGCACTTCTGCAGCTTCTCCCGGTACAGCCGCCGATCGGACAGGTCGAACCTGTCCGCGACGAGCTTCTCTCCCATCGAAGCTTCCTCCTCGGTCGGGGCCCGGCAGTGCACCGATGATGCCCCGGAACACGATCCACAACGCCTGCGCCCCCTGGCTGGCGGCGGGCGAATGCAATTACGCTGTGGGGAGTTATGCGGCACATTCCTCCGGCATACGGACTGCCAACGGCATAGACGGCAGGCATCGGCTCCTACCATGCCGTGCACGTCCGTCTCAGGAAAAGCTCGGGTGCAGATCAAGCCGACCACGCGGGCGGAGAATTACCAGGGTACGCACCTCGTATCCCGCGCGAATGCGGAGAAATACCACGCGGATTCGGCGCGCCTCGGCCTTGCCTCTTCCAGCCGCGCACGCTAGTCGAAACGCCGGGGGAAAACGGTTCGTATAAACTTCCCTGAAGAGGCGGGAATTGGCATTCAGGCGCCGCCCCGACCGACCGGTGCGCGCACGCACCGCCCTCCCCCGAAAACGACACTGCCGTCGTGTCCCGGCCGCATACCCGTTGCCCGCGTATCCGAGTCTCCAGAACGAGAGGCGAACGATCATGCTGCATGTCCCCCCGGCCCCCGCCCCCGCGCTCCGCAGCGTCGAGACCGCGCTCGGCTCCCCGACCGCCGTCCACGACCCGCGCACTGCGCCGACCCTCCACGCCGGCTCCGCGCTCCGCGCGGCCGCAGACCAGCTCCGCCCCCAACTACCGCTGCCCGTCCACGAGATGACCGGCATCCGCGGCGCGGCCGACGCGCCGTACACCAAGCTCGTCGGCTGGCGGTTCCATCTCCACGAGACCGGCACCGAGGGGGGCGAACCGGTCGGCGCCGCCGAGGCCGTGCTCACGGCGGACGGCTGGGCGTTCGCGCACTTCTGCGAGGGCCCGTACGTCACCTCCTCGGTACGTGCACTCCGTGAGGCGCACACGCTGCCGGGCGGCCACCAACCGAGACTCCTCTCGGTACCCGAGCTGTACATGCTCACGCTGTGGCTCTGCGAGGACCTCGACGCCGACCCGGCCGAAGGCAGTCCCTCCGACGCCGACCTCCTCATCCCGCTCGCACCCGCGCCCCCCGGCATCGCCGCCCACCAACCGCAGCGCGCCGACGCGCTCCTGGCGCTCCTCACCCACCGCCTCGTCACGGCGCCGCTCAGCCGCCCGGTGACCGGCACGAGCGACCTCGCCTCGGCGAACTGACGTCGCACACGCCCCGGAGCCCGTCACCACGGACGGCCCGCACCGGCCGCGGAGACGGGCCCCGGGCGCTCGACGAGGCGTTCGCCCAACACACCGTGGCACTCGCCGCGTTGGACCGCACCCGCATCGGCAGGGCCCGGCCGTCCACCCCGCCTACGCCTCCGACCGCCCTTCCCCCACAGGGTTTTCGCTTTCGGACACACGCGCCCCACGCACCGCCGCGCGCCGTAGGACGTAGTCATTACGGGCTACGGGAACACCCCGGATTGGTGGTTCTTCCGCGGAACCCGCTCGGCCAGGCGTCATGTCTGTCTCAATTGAGGGCAGCCGGCGCGGAATCCACGCGGATCGGCGCCGGCAGGAGGAAGACCGGCAACGCACGACGACGGGGGCCGGCGGCATGGCATCCGCATCCGCAGACGGCGAGACGTACACACCACGACGGAAGACACCGAAGATGTGCCAGCACCAACCACCGTGTCCCACAGCCGAATCAGCAGACCGGGAGGCGGCCCAGCCGCTGGTCCACTTCCCCGAACAGGGGTGGAGCCTCCTGTGCAACGGGGTCCTGCTCTTCGAGGACACCGGTGAACTGCTGCCCGACGGGCGCGTCATCGCGCCCCACCGCCCGCTCACCGCGGGCAGGATCACCACGGCTGCCTGAGCCGGCAGCCGTGCGGAAAACCGAGGCCGGTACGCCCGCGCGTACCGGCCTCCGTCAGCGTTGCCGCGCGGCCGCCCGACGGCCCGACTCCCGCCGGACCTCCGGGCGTTCAGCCCCGCGTCACCGCTCCGCTCACTCCTCGTAGTCGCTCATAGGCGGGCACGAGCAGACGAGGTTGCGGTCACCGTACGCCCCGTCGATGCGGCGCACCGGCGGCCAGTACTTGTCCGCGGTGTCCACCCCCGCGGGGAAGGCGGCCTCCTCCCTGCCGTAGGGGTGCGGCCACTCACCCGCGAGCTGACCGGCGGTGTACGGCGCGTTGCGCAGCGGGTTCTCCTCCGCCGTCCACTCCCCCGCACCGACACGGTCGATCTCCGCACGTATTGCGATCATCGCCTCGCAGAACCGGTCGAGTTCGGCGAGGTCCTCGCTCTCCGTCGGCTCCGTCATCAACGTCCCCGCGACGGGGAAGGACATCGTCGGCGCGTGGAAGCCGTAGTCGATCAGCCGCTTGGCGACGTCGTCGATGCTGACGCCCGTCTGCTTCGTCAGCCCCCGTACGTCGATGATGCACTCGTGCGCGACGAGGCCGCCCGGCCCCGTGTACAGCACCGGGTAGTGCGGTTCGAGCCGCCTGGCAAGGTAGTTGGCGCCGAGCACCGCCACCTGCGTCGCCGTGCGCAGGCCCTCCGCACCCATCAGGCGCACGTAGGCCCAGGAGATCGGCAGGATGCCGGCCGAGCCCCACGGCGCCGCCGAGACGGGGCCGATCCCCGTCTCGGGTCCCGCACCCGGCTGGAGCGGATGGTTGGGCAGGTACGGCGCAAGGTGCGCGCGCACCCCGATCGGGCCGACGCCGGGGCCGCCCCCGCCGTGCGGGATGCAGAACGTCTTGTGGAGGTTGAGGTGCGAGACGTCGGCACCGAACCGCCCCGGACGCGCCACCCCGAGCAGCGCGTTGAGGTTGGCCCCGTCCACGTAGACCTGCCCGCCCGCATCGTGCACGGCGGCGCAGACGTCCTGGATGTGCTCCTCGAAGACCCCGTGCGTCGACGGATAGGTGACCA
Source organism: Streptomyces xiaopingdaonensis (assembly GCF_000262345.1). Taxonomy (GTDB): domain Bacteria; phylum Actinomycetota; class Actinomycetes; order Streptomycetales; family Streptomycetaceae; genus Streptomyces; species Streptomyces xiaopingdaonensis. The sequence continues at coordinate 12,867 of NZ_AJTQ01000360.1, read as the reverse complement.
TCAGCACGGCGAGCTCCCCGCCGTGCTTCGCCAACTTCGCGTGCAGGTCGTCGAGGTCGACGTCGCCGCTCTCGCCCGTCCCCACGAGCACCACGCGCATCCCCGCCATCACCGCGCTCGCCGCGTTGGTGCCGTGCGCGGACGACGGGATCAGGCAGACGTCCCGCTGCGTCTCACCGTTGCCGCGGTGGTACGCCCGGACCGCCAGCAGGCCCGCCAACTCGCCCTGCGAACCGGCGTTGGGCTGCAACGAGACGGCGTCGTACCCCGTCACCTCGGCGAGCTGCTCCTCCAGTTGACGGATCAGACTCAGGTACCCCTCGGCCTGATCGGCGGGCGCGAAGGGGTGGAGGCCGGCGAACTCCGGCCAACTGATCGATTCCATCTCGGCGGTCGCGTTGAGCTTCATCGTGCACGAACCGAGCGGGATCATTCCCCGGTCGAGCGCGTAGTCCCGGTCGGAGAGCCGGCGGAGGTAGCGCAGCATCGCCGTCTCGGACCGGTGGGCGTGGAAGACCGGGTGCGTCAGGAACTCCTCCGTACGCAGCAGCCCCTCGGGGAGCGCGTCGGGCGTCCGCCCGTCGAGCGCCTCCACGTCCGCCGAGACGCCGAACGCGTCCCAGACGAGGGCGAGTTGCTCCCTCGTCGTCGTCTCGTCGCAGGCGACGCCCACGTGGTCGGCGTCGACGAGCCGCAGGTTCACGCCCGCCTCCCTGGCCCGCTCGACGACCTGCCCGGCGCCGCCGGGCACCCGCGCCGTCACGGTGTCGAAGAACCCGCCGTGCACCACCTCGACGCCCCCGTCGCGCAGCCCCGCCGCGAGGAGCGCGGCGAACCGGTGGGTGCGCCGCGCGATCGCCGTGAGCCCCTCGGGCCCGTGGTAGGTGGCGTACATACCGGCCATCACCGCGAGCAGGACCTGCGCCGTGCAGATGTTGCTCGTCGCCTTCTCCCGGCGGATGTGCTGCTCGCGTGTCTGGAGCGCGAGCCGGTAGGCCTGCCGTCCGTCCGCGTCCTTGGAGACGCCGACGAGCCGCCCCGGCAGGCTCCGCGCGTACTTGTCCCGCACCGCCATGTACCCGGCGTGCGGGCCGCCGAAGGCCATCGGGACGCCGAACCGCTGGCTCGTGCCGACCGCGATGTCGGCACCGAGCGCACCGGGCGAGGCGAGCAGCGTCAGCGCCAGCAGATCGGCCGCGACGGTGACGACCGCGCCCCACTCGTGGGCCCGCTCGACCACGGGCCGCAGGTCCCGCACCACCCCGGAGGCACCGGGGTACTGGAGGAGCACGCCGAAGACCCCGCGCTCCGCGAGGTCCTCCGGCACGCCCTCCGAAAGGTCGGCGACGACCACCTCGACGCCGGTCGGCTCGGCCCGCGTCCGCAGCACGGCGACCGTCTGCGGCAGCGTCTCGGCGTCCACGAGGAAGACCTTGCCCTTGACCTTGCCGACCCGGCGGGAGAGGGCCATCGCCTCCGCCGCCGCCGTCGACTCGTCGAGGAGCGAGGCGCCCGCCGTCGGCAGTCCCGTCAGGTCCGCGACGACGGTCTGGAAGTTGAGCAGCGCCTCGAGCCGCCCCTGGGAGATCTCCGGCTGGTAGGGCGTGTACGCCGTGTACCAGGCGGGGTTCTCCAGGACGTTGCGCTTGATCACGGCCGGGGTGTGGGTGCCGTAGTAACCGAGCCCGATCATCGAGTGGAGGACGCGGTTGCGTCCAGCCATCCCGCGCAGTTCGTCGAGGACCTCGGCCTCGGTGCGCGCCGCGGGGAGCCGCAGCCGCTCGGTGCTCTTGATGGCGTCGGGGACGGCTGCCTCGGTGAGTTCGTCGAGCGAGGCGTACCCCACCTGCGCCAGCATCTTCGCCTGGGCCTCCGCGCCGGGGCCGATGTGCCTGCCGGCGAAGGGGCTGTCGTTCTCGAGTGCGGTGAGGGGGATGTGGTTGGGGGTCATGGAGGCCTCCTGGTCGCTGTGACCTACAGGCACCCTGCGGGCGCCCTGCGGCCTCCCCCTCTGTCATCGCAACCTGAGAGATTCACCGGCGCCGCCGCCCTCTCTCGGCCGGCCCGGCTTACACCGTCGGTGAGGGGGGCTCTCGGCGTTCGTCCTCGGGCCCGCCCTGCTTTCCAGAGTGACCTCGTCCGCACGGTACGTGTGCCTGAGAGATTCCGGGGAGGATTTGCTCCTTCGGCGCCCCCGGCACCATCGCCGGAGGGCTCTCCCGCACGGGGTCGACAGCCGTCTTCGAGCCTACCAGCGGTTCCGCTCTGCGTAACCGGGCAGGCACTCGAGTGGCCAACGGCCGAAAAATACCGTTTCGTTGTACTCACGGCGCTCGCCGCGACGGCGTGCGCACGACGGCCGTTGCCGAGACCACTGGAGGGATCGTGCAGACCGACATCGACCCGCGGAGCCTGATAGGCCACACGGCGCTCGACCGGGACGGCGCCAAGATCGGCAGAGTCGACGAGGTCTACCTCGACGACGCCACCGGACGAGCTCAGTGGGCCTCCGTACGCACCGGCCTCTTCAGCCGCGACGCCTTCGTCCCGCTGGAGCCGAGCGAGTTCGACGAGGGCAGCCTCCATGTCCCGTACGAACGCGACCAGGTGCGCGCAGCCCCCGACATGGGCGTGGGACGCCACCTCTCCCCCGCCCAGGAGCTGCAGCTCTACGAGCACTACGGCCTCGACGTCCCCGCCGAACCGGCGCCGCCCCCCGACCGCGAGTTCGGCCGCATCGCCGGCGAGCCCGAGGGCGGCACCACCGCCTGAGTCATTCCGCGAGCGGCTCGTGCCCCGGCACGGGCCACTGCGGAGAGGCGGGCTCCAACTCCTCGTCGTCCGCGGCGAAGGTGCGGACCCTGCCGGGCGCGGTGGCAGGGCCCTCGAACCTCACCGTGACCTTGCCGAGCCCGCTCCCCTGGACCCACCCCGCGCCGTGCTCGCGGTGCGCGACGTCCTGGCCTGGACGCCACTCGCCCCGCGCGGGCTGCCCCCTGTCCACGCGCACGGGCTGAGGTGCCGCGGCCTCGGCGGCCGGCTCGGCCACGCCGGCCGCGGCGGCCTCCGCCTCGCTCCACTGCGCGAAGAGGTCCTCCTGCGTGAAGTCGGCCAGCCCGCTGACACCGACGCCGAGCAGCCGCACACCCGCCGTGGTGTCGATCCCCTCGAGGAGCCGCGCCGCCGCCTCGCGGACGACGCCGGGGTCGTCCGTCGGCCCGCGGAGTGTCTCCGATCTGGTCAGCGTGGAGAAGTCGTAGCTGCGGACCTTGACCACCACCGTGCGACCCGAGCGCCCGGCCTCCCGCAGCCGCCGCACGCAGCGGTCGGCGAGCCGGGCCACCTCCGCCTGGACCTGGGTGCGGTCGGTGAGGTCGACGTCATAGGTGTCCTCCACCGAGACCGACTTGGCGTCCCGCTCCGCGACGACGGGCCGCTCGTCGACCCCGAGCGCCATCGCGTAGAGGGCGGTGCCGTGTGCCTTGCCGAGGAGCCGCAGCAGCTCGTCCTCCCCCGCCTCCGCCGTCTCGCCGATGGTGTGGATGCCGGCCCGGCGGAGCACCTGCTCGGTCGCCGGGCCGATCCCGGGGAGCGTGCGCACCGTCATCCCCGCGAGCAGCTCCCGTTCCGTCCCCGGCTCGATCGCGACGAGGCCGTCCGGCTTCGCCTCCTCCGAAGCGATCTTCGCCAGCATCTTCGACCCTGCGAGGCCGACAGAGCCGTTCAGCCCCGTCGCCGCAAGAATCTGCCTCCGCAGCCGCTCGCCGACGCCCCGCGGGTCCTCCTCCGCGAGCGCCCCGCCCGCCTCGAGGTCGACGAACGCCTCGTCGAGGCTGAGCGGTTCGACGAGGGGCGAGAGGCGGGCCAGCAGCTCCATCACCGTCTGGCTGATCTCGCGGTAGAGACCGAACCTGGGGTTCAGGTATGCGGCGTTGGGACAGCGCCTGCGCGCCTGCGCCGTCGGCATCGCCGAGTGCACACCGAACTGCCGGGCTTCGTACGAGGCCGTCGCCACCACACCGCGCGGCCCCAACCCGCCGACGACGACCGGCTTCCCCCGCAGGCTCGGCTTGCACGCCTGCTCCACGGAGGCGTAGAAGGCGTCCATGTCGAGATGGAGGATGGTCGGTCCGGTTCTCACACCCACCGATACTGCCGCACCGCACTGACATCCGAACCCGCCACGCAGCCGGCGGCCCCGGCTCAGCCCGCGCGGTTCTGGCGCCGCCGCGCGAGCTCGTCCTCCGGGTGCTCGCCCACCACGGTCTCGCCGGTGTCGACCCGCTCGCCGTGGAGCTGCGCGAGCGCCCCCTCGACGTCCTTCCACACGACGCCCACCGCGATCCCGAAGACGCCCTGCCCGCCCTGGAGGAGGTCGACCACCTCGTCGGGCGAGGAGCACTCGTAGACGGTGGCCCCGTCGCTCATCAGCGTCATCCTCGGCAGGTCGCTACGCCCGCGGGAGCGCAGATGCCGCACGGCGGCCCGGATGTTCTGCAACGAGACGCCGGTGTCGAGGAGCCGCTTCACGATCTTGAGGACGACGATGTCGCGGAAGCTGTACAGACGCTGGCTCCCGGAACCGTAGGCGGCCTTGATGCTCGGCTCCACGAGCCCGGTCCGTGCCCAGTAGTCGAGCTGCCGGTAGGTGATGCCCGCCGCCGAGCAGGCCGTCGGCCCGCGATAGCCGACCTCGTCCGAAGGCCCTTCCCCCGCTTCCGCCTCCTCAGCCGCGGACTTCGCCGGCGGAGCGGCCGGCCCCGCGGAGGGCCGGGCGAACGGGGCCGAATCCCCCGCCGCTGCGTCGTCACCGCCGGTGCGTACCACGCCGACCTCCGTCTTCCGCATCCCGAGTCACCCCCGGAACCTGCCCACTTGAAGGTAGGGAGTCACCCTCGGTGGGTCAACGATCGCCCGATTCGGCACGCCGGGTGACACCGGCCCCGCGAATGGTTTCCCGCGGGGGGCACAGGGAACAGCTTGCCGGATGCGGAACAGGGCCGCACCAACGGAACGCCCCTACTGGTTGCTGGTCCCGAAATCCTCGGGGGAGATCTGGTCGAGGAACTCGCGGAACTTCTCCACCTCGTCCTCCTGCTCGTCAGGGATCGCGATCCCCGCGTCGTCCAGCACACCGTCGCTGCCGTAGATCGGCGTCCCGGTACGCAGCGCCAGCGCTATCGCATCGGAAGGCCGGGCGCTGACCTCGACGCCGCTGGCGAAGACCAGCTCGGCGTAGAAGACGCCCTCCCGCAGATCGACGATGCGCACCGCGGTGAGCTCCTGGCCCACCGCCTCCAGGACGTCCTTGAAGAGATCATGCGTCAGCGGCCGGGCAGGGGTCATGCCCTGCTGGGCGAAGGCGATCGCGGTCGCCTCCCCGGGGCCGATCCAGATGGGGAGGTAGCGGTCGCCTCCCACCTCGCGCAGGAGCACGATCGGTTGGTTGGTGGGCATTTCCACCCTGACACCCACGACGTCGAGCTCGTTCACACAGCAACCCTAGGCCGTGGGCGGCCCGTTTGGGTAGTCGGGCACCCGTTCAACAAGCGCATCCGGGTACCGGTTCAGGCCCCCCGGGGCCCGAGCGCCGCCTCGACGAACGCCGAGTGGAGGCGCGAGGCGAGTCCGGCGAGCTCGCGCAGCTCCTCCTCGCCCCTGGCGCGCCGCTCGGGGTTGCCGTGCAGGCGGAGCGGCGCGGCGAGCTGTTCGACGAGCGCCGCCTCCCGCTCGGCGGCCGCCTTCACGGCCCGCAGATGGCGCGGTTGCAGACCGAACCGCCCGACCTCCGCGACGAGCCCAGCCACCGCCAGCTGCCCGGCGTCGAACTGCCCCTCGACGTCGGGCCGCAACAGGCCGTACGACTCCCACTCGGCGAGCTGCTCCTCGCTCACGCCGACCTCGGCCGCGAGATCGGCACGCCCGTATCGGGCAGCGGACTCGGCGGGCGCCCCGCACGCGGAAGCCTGGGCGCCGGCCTCCGACGTCCGCACGGGCTCCCCCTCCTCGGGCGAGACCGTGGCGCGCACGGCGCTCAGCGGCAGGCAGTGGTCCCGCTGGAGGCGCAGCACGTGCCGCAGCCGCTCGACGTCGGAATCGTCGAACTTCCGTGCACCGGCGGGCGATCGGGAGGGCCGCACCAGCCCCTCCGCCTCCAGAAACCTCACCCTGGAGGCGGTCACCTCCGGGAACTCCTCGCGGAGCGCCTGGAGGACGGCGCCGAAGCTCAGCGCCGTCCCCGCCCCTGACTCTGCGGCGATGTGGGGCATGTGCCTTCCCTGGTGCGTCAGGCGGTGCGCTGGCTCGCGAAGAAGACCAGGCGGTACTTGCCGATCTGCACCTCGTCGCCGTACGCGAGCGGCACACCCGCCTCGATGCGCTCGCGGTTGACGTAGGTGCCGTTGAGGCTGCCGACGTCGGAGACGGTGAAGGTGCCGTCGGGCCCGCGCCGGAACTCGACGTGCCGCCGGGAGACGGTGACGTCGTCGAGGAAGATGTCGCTCTCCGGATGCCGTCCCGCCGTGGTGAGTTCGCCGTCGAGGAGGAAGCGGCTGCCCGAATTGGGACCGCGACGCACCACGAGGAGCGCCGAACCGATCGGCAGCGCGTCGACGGCCGCCTGCGCCTCCGGTGGCAGGACCGGCACCTGGTGCTGGCCCGTCGTCTCGGCGTCGTACGCCTCGATTCCGGAGATGGAGATGGTCGACGTCGTCTCGGAGGAACCCTCGGCCGCAGGGACGCCACCCTTGAGCGGCGCACCGCAGTTGGAGCAGAAGCGGCTCTCCTCGGAGGCACGGGTCCCGCACCTGTTACACACGGGCAAGGCAGACCCTCCACCGGGATTCGAGGCTTGCGGTACCCCGGAACCTATGCGGCCGGACGCTCCGCGGTCAACTGACGCCGCACCGTGACCGGGTGCCGCACCGCCTGCGACCTCGTCCCTGAAGAGCGGACGCTCCTCCTGGCTCTCGCCCGACTCCTGGGGCTGGCGGGGAGCCCGGTGGCGCGCAGCGGCGTTGCCACCGTCCTGGCGGCCCTTGCCGAACAACTTCGCAAAAAAACTCACGGGCGATTCCCCTCGCACACAACAGACCCGCCCGTGGGGCAGGACAGACCATCGATGCTCTCATTGGCCGGTCGGGACGCCCACTCAACGTCCATGACCTGCACACAGTTTCCCTTACACGGAGCCGGACGAGCCCCCCGACCCCCCACGAACTTCCGCCTCCTACTGGGATGACGACCGAGCGTAGTCAGGCCGCTTCGCCGATCGCAAGGCGCCCACTTTCACCTTCTCCGCACGCGTCACGGAGACCGTGGCCTGCTCCTCCTTGAGTGTCTGCACGACCCCTCCCGGGATTTTCAGGGCAGGTTCGAGGTCCTGCGGCTTGCCGATGACCTTGAAGCTGTAAGGCCGACTGATCCTACGCCCGTCGACGCGCACCCCGTCGCCCGACGAACTCCCGGGCGAGAAGTGCGTGTCGGCGACCACCCGGACCTCGTTCACCTCGATCGCCTCCGCTCCGGCCGCTCGTAGTTCCTGCACTGCGTCGAGGAGCATGTCGGGCTCCACCGTCCCCCGCGGGTCCGTGATCGTCATCTCGATCCCGGGCCCCTGAGCAGCCACCGTACCCGCGAGGACGCCTAGCTGACGCTGCTTCTCGGCCGTCTGCTTCCGCGCCTCCTCCGCACGGTCGGAGCTGTTCTCCAACTCCGTCCGCTGCGATTGGAGCTCCTGCTTCTCGTCCTCCAAACGCGTGGTGCGGTCGTCGAGTTCGTCGAGGATGCGGACGAGGTCCTCGTGGCGCGCGCCCCGCAGCGCGCTGTTCTCGCTCGTCGACCTGACCTGGATGGCGAGGGCGAGGCCGAGCACGAAGAGGAGGACGGCCACGACGAGTTGGGCACGCGTCACCCGCGGCGGCCACAGCGCCTGCGCCAGCCGCTGCCGTCCCGTCGGCCCCTGCTTCTCCGGGCTCCGCGCACGCTCACCGGCGTCCGTCTCCCGCGGCCCGTCCTCCCGCGGTGCGGCGCTCGGCTTCTCCGGCGGCAGTTCCCCCGAGGACCGGTGCTCGTCGCTCATCGGCCTCACGCCCGGAAGACGTGCCGACGGATCGCGGCCGCGTTGGAGAAGATCCGGATACCGAGGACGACCACCACCCCCGTGGAGAGCTGCGCACCCACGCCCAACTTGTCACCGAGGAAGACGATGAGAGCCGCCACGACGACGTTGGAGAGGAACGAGACGACGAAGACCTTGTCGTTGAAGATCCCGTCGAGCATGGCGCGCAGCCCGCCGAAGACCGCGTCGAGTGCCGCGACGACGGCGATGGGCAGGTAGGGCTCCATCACGGTCGGCACGACCGGTCGTACGACCAGCCCCGCCACGACACCCACGACGAGCCCCAGTACGGCGATCACGATGTGCTGCCCTCTCCTGTCCCCACCGGCTTCGCTGTCCGGACGCTCAGGTGCGGCGCCGCGGGCAGCCGCACCTCGTCCTGTACCGAAATGCTGGTACGCACCCCGTAGTTCTCCCGCAGCACGTAGAGGTACCGGCCGTCCTCGCTGTCCTGGAACGCCGTGCTCAGGTCCTTGCCCGGACCGATCGCCAGCAGCGTGTACGGCGGCGCCAACGGCTTGTTGTCGACGAGCACCGCGTCCCCGGCCGCCCGGATCGCCGAAAGGGACGTCAACCGCTGGCCGTTGACCGAGACCGCCTCGGCGCCCGATTCCCAGAGGCCGTTGACGATTCGCTGGAGGTCCCGGTCGCGCACCCGGCCGGTGTCGGAGAACCCGCTGCTCTCCCTCGGCCCGTCGCCGTCGCCCGCCTCGGTGTCCTCGGCGTCGTCGACGACGAGCTTGACACCCGGGCCCGCCACGGGCAGCGCGCCGGAGAGCAGCGCCGTGCTGCGGTCCCGCTCGTCGCCGTGCCGCTGAAGAGCCTGACGCTGCCGCTTCTCGACGTCGGCGCGGAGGCCGTCGACGCGTTCCTGGAGCTGGTCGGCGTTGTCGGTGCCGTCCTCGATCCGGTCGATCAGCTCTTCCTTCTCCTTCGCGAGACTTGGCGCCGCGAGCCGCGCCTGCGCTGCGCCGACCGTCACCACGAGCGCGGCGAGCGCGAGGCCGACGGCGAGGCCGGCCTTCGCGCGCCGGGTACGCGGCAACCGCGAGTGGCCGCTGGTCCCTTCGCGTGCGGCGGCCTCCGCGTATCCCTCGTCGAGGCTGTGGTCCATGACGTTGTTCAGCAGCGACATGGAGGCGTCGGGCCGCGAGAACCGCGAACTCCTGCTACCCGGCTGCTGCGACATGCCGCACATCGTCGCATGCCGCGAGCCCCCTCAACGAACGGACCCACCCGGACCCCGTCCCGCGACCGGGCAAACTCCGGCCGCGGGACGGGCAGTTCACTTCCCGGCGTTGTCGACCGCCGCCGCCCACTCGTCGAGCAGCGACTGGGACGAGGCGTCGTCGGGTCCTTCCGCCCACAGGTGGGTGACCGCCTCGGACGGGTCCGGGAGCACCAGCGCCCAGCGCCCGTCGGACTCGACGACGCGCACGCCGTCCGTCGTGTCGACGTACCGGTCACCGGCCGCCTCCACGACGGTCCGCATCACCAACCCCTTGACCGCCCACGGAGTCGCCAGGTCGCGGCGCTGCACGTGCGCCCGCGGGATGCGTGCGTCGATCTCGCTCAGCGTCAACTGGGTGCGCGCCACGAGCCCGATGAGCCTGACGAAGGACGCCACACCGTCGAAGACCGAGCTGAACTCCGGGACGATGAAGCCGCCCCGCCCGTCCCCGGCGAACGCCGTCGCCTCGTCCCGGCAGACGCGGGTGAGGTCGTCCGGCGAGGTCGTCGTCCACTCCACCTGCGTCCCGTGGTAAGCGGCGACCTGCTCGGCGATACGTGTAGTCGTCACCGGAAGCGCCACCCGGCCGCTCCTGCGCTCGGAGGCGATGAGGTCGAGCATGACGAGCAACGCCCGCTGGTCCTCGATGATCCGCCCGCGCTCGTCGACGAGCGACAGGCGCTCACCGACGGGATCGAACCGCACACCGAAGTCGGCACGCGCCGACGCGACGATCTCGCCGAGCCGCACCAGCCCGGCCCTGCGCGCGTCCACGGTCTCCGTCGGGCGCGACTCGTCGAGCCCGGGGTTGATCGTCAACGAGTCGACACCGAGCCGCCCGAGGAGGCTCGGCAGCACCAGTCCGGCGCTCCCGTTGGAGGCGTCGACGACCACCTTGAGGCCGGACTCCGCCACGCTCGTGGTGTCGACGGCCCGCAGGACCGAGCCCGTGTACGAGTCGTAGACGCTGGACGGGAAGTGCAGATCGCCGATCTCCCCGGGGAACGCCCGCCGGTACTCCTGGCGTGCGTAGACGCGGTCGAGCTTCCGCTGCCCCGCCTGCGAGAGGTCGGCGCCCCTGGCATCGAAGAACATGATGTCGACGGAGTCGGGACGTCCGGGGCTGGTACGGATCATGATGCCGCCCGCGCTGCCGCGCGCCGTCTGCTGTCTGGCGACGGGGAGCGGGACGTTCTCCAGGTCCCGGACGTCGATCGCGCTCGCCTGCAACGCGGAGATCACCGCGCGCTTCAGGGCCCGCGCGCCGCGCGAGTGGTCGCGCGCCGTGGTCACCGTGGACCCCTTCTTCAGCGTCGTCGCGTAGGCGCCGGCCAGTCGTACGCAGAGCTCCGGCGTGATCTCGACGTTGAGGATGCCCGAGATGCCCCGCGCCCCGAAGAGCCGCGCCTGCCCCCGGGACTCCCAGATGACGGAGTCGTTGACGAACGCCCCCGCCTCGATCGTCTTGAACGGGTAGATCCGGACGTTGCCGAGGACGATGGACTCCTCGCCGATGAAACACTCGTCCCCGACGACGGCACCGTCCTCGATCCGCGAGGCACGCATCACGTCGGTGTTCTTCCCGATGACGCATCCGCGAAGGTTGCTCTGCTGCCCGACGTAGACGTTGTCGTGCACCACGGCCCGGTGGAGGAAGGCGCCGCTCCGCACCACGACGTTGGAGCCGATGACGGAGTGCTCCCGGATTTCGACGTCGCCCTCGATCTTCGCGTAGTCGCCGACGTAGAGCGGACCGCGCAGCACCGCGTCCGGGTGCACCTCGGCACCTTCCGCTACCCAGACGCCGGGCGAGATCTCGAACCCGTCGATCTCGACGTCGACCTTGCCCTCCAGCACGTCGGCCTGGGCCTTGACGTAGCTCTCGTGGGTGCCGACGTCCTCCCAGTACCCTTCCGCGACATAGCCGTAGATCGGCTTGCCTTCCTTCAGCATCCGCGGGAAGACGTCCCCCGACCAGTCGACGGAGACGTCCGACTCGACGTAGTCGAAGACCTCGGGCTCCATCACGTAGATACCGGTGTTGACGGTGTCGGAAAAGACCTGTCCCCACGTCGGCTTCTCGAGGAAGCGTTCCACCTTTCCTTCGTCGTCGAGGATGGTGATGCCGAACTCCAGAGGGTTCGGCACCCGCGTCAGGCAGACCGTGACCATGGCTCCCTGCTCCTTGTGGAACCGGATGAGATCGGTCAGGTCGAAATCTGTGAGCGCGTCACCCGAGATGACGAGGAAGGAATCGTCCCTGAGGGCTTCCTCCGCGTTCTTGACGCTGCCTGCGGTGCCGAGCGGCTTCTCCTCGTTCGCATAGGTGAGCTCCATGTCGAGCTCCTCACCGTCCCCGAAGTAATTGCGCACCAGGGAGGCTAGGAACTGCACGGTCACCACGGTCTCGTTGAGTCCGTGCCGCTTCAGCAGTCGGAGCACGTGCTCCATGATCGGACGGTTGGCGACGGGCAACAGCGGCTTGGGCATACTGGCGGTCATCGGACGAAGGCGTGTGCCCTCTCCGCCGGCCATGACAACTGCCTTCATGTCGGAGGCGTCCTCCTCGCACAGAGACGACGGTCGTACCGGCTCTCACCCATCCAGGATGGCCCATGAGACGGCGCCACGGGCAACGGACCTCTGCGTCTGCTGGAAGGGCCGGCTCAGTCGGCCTCGGCGTCCGCTTTGACGAGCCGGCGCACCTGGACCACGTACAGGATGCCTGCCCACCAGTAGAGCGCGGTGCCCCAACCTGCGAACGCCCATCCGAAAATAGCAGCGAGCGACGCCAGGGCTCCACTTCCGTCGCTCAGAAGCAGCAGCGGGAAGGCGTACATCAGGTTGAAGGTGGCGGCCTTGCCCAGGAAGTTCACCTGCGGCGGCGCGTAACCGTGCCGGTCGAGCACCCACACCATGGCCAGCAGCAGCACCTCCCTCGCCAGGAGAGCAACAGTGAGCCAAAGGGGGAGGATGCCCCGCCAGGTGAGTCCTACGAGAGTCGAGAGGATGTACAGCCGGTCGGCAGCAGGGTCGAGAACGCGCCCGAGCCCGCTTATCTGGTTCCAGCGCCGCGCGAGCTTCCCGTCCAGGTAGTCGCTGACTCCGCTCAGCGCGAGCACGAGCAGAGCCCACCCGTCGCAGTTGGGCCCGCCGAACTCGGGCCACAGGATGAGCCAGAGGAAGACAGGGACGCCCACGAGGCGGGCCATGCTGAGAATGTTCGGGATGGTGAGGACCCGGTCCGTCTGGACCCGCGTCTCCTGGACCTCCACCCGGGGGCCTCCCCTAAGTACCGTACCGACGATGCCCCATGACTTTACCGGCACGTCCTCGCAACCCCGACACCGGGTGCACTCAGCACCAACACATCCCGGAAGCACCCACTCCGCGTGGTGCCGGCACCCGAGAACTGCCCCGGTCCACGTCCGCCCGATCCCGAACACAAAAAAGGTGGGGAGGGGGTGCGAGGGGAAATTTCCCCTCACACTCCCTCCCCACCTTCAAGGGAAGTTCG
>NZ_AJTQ01000359.1 GCF_000262345.1 Streptomyces xiaopingdaonensis | reverse complement strand
GGAGTGTGAGGGGAAATTTCCCCCCGCACCCCCTCCCCACCTTTTTTGTGGCCGTTTCGTAGAGCCCCGTTCAGTCAGGCGAGGTCCAGGCCCGGGAGGGGGAGGACCGTGGTGAGTGGTGGGTCGAGCCGGCCGGGGGATGACCGTGCGGCCATGCGGCGGCCGTGCTCGACCACGCACTGGGTGAGGGCGTTGAGAAGCGGCATCGTCTGCGGCTCGTTGCCCACTACGTAGAGCGTGCCCAGTTCGTCGAGGAAGGATTCCAGCGCGATGCGGTCGGCTCTGCGGGCCGTGCAGGAGTCGCGGACGTGGAGGCGGTCGAGGGGCGAGAGGGCGGCGCGGACCAACTCCGTTGCGTCCTGGCGCAGTCGCGGATGGCCGGTGAGGAGGGATTCCAGCTCTCCGGCGGTGCCCGGTGCTGCCTTCGGGTGGGTGCGGAGGGTCTGGACCGGTTCGGTGGCGGGGGTTCTGGCCTGGGCCCAGCGGTGTACCTCGCGGAAAGGGCGCTCGTCGAGGGCTGCTGCCTGGAGCCAGCACCGCAGAAGGGTTTCGGCCGCGGTGTGCGTCGTCGCGTCGATGGGGCGCGGGGAGCGGAGCGGGGCCAGTAGGGCCGCTGCGCGTGAGGTTGCCGCGGCGCGGTCGGCGCAGCCGTGGTGCGGGGACCAGCGGAGCCGGTCGGGGGTGTCGCACAGGTGGGTCGGGTCGAAGAGGTGGACGGGGCCGATTTTTGCCCGGGCGTCCTTGGTGCCGGCCCACAGGGTGGGGTCGTCCGTTGCGACGAGGACGGCGCCCGGGGCCTCCAGGATGCGGAGTCGTGCGTCGTCCGAAGGGTCCGCCGCCTCGGAGGCGGCCGGTGGTTGCTTCGTGAGGGACGGGACGGCTGTCGGGGCTTCGGGCTCGGTGTCGGGCTGCGGGGAGTCCGGCGACTGCTGGATTTCGGTGAGGTGTTGCTTGCGCGCGCGGTGGGCGGCGCGTGCTGCTCGCGCGCGGGCGACGGTCCCCAGTGCGAAGACCGTGAAGACCGTGAGGACGAGGAAGTGGCCTATGAAGATGCCCCAGAAGAGCCCGTAGCCCGAGAGCTGGGAGGGCGGGGTGTCGGGCCAGGCGCCTGCGAGGTCGTGGGGCTCCGTGACGAGTTCGCGCAGGGCCAGCGGTGTGCGGCCGAAGGTGACGCCATCCGGCCAGGCACCGTGCGAGAGGAGGCCGGAGATGCCCGTCGCCGTCCAGGTGAAGAGGGTGAGGCCCAAGAGGAAGGCGAGGACGGCGAGGAGGAGGCCGTCCGGGACGCCGCCTTGACGGCTTTGTGCGGGCTGGGGTCTGCGCGGCTCCGGGCCGGTCTCGTGCGGCATCGGCGTCCCGTGGTGGTGAGGGGGTTGGTCAGGCGACGGTGTGGTTGCGTGTCGAGCGTTCGATCGCCAGGGCGCGGGCCTCGGCCTCGGCCTCCAGGTCGGCTTCGAGCTCGCCCTGGAGGGTGTCGGGGGCCTTGGCGGATTCGGTCATGGCGCGGTCGGTGAAGACGAGGGGGCGTTCGGCCTCCGTCACGAGGTGTTTGACGACCTGGACGTTGCCGTTGACGTCCCAGACCGCGATGCCGGGGGAGAGCGTGGGGATGATCTCCACGGCCCAGCGGGGGAGACCGAGGACCTTGCCTGTGGCGCGGGCCTCGTCGGCCTTCTGGGCGTAGATGGTGCGGGTGGAGGCCATCTTGAGGATGGCGGTCGCCTCCCTGGACGCGGCGCCGTCCATCACGTCGGAGAGGTGGTGGACGACGGCGACGAACGAGAGGCCGAGGCGGCGTCCGAACTTCAGCAGGCGCTGGAAGAGTTGGGCGACGAACGGGCTGTTGATGATGTGCCACGCCTCTTCGACGAGGAAGATCCGCTTCATCCGGTCGGGGCGAATCCAGGTGTGCTCCAGCCAGACGCCGAGGATCGCCATGAGGATCGGCATCGCGATGGAGTTGCGGTCGATGTGGGAGAGGTCGAAGACGATGAGCGGGGCGTCGAGGTCGATGCCGACCGTGGTCGGGCCGTCGAACATGCCGCGGAGGTCGCCGTCGACGAGGCGGTCGAGGACGAGGGCGACGTCGAGGCCCCACTCGCGTACGTCGTCGAGAGCGACGTTCATCGCTTCCGCGGCTTCGGGCTTCGGGTGGCGGAGCTGCTCGACGATGTCGGTGAGGACGGGCTGGCGCGCGGCCGTGGTGGCGTTGACGTACGCGTGCGCGACCTTGAGGGCGAAGCCCGAGCGCTCGTCGAGGCTGTGGCCGAGTGCGACTTCGATGATGGTGCGGAGCAGGGCGAGTTGGCCCGTCGTGGTGATCGCCGGGTCGAGGGGGTTGAGGCGGATGCCCTGGTTGAGTGCGTTGGTGGGGTCGAGACGGATCGGGGTGATGCCCATCTGCTCGGCGATGAGGTTCCATTCGCCGACGCCGTCCTCGCCCTGCGCGTCGAGGACGACCACCTGGCGGTCCCGGAAGCGGAGTTGGCGGAGTACGTACGTCTTCTCCAGCGCGGACTTGCCGTTGCCCGACTCGCCGAGCACGAGCCAGTGCGGGGCGGGGAGTTGCTGGCCGTAGAGCTGGAAGGGGTCGTAGATGTAGCCCTTTCCGCTGTAGACCTCGCGGCCGATGATGACGCCCGAGTCGCCGAGCCCGGGGGCCGCCGTCGGGAGGTAGACGGCCTGGGCCTGGCCCGTCGAGGTGCGGGCGGGAAGGCGGGTCGTCTCCGTCTTGCCGAAGAGGAAGCTGGTGAACGCCTCGGTGAGGGCGTTGAGGGGATCGAGCGCGGTCATGGTGGGCTACTCCCTCAGCGGCGGATGCCGGTCGCGAACGGCAGGGTGTTGACGAACGCCCTGTGGTGCTCCCGGTCGCACCACTCCAGCTTCAGGTAACTCTTCCCCGCCGAGGCCCGTATCGTGCGCTTGTCCCGGGAGAGCGCGTCAGGGGTGCGGGAGGAGACCGTGATCCAGCCGACGAGGTTGACCCCGGCGGCTCCCGAGGCGAGGTCGTCCCCGCGCTGGTCGATGCGGCCGTGGGCTGCGATGTCGCGCGGGTCGACGGTGCGGTTCATCTTCGCCGAACGGCTCGCCTCCGCCTCGTCGTTGGTCTTCTCGGTGAGCATCCGCTCGATCGCCACCTCCGTCGGCTCCAGGTCCATCGCCACCGCGACCGTGCGGATCACGTCGGGGGTGTGGACGAGGAGCGGGGCGAGGAAGTTGACGCCGACGGGGGTCATCGGCCACTCCTTCACCCACGCCGTGGCGTGGCACCAGGGCTCGCGGGTGCTCGACTCGCGGGTCTTGGCCTGGAGGTACGTCGGCTCCAGCGCGTCGAGCTCGGCCGGCCAGGCGTTCCGCTTCGACATCGCCTGGATGTGGTCGATCGGGTGGTCGGGGTCGTACATGGAGTGGATCAGCGAGGAGAGCCGGGCCTGGCCGAGGGGCTGGCGTACGCGGATGTCGGCCTCGGCCAACCGGGCGCAGATGTCGGTGAGTTCGCGGGCCATGATGATGGCGAGGCCCTCGTCCCTGGAGACCTTGCGGCCCGCGCCGCGCCGTGCGGCCTTCGCTATCGTCGCGCCCTCGGCGGCGAGTTCGCGGCCGTAGTGCATGCAGGCGACGAGGTAGGCGCGGTGCTGTTCGCTCGACGTCGACACCATGGACTGCAGGTGGTCGTAGGACTTGCGCAGCCACTCGTCGGCGCGCTCGTCGCCGCGCTGCTCGACGTCCTTGGCGTGCGCGTCCGGGTCGGCGGGGAGGGTGCGGGCGAGCATCTGGAGGCGGGAGACGTATCCGTCGCCGTTGGCGACGTGCTTCAGCAGGGTGCCGAAGCGGTCGACGAGCGCCTCCTGGTCCTCGCTGTCGCGCAGGCCGACGCCGGGGCCCTCGATCTCTATCGCCGCGGTGACGGTGCGGCGGTCGGCGTGGAGGAGAACGGCGAGCTCGTCGGGGCCGAACGGTGCCGAGAGCCAGTTGATGCGCCCGACGCCGGGCGGCGGGCCGACCTCGACCTCGCGGCCGTCGAGCGAGGTGCCCGCCTCGGCGGCGCCCGAGCGGTACGTCGTGCCGTTGCGCCGCAGTCTGCGGAACGAGCGGTTGATCTCGTACCACTTGTAGACGGTGCGGCCCTTGTACGGAACGTAGACCGCGGCGAGCGCAAGGATCGGGAACCCGACGAGGGCCGGGATGCGCAGCGAGAGGACGGGGATGATCAGGCCGCTCATCATGCCGAGGAAGGCACCGGCGACGATCAGCGCGATCTCGCCCGTCTCGCGGTTCTTGCCGATGATCGCGTTGGGCCTGGCCCGGCCGATCATGTAGGTGCGCCGCGGAGTGGCGACGGGGGTGGACGGGGTGGTCAACGAGGGTCACCTCTCTCCGGGGCTGTTGCTGCGTGCGGTACGGGAGTTGTCCGGGGGCGGGGCCGCGCGGCGGGGCGGCTCCTTGCGCGGCGGTTCGGGCGGTGCGCCGCCGCGGCTGCCGTGTGCGGCGACGCCGCCCGAGACGGGGTTCGACGGTTTCGCCGGGGCCGCCTCGCCGCCGCCGCTCGCGGGCGCGGCGCCGCCTCCGCCTCCGCCGCCCCTGCCCCCGTGGGTATTGATGCCCTGGCGGACGAGGGACGCGGGGGACGAGACGATCGCGGCGCCGGCGCGGGAGGCCGGGTCGCTGCTGGCGTTCCGCTGGTTGACGATCTCGTCGCCGAAGCCGGGCACGAAGCGGTAGATCATGGCGCTCGCGAAGATCGCCAGCAGGATGATGGCGAGTCCGGAGACGATCGCGGAGAAGGAGTCGGGCCCCTCGGACCCCGAGAGCGCCCCGGCGAGGCCGAGGACGATCACGATCACCGGCTTCACCAGGATCACCGCGATCATGATCCCGGCCCAGCGCCGTACGTGGCCCCAGAGGTTCTTGTCGACGAGCCCGGCGTAGACGGCGGTGCCCAGCAGCGCGCCCACGTACAACAGGGCGGCGCGGATGACGAGTTCGAGGTAGAGGACCCCCGCGGCGAGCACGGAGATCAGCGAGACGACGATCAGCATGATCGGGCCGCCGCCGATGTTCTCGCCCTTCTCCAGCGCCTTGGAGAAGGTGCCGAAGAACTGGTCGGTCTTGTCCGTGGTGCCGCTGGCGATGACGTCGGTGACCGCGTCCGTCGCCGAGACGACCGTGTAGAGGATCAGCGGGGTGAAGGCCGAGGCGATCACTGTCAGCCAGAGGAACCCGATCGCCTCGGAGAGCGCCTGGGTGAGCGGTACCCCGCGCACCGCCCGCTTCGCCACGGCGAGGAGCCACAGGGTGAGGGTGAGGACCGTCGAGGCGGCGAAGACGACGGCGTACTGGCGGAGGAACTCGGGGTTGGTGAAGTCCACCTTGGTGGTGTCGTTGACCAGGTCCGAGAGCTTGTCGACGGTCCACGCCGCGGCCTTGGCGCAGCCCTTGGCGAGGGAGGTGAGCGGGTCGAGGGTGGAGAGCGGGCTCTCCGGATCGCTCGGGCCGCTGCCCGGAGAGCCCCCGGAGCCGCCGTTGCCGTCGCCGGATTCGCAGTAGTCCCGCGCGGGGCCCGGAACCGACGCGCAGGGGTCGTCGTCGGGCGCGGCCGCGGCCTTGCCAGCGAACGCGGCAGCGAGTGCCTGGAGGGGGACGAGGAGCCCGGCGACGGCGGCGAGCCGCAGGCGGCTAGCGGGCATAGGTGAAACCTCCGAAGCCGTCGACGGCCCCCGCGATCTCCTCGGCGCCCGAAGCGGTGCTGTCACCGCTCACCGGCGCGGGACCGGCCTTCTGGGCCTGCGCGGTCGCCTTCCAATCCCCGTTGTTCCAGGCGAGTTTCATCGTGAGGGTGAACCAGCTGTCGGTCACGGGCTTCTTCGACCCCTCGCCCGCCAGGCCGAGGAGGCCGGAGCACCAGACCTGGACCGTCGCGCCGGAGTCGCTGTAGTCGACGGTCTTGGTGCCGACAGGGGTGGTACGCGAGACGAAGGCGTACCCCTCGGGCGCCGAACCGTCCTTGTCGAGACCGACCTTCTTGAGGAACGAAGCGGAGTAGGTCTCGTCCAGCTCGCTGCGGAACCGCTCGACCGCCTTCGGCGCGATGACCGCGTCGAGGACCTCGTTGCGCTTGTCGGCGTCGAACATCTCCGCGCCCCCCAGCGCCACCGCGTAGTTTGCAGCCGCGCTCTGCGCCCCTTGTTCCGTCCGCGGGAACCCGGAGGGGATGGTGCCCTCCTCGGTGTCGACGGGCTTCTTCCCGGTGGGCGCCGTCGGTCGGGCGGCTCCGCCCTTGCCGTCGGCGGCTTCCTCGCCGGAGCCTTCGGGGCTGCCGGAGCCGCCGCGGTTGGCGAAGGCGATCGCGGCGATGAGGAGGACGACGACGCCGACGACGGTGACGAGGCTGCGGCCGGGGCGTGCGGGCTGTCTGGTGACGCGTTCGCCGTCGGGGAGGCGTGTCCTCGTGGTGAGGCGGCCCGAGGCGTCGCGACCGTGTGCCGGCCCGTCCTCGCCGGTGTGGTCGCGCTCGCCGTAGCCGCCGTCGCCGATGCTCATGTCGGGCGTGCCCCCTCGACCTGTGCCGCTCAACTGTCGTTCAAGCGTGGTGATGTGCCGTCAACTGCCGTCCCCCGCATTGTCCCCTCACCCGACGTTAGCTGTGCCACCGCGCGGATGTGCGCGGTGCGCTCAGGGAGTCGGGTCACAGGGTGAATCGTTACGCTCGGTGGTTGCTCCGACGCACCGCAAGCACCTTCAAGACACTCTCGTATCACGGGTATCCACAGCTTGTGGAGGGTTGCCGGGTGTTCGGCCGACGCCACGGTCCCGGTCAAGGCCCGGAAGCCGCAGTTCCGTTGCGACTGTCCGTGTGCGGCAAGCCGTCCTCGTAGTCTCCGTCACATCTCCCGATGGGACCGTTCGGAGGCGCGGGGGCGTGGCGTTGGGGCGTGTGCGGGTGCGACGGCCTGGAATCGGTGCATGAGTGAGCACCGCCGCCGACCGCTCCGGGTTCCGAGGTTCTCCTGGTACCGCCCCATGCGCGGCCGTACGGACGAGGAGGAGGGGCGCGCGGCGACGCCGCTGGAGCTCCTCTTCGACCTGTGCTTCGTCGTCGCCGTCGCGCAGGCGGGCTCCCGGCTCGAACACGCCGTCGTGGAGGGACACTTCGGCGCCGGGCTCCTCGGATTCGGGGTGACGTTCTTCGCGATCTGGTGGGCGTGGATGAACTTCACCTGGTTCGCCTCCGCCTACGACACGGACGACGTCCCCTACCGGATCGCCACGCTCGTGCAGATCGCCGGCGTGCTCGTCCTCGCAGCCGGGGTGCCGAGGGCGTTCGACCAACTCGACCTGACCGTCCCGATCCTGGGGTACGCGGTCATGCGCACGGCCCTCGTGGCGCAGTGGCTCAGGGCGGCGGCGGGGGAACCCGACGGGGGACGCCGCAGCGCCTGCCTCCGGTACGCGGGCGGCATCGGCGTCGCCGAACTCGCCTGGCTCGTCTGGCTCTTCCTCCCCGAGTCCTGGCAGCCGTGGTGGTTCCTCCTCGGGGTGCTGCTGGAGGTGGCGGTTCCGGTCGCGGCCGAGCGGCGTGCGGTGACGCCGTGGCACACCTCGCACATCAGCGAGCGGTACGGGCTCTTCACGATCATCGTCCTGGGCGAGAGCATCTCGGCCGCCACGAGGGACGTGCAGGAGGCCGTCGAAGGGGAGGTGCACGCCGGTTTCGGCGAATTGACGAGCGTGATCGCCGGGGGGCTGCTGATCGTCTTCTCGATGTGGTGGCAGTACTTCGCGCTCCCGGCGCACGCGATGATGCGCCGACGGGCCGGGTCGCTGCGCTCCGTGCTGGCCTGGGGGTACGGGCACGTCCTGGTCTTCGCCGGCGCCGCGGCCGTCGGGCCCGGGCTCGTGGTCGCGGCCCACCAGGCCATCGGGGGCACGGAGTTGACGCAGGCGGAGGCCGGATCCACGGTGACGGTGCCGGTCGCCGTCTACGTACTCGCCGTCGAATACCTGCAGTTGCGGCCGTTCCAGCGCACCCGGCTGGTCCGCGGCGTCTATCCCTGCTGCGCGGTCGCGGTCCTCGGGGCGACGTGGACGCCGGAGCCGGTGCTCGTCACGGGGGTGCTCCTCGCGTGCGCGCTGCTCGTGGCGGTCGCCGGGCGCGTCAGGGCGCAGTGGGCGCCGGGCTAGACCGCCATCCCGTAGACGATCGTGAAGAGCGTGCCGAGCGAGCCGATGATGAAGACGCCGGTGAGCCCCGCGACGATCAGGCCCTTGCCCTGCTCGGCCGAGAAGGTGTCGCGGAGCGCCGTCGCGCCGATCCGCTGCTTCGCGGCTCCCCAGATGGCGATGCCGAGGCAGAGGAGGATCGCTATCGCCATCACCACCTCGATCATCACGCGGGCTTCGTTGCCCAGGGAGCCGAAGGGGCCCCAGTCGGGCGCGATGCCGCCGATGATGGTGGTGATATCGCCTTTGTCAGCCGCCAGGAACATGGTGAACTCACCGACCTAGTCCGAGGGTTGTCCCCTCGGATTGTGCCATGACGGTGTGCTGCTCGCCGATCCGTATCCTGACGGGGCGCCACCTCCCGGGCCGGGCGACGGAGTTCGGCGGCCCCCGTACGGTCGTGCGTACGCGCGGTGTCCGCCGGGCGGTGGACGCGTTCACGCCGTTCACCCGGGAGCGGTACTGAACACGCGGGCGATGGGGGAGGGTTGGAGCGTGCAGGGGAAGAAGGTCTGGCTGCTGGGCGCGGGCGGAGCACTCGGGCTGCTCGCGCTCTTCGTCGCGCTGCTCGTCGTGGGGACGTACGTCGCCGCGGCGAACCTCGCCGGCGGTGCGGGCAACACGTCCGTCAGCCTTGCACGCGGCACCGTCCCGGCCGCCTACTCGGGGCTGGTGCAGAAGTGGGGCAACCTCTGCCCCGCCCTCAACCCGGCGCTCCTCGCCTCCCAGCTCTACCAGGAGAGCGGCTTCCGCGCGGACGCGCAGAGCCACGCGGCGGCGCAGGGCATCGCCCAGTTCATCCCGGAGACCTGGGCGGCGCACGGCTTCGACGGCGACGGCGACGGCGAGGCCGACGTCTGGAACCCGAAGGACGCCATACCGTCGGCGGCGAGCTACGACTGCAAGCTCGCCGAGTACGTCTCGGACGCCTCGGGCGACCCCACGGAGAACATGCTCGCCGCCTACAACGCGGGCGCCTACGCGGTGATCAAGTACGACGGCGTGCCCCCGTACGGCGAGACCGAGAACTACGTCTCGACGATCCGGAAGCTGGAGAAGTCGTTCGCCTCCAGCAAGCAGAAGGTGGAGCCCTCGAAGCAGTCGGCCGGCGCCATCTACTACGCGCAGGAGAAACTCGGCACCCCGTACCTCTGGGGCGGCGACGGGACGCCCGAGGACAACGGCAGGTTCGACTGTTCGGGCCTGACGAAGGCGGCGTACAAGAGCGTCGGCGTCGACCTGCCCCGCGTCGCCAACGACCAGTGGAACACGGGGCCGCACCCGGAGCGGGACGAGCTCCTCCCGGGCGACCTCGTCTTCTTCGGTACCGACCTCGACGACCCGCGCTCCATCGACCACGTCGGCATCTACGTGGGCGGAGGCCACATGATCGATGCGCCGTACACGGGCGCGGAGATCCGATTCGATCCGATCGACACCCCCAACTACTTCGGAGCGACCCGGCCGACAGCGGGATGAGCCCGCGCCCCGGCCCCGAGAAGGGAGTCACCCTTCGATAACGTCCGGGTGATCTTGGCCGCAGGGCGGAACGCTGTCACTGCCCGGCGGCGTTCTAGTGGGGGTGTACGGAACCCCGTACGGGTTCCGGCAGCCGCGGGGGATCGGCAAGCAGACGGGCAGGCCGCCGGCCGCACCGGCGACGACGCAGAGCAGAGTGAAAGGGCCGCACCACGATGGCTGTTTGGGACAACCCCGATGTCGACCTGCTCTACGACATCAACGGCCTGGCGAAGGACGCCCCCGGCTGGACCGACCGCACGATGGAGTTCATCGGCGAGTACGGCATCGCCTTCGGCCTCGTCGCGCTGGCGCTGTGGACGTGGTGGGGCATCGTGCGCAAGCGCGAGACGCAGCAGGAGGCGGCGAGCGGGTTCGCCGGCCTCGTCTGGGCACCGTTGGCCGCGGTGATCGCACTGCTCGTCAACTACCCGATCCGGGAGTTGGTCGAGCGTCCCCGCCCCTTCCTCGACCACCAGGACCTGGAGGTCCTCGTCGAGGGGAAGACGGACTACTCCTTCGTCAGCGACCACGCGACCCTCACCATGGCGATCGCCGTCGGCATCCTCCTCGTCAGCCGCAAGTACGGGATCGTCGCGATCCTGCTCGCGGTGCTGGAGTGCTTCTGCCGGGTGTACATGGGCGTCCACTACCCGACGGACGTCGTCGGCGGGCTCGCGCTCGGTACCGCGGTCGCGCTGCTGCTGGCTCCGCTCGCGATGTGGGCGCTGACGCCCCTGGTGCGCCACGCGATGCGCCTCTCGCTGCTCTCCACGCTGATCTGGGCGGGCCCCGTCACGCAGCGCTCCGGCGGCGGTGCGGCGGGCGGTGAGCGCGAGAACCGGAACAGCGACCTCGCCGCCTGATCCTCCGCGCCCCCGCAGGTACGTTCCTCCGCCGGCCGTGACGGGCGGCCGGCGCGCCTCGTTGCACTCGTCAGTGGACGAGGAGTGAGCCGGCGGCGAGGGACTGCGGACGATGAGGGTGCGGGCACGAGGGCAGGGCCGACAGGCGTTGCTGCCCGGGGTGCTCGGCACCGCTCTGCTCGCCGGCGTGCTCGGTGCGGGCGGCTGCGCCCGCGCGGGCGCTCCCGCGGAGCGCACGGTTCCGGGGCCCGAGCAGGTGCGCCGGGCGGCGGCGACGCTCGCCGCCACCGGGACGTCGAAGGTCCGTACCGCGATGGAGACGGCGAGCGGCGGCACCCGCGTGACCCTGGAGGGCGCGGGCGTCTTCGACTACGTGCAGCGCACCGGCCGCCTGCGCGTATCGCTCCCGCCCGGCGCCTCCGGCGCACGCGCGGGCGAGCGCCGTACGGTCACCGAGGTGCTGGCGCCCGGCGCGCTGTACATGAAGAACCGGGGCGCAGGGGTGCCGCAGGGCAAGTGGGTCCGGGTCGGCACGGAGCAGGCGCCGGACGGCAACCTCGTCACCGCGGGCGCGACCGACCCGCTCGTCGCGGCCGAACTCCTCCGCGGGGCACGCGGCGTCACTCTGCGCGCGGTGGAGCGGCGCGACGGCGTGCGCGTCTGGCACTTCACGGGGACGGCCGCGCTGGCACGCGCCGTGCGCGCCGCGCCCGCCGGGGCGAGGAAGCAACTCGCCGCCGCCGAGCGTGCGTTCGCGCGCACTCACGTCCCGTTTGACGCCTACCTCGACGGGCAGGGGCGGCTCAGGGAGGTCACCCACCGCTTCAGCTACACCGGGGGCGAGGGCACGGCCGGAGTCCCCGTCTCCTCGACGGTCCGGCTCCACGGCTTCGGTACGGCGGTACGGGTCGCCGCTCCGGCACGGGGCGAGATCTACTCGGGCCGGGTCGCGCACTCCTGACCGCGGTGCGGCGGCTTCGGCGGCCGTGGCGCGGGCGGGGCCGTGACGGGCGGGTGGCGAATGGTTCGGAAGTGCCATGCCCGGACGGTGCGTACCTCCCTACTCTGGGGAGGCGTCCCGGAGTTACCGGAGTGCGTGTGCCACGCGTTGCGACGGCGGGCACAGGAGGTGATGTGTGTGTCGACGCCGACGACGCCCTCAGGGCGCGGCGCCGCCGCCGGCCGCCGGGTGCGTCAGGGTCGCCGGTCCGCGGTGCAGGACCACGTCGCCCTCGCGGAGATCGAGCTCTGCGGCGAGTTGATGATCGCCGCCTCGGCCGCAGAGGAGGCCGGAGAGGAACGTCTGAGCCGGGAGCGGATCGACGAGGTCCTCAACCGCGCCCCCGCGGAGCTCGACGGGGTGCTGCCGCCCCGCCTCGCGGGTGAGCGCGGGCCCGCGTGAGCCGCCTCACCCGCCGCTCGCCTCAGGTGCGCAGCATGCGCGCGATGGCAGCCGTGGCCTCCTCGACCTTGGCGTCCATCTCCTCGCCGCCCTCCACCGCCGCGTGCGCGACGCAGTGGCGCAGGTGCTCCTCGAGGAGTTGCAGCGCGAACGACTGGAGGGCCTTCGTCGAGGCGGAGACCTGCGTGAGTATGTCGATGCAGTAGACGTCCTCCTCGACCATCCGCTGGAGCCCGCGGACCTGGCCCTCGATCCGGCGCAGCCGCTTGAGGTGCGCCTCCTTGTCCTTGGTGTAGCCGTGCTCGCCGGTGGCGGCGTGCGCGGAGCACTGGTCGGGCTCGGTGGTCACGGGGTCCTCCTGGGGGCTTCTGCGTGCGCCTGCCTCAAGACGGTACGGGCGCGGGGGCGGTTGCGGTACGGGGACGACGGAGGCGCCGGTCCGGATGCGGCGACTGCCTCGGCGGGACCCCTGCGCGGAGCCTCTGGACACCTGCGTCGGCTATACCCCGCCCGGGTATAGGGTAACGGTTTCCTCGGAGGCAGATTCAAGCCAGCCACCGCGATAAGCGACACTGGGAACGCCGGTTCGCCGTGGCCGGATGGTGCGCCTAGCATCAACAGGACCGATACCGAGGCATCCGAGGAACCCTAGTGCGCTTTCGTCTTACCCCAAGGGAGACGAGCTTCTACGACATGTTCGCGGCTTCCGCGGACAACATCGTGACCGGCTCGAAACTCCTCATGGAACTGCTCGGGGCGGAACCCTCCGCACGTGCCGAGATCGCCGAGCGGATGCGCGCAGCGGAACACGCGGGCGACGACGCCACCCACGCGATCTTCCACCAGCTCAACTCTTCGTTCATCACGCCGTTCGACCGCGAGGACATCTACAAACTCGCCTCCTCGCTCGACGACATCATGGACTACATGGAAGAGGCGGTCGATCTCGTCGTCCTCTACGAGATGGAGGAGCTGCCGCGCGGAGTGGCGCACCAGATCGAGGTGCTCTCCCGGGCCGCCGAGCTCACCGCGGAGGCGATGCCCAACCTGCGGACCATGGACAACCTCACCGAGTTCTGGATCGAGGTGAACCGACTGGAGAACCAGGCGGACCAGATCCACCGCAAGCTTCTCGCGCACCTCTTCAACGGGAAGTACGACGCCATCGAGGTCATGAAGCTCAAGCAGATCGTCGACGTGCTGGAGGAGGCGGCCGACGCCTTCGAGCACGTGGCCAACACGGTCGAGACCATCGCGGTCAAGGAGTCCTGACCTTCCGTGGACACGTTCGCGCTGATCCTGACCGTCGGGATCGCACTCCTCTTCACGTACACCAACGGGTTCCACGACTCGGCGAACGCCATCGCCACCTCCGTCTCCACGAGGGCGCTCACCCCGCGGGCCGCGCTCGCGATGGCCGCGGTGATGAACCTCGCCGGCGCGTTCCTCGGCAGCGGCGTCGCCAAGACCGTCAGCGAGGGGCTGATCGAGACCCCGCACGGCGACTCCGGCATGGCGATCCTCTTCGCAGGACTCGTGGGCGCGGTGATCTGGAACATGATCACCTGGTACTTCGGCCTCCCCTCCTCCTCCAGCCACGCGCTCTTCGGCGGCCTCGTCGGGGCCGCGCTCGCGGGCGGGATCACGGTCTTCTGGAGCGGTGTGCTCGAGAAGGTCGTGCTGCCGATGTTCATCTCGCCGATCATCGGCCTCGGCCTGGGCTACCTCGTGATGTGCGCCATCATGTGGCTTTTCCGCAAGGCCAACCCGCACCGCGCGAAGCGCGGCTTCCGCATCGCGCAGACCGTCTCGGCCGCCGGCATGGCGCTCGGGCACGGCCTCCAGGACGCGCAGAAGACGATGGGCGTCGTCGTCATGGCGCTCACCATCGCCGACGTCCAGCAGAGCGACCAGATCCCGGTCTGGGTGAAGATCGTCTGCGCCATGATGCTCTCGCTCGGTACCTACGCCGGCGGTTGGCGGATCATGCGGACGCTCGGCCGCCGCATCATCGAGCTGGACCCGCCGCAGGGCTTCGCGGCCGAGACGACGGCGGCCTCCGTGATGTACACCGCGTCTTTCATGTTCCACGCGCCGATCTCGACGACCCACGTCATCACCTCGGCGATCATGGGCGTCGGCGCCACCAAGCGCGTCTCGGCGGTGCGTTGGGGCGTCGCGAAGAACATCGTCCTCGGCTGGTTCATCACCATGCCGGCGGCGGCCGTCTCCGCCGCGGTCTGCTACTGGCTGGTGCTCCTCTTCTTCGGCTGACGCGCCCCGGCGCACGAACCCGGCCCCCGGGCACCCGCCGAGCGGGCCGGGGGCCGGGCGGGCCCGCGGTGGCACCGCCATGCAGCACCGCGAGGCAGCCGGGGCTCGGCGGCGTCAGCCGAAGCGCCCCGAGATGTAGTCCTCGGTCGCCTGGACGCTGGGGTTGGAGAAGATCCGCTCGGTCTCGTCGATCTCGATCAGCTTCCCCGGCTCGCCGACGGCGGCGAGGTTGAAGAAGGCCGTGCGGTCCGAGACCCGGGCCGCCTGCTGCATGTTGTGGGTCACGATGACGATCGTGTACGCGGACTTGAGCTCCTCGATCAGGTCCTCGATGGCGAGCGTCGAGATCGGGTCGAGCGCCGAGCACGGCTCGTCCATCAGCAGCACCTGCGGTTCGACGGCTATCGCCCGGGCGATGCAGAGCCGCTGCTGCTGCCCGCCGGAGAGCCCCGAACCGGGCTTGTGGAGCCGGTCCTTGACCTCCTCCCACAGGTTGGCGCCGCGCAGCGACCGTTCGACGACGTCGTCGAGTGCGGCCTTGCGGTGGCCGCCGTTGAGCCGCAGCCCCGCCGCGACGTTCTCGTAGACGGACATCGTCGGGAAGGGGTTGGGGCGCTGGAAGACCATGCCGACGGTGCGGCGGACCGCGACCGGGTCTATCCCGCTGCCGTAGAGGTCCTCGTCGTCGAGCATCACCTTGCCCTCGACGCGGCCGCCCGGCGTCACCTCGTGCATCCGGTTCAGGGTGCGGAGGAACGTCGACTTGCCGCAGCCCGAGGGGCCGATGAACGCGGTCACCGAGCGGGGCTCGACGGTCATGGAGATGTCGTCGATGGCGCGGAAGCCGCCGTAGAAGGCCGTAAGGCCGCTCACATCGATGCGCTTGGCCATGTCACTCACTTCGCTTCCTCGGGTGTCCGCGCTCGCGCCCGGACGGTGGTTCTTCGGGTCTGGTCGGCCGCGCGCCTCAACCGCGGCCCTGCGCTGGCGCCTTCCAGCGGGCGAGGCCGCGGGCGACGAGGTTCAGCGCCATGACGAAGGCGATGAGCACCAGCGCGGCGGCCCAGGCGCGGTCGTAGGAGGGGGCGTTGCCGTTCGCCCACTGCTCGTAGATGTAGTAGGGGAGCGAGGACTGCGCGCCCTCGAACGGGTTGGCGTTGATCTGCGCCGAGCCGAAGACGAGGAGGAGCACGGGTGCCGACTCACCGGCGATGCGGGCGACCGCGAGCATCACGCCTGTGGTGATCCCGCCGACGGCGGTGGGGAGCACGACCTTGAGGATCGTCTTCCACCGCGGTACGCCGAGGGCGAGCGACGCCTCCCTGAGCTCGTTCGGGACGAGCTTGAGCATCTCCTCCGTCGAGCGGACGACGATCGGCATCATCAGGATCGCGAGCGCCATGGCGCCGGCGAACCCGGAGTAGCCGAAGTCCAGCAGGATGATCCAGAACGAGAGGACGAAGAGCCCGGCGACGATCGAGGGGATGCCGGTCATCACGTCGACGAAGAAGGTGATGGCGGAGGCGAGCCGTCCGCCCCCGTACTCGACGAGGTAGACGGCGGTGAGCAGTCCGATCGGGGCTGCGATGAGGGCGGCGAGGCCGACCTGCTGGACCGTGCCGAGCAGGGCGTGGTAAATGCCGCCGCCCTCGTCGAGGGTGAGGACGCCGTTCATCGAGTGGGTGAGGAAGTAGCCGTCGAGGACCTTGCTGCCGCGCGCGACCGTCTCCCAGAGGAGGGAGGCGAGCGGGATCACGGCGACGAGGAAGCTCACCCAGACCACGCTCGTCGCCAGGCGGTCGCGCGCCTGTCTGCGGCCCTCGACCGCGGCGGCGAGCAGGTAGCTCGCGACGACGTGGAGGGCGGCGGCGAGCAGCCCCCACTGGACGCGGCTCTCCCATCCCGCGACGAGGCCGAGTCCGCAGCCGGCGAGGGCGGAGCCGAGGGCGGTCGCGGCCGGAGCCCACCGCGGGAGCCGCGGTTGCCGCAGCCGCGTCGGCGCGGGCGAGGGCGCCGCAGTCGTCTGCCTGGTCATGGTCTTGCTCATGCCGCTGCCCCCGAGTACTCCTTGCGCCGGGCGATGATGAGGCGGGCCGCCCCGTTGACCAGCAGGGTGATCAGGAAGAGGACGAGACCTGAGGCGATCAGCGCGTCCCTGCCCATGGTTCCGGCCTCCTTGAAGCCGGCCGCGATGTTCTGCGCGAAGGTGCCGCCGCCGGGATCGAGGAGGCTTGCCTGGAGGACGAAGCTCGGCGAGAGGACGGTGGCGACGGCCATCGTCTCGCCGAGCGCGCGCCCGAGCCCGAGCATGGAGGCGCTGATCACGCCGGAGCGGCCGAAGGGGAGGACGGACATCCGGATCACCTCCCAGCGCGTGGCGCCGAGGGCGAGCGCGGCCTCCTGGTGGGCGCCCGGCGCCTGCCGGAAGACCTCGCGCGAGACGTTGGTGACGATCGGCAGAATCATGATCGCCAGCAGGATGCCGACGGTGAAGAGCGACCGCGGTGCCCCTCCCGCGTAGCCGAACACCCCGGTCCAGCCGAGGAACTGCTCGAACCACTCGTAGAGCCCGCTCAGGTGCGGCACGAGGAAGAGCGCCCCCCACAGGCCGTAGACGATCGAGGGGACGGCGGCGAGGAGGTCGACGACGTAGCCGAGCGCGGCGGCGACCCGGCGAGGCGCGTAGTGCGAGATGAAGAGCGCGATCCCGACGGCGACCGGCACCGCTAGGAGCATCGCGAGCACCGAGCTGACGGCGGTGCCAAAGACGAGCACCGCGATGCCGAAGACGGGCGGGTCCGCGTTGGCGTCCCACTCGAAGGTGGTGAGGAAGTTGCCCTCGTCGGCTTGGACCGCGATGGCGGCGCGCCAGCTCAGGAAGGCGGCGATGGCGGCCATCACGACGAGGAGCGTGATCCCGGACCCGCGCGAGAGCCCGCGGAAGACGCGGTCGCCGCGGTGGGTCGCGCCGCGGCCGGCTCGGAGCGCGGGGCGGTCGGGCCGCTCCTCGGGGGGTGGCGCCGGCGGGGTGTGGACGGCGTCGGTGGTCATGGGCTCTCCGGTCTGGTGCGGGCCCCGTGCGGGGCCGTGGCGGTGCACCGGATGGGTTCTGCCGCGTCCGCTGCGGGACGGCGGCGGTGTGCGGGGCGGCCGGCCGGGCGCCGAGGGTGCGGCGCCCGGTCCCGGCCTGCGTCAGGCGAGGCCGTCGACGGCCTCGCGGACCTTCGCGGCGATCTCGGCGGGGAGCGGTGCGTACCCCTTCTCGGTGAGGACGTTCTGGCCGTCCTCGCCCGCGGTGTAGCGGAGGAAGGACTTGGTGGCGTCGAGGGTCTCCTTCTTGTTGCCCCGGTCGCAGACGATCTCGTAGGTCATCAGGACGATCGGGTAGGCGCCGGGCGCCTTGGTGCGGTGGTTGAGCTCCAGGGCGAGGTCCTTGCCCTCGCCGACGATCTTGGCGTCGGCGATCGCCTTCGACGCGTTGTCCGTGGTCGCCCCGACGGGTTCCGAGGCGCCGGTGTCGAGGTCGACCGTGTCGAGGTCGTTGCCGGTGGCGTAGGAGAGCTCGACGTAGCCGATGGCGCCGTCGTTCTGCTGGACGTTGGTGGCGATGCCGGAGGAGCCGTCGGCGCCCTGGCCGCCCTTGGTGGGCCATGCCTTGGCCGGCTCGTGCTGCCACGCCTTGGGGGCGGCTGCGTTGAGGTACTTGGTGAAGTTGTCGGTGGTGCCGGACTCGTCGGAGCGGTGGAACGCCTGGATCCTGGTGTCCGGGAGGTCGGCGTCGGGGTTGAGCTTGGCGATCGCCTTGTCGTTCCACTTGGTGATCTCGGAGTCGAAGATCTGCGCCAGGACGTCGGCGTCGAGGACGAGGTCGTCGACGCCCTCGACGTTGTAGGTGACGGCGATCGGGCCGCCGACCATCGGCAGGTCGATCGCGCGGCCGTCCTTGCAGACCTTCTGGGACTGCTGGACCTCGTCCGGCTTCAACACCGAGTCGGAGCCCGCGAAGGCCGTCTTGCCCTGGAGGAACTCCTGGATGCCGGCGCCCGAGCCGGTCGGCTTGTAGTTGATCTCCGTGGTGTCGCACGCCTGCTGGTAGGTCTGCGTCCAGACGTCCATGGCGTTCTTCTGCGCGCTCGACCCGGACGCGAGCAGCTTGCCGTCGCCGTCGCACTTGATGTTGCCGGCGGCCTTGCTCGTGGTGTCCCCGCCGCCCTCGGAGTTGTCGTCCGAGCCGCAGGCGGTGAGTACGAGGGCGCCGGAGGCCGCGACGGCGCAGAGCGCGACGGCGCGGGACCGGTTGGTGCGCTGAGGCTTCACGTTGGTTCAGTTCCTTCCATGGCCGCGCCGCCGGTGCGGCGCGCACGTGGGGCGGGGCGGTGGCCCCGTCTCCTTCGGTGTCGTGAGTTGTTCTGCTCCTGCTGCGCCGGCCGGCCCCGTGGTCCGGTCGGCGCCTCTCGGGTGCGCCCCTTCCCGGCGGGGGCGGCCGACTCCCCGACTCGGTGCGAAGGCTCGGGCGTACGGCCGAAATTAGGCAGTACAAGTGAATCGGCCTGCCGGGGTCGGTGAACGGGCGGTGAATCTCGGCCGTCGGAGCGGTGGCTGCCGTCGTCTCCTGCGACGCCGGCGGGGCGGTGTGGCTGTGGGGCCTCTGTCGGAATTCGTTCCGGCATGGCAGCATCCGCGGAGTCGGTAGGGCTACCTGTGGGTAGCCGCGGGAGCTGCGAGGGGGTTCCGCGTGGGGCGGCGACTGGTCCGTACGGCACGAAGCGGCGCGCTGGTCTCGGTGTGCACGGTGGGGGCGCTGGCCGCGGGCGCCGTCGTGCACCCGGCGTACGCGCAGCCCGAACCGCCCGGCGGCGGGGGCAGGTTGGAGCAGGTGCGCAAGGAGATCGCCGCGCTCCACGACCGTGCGGGCTCCGCGACGGACGCGTACAACGCGGCGGAGTCGAAGGCGTCGAAGCAGCGCGGCAAGGTCCGCGAGCTCCGGGGCAGGGTCGCGTCGACGGAGCGCCGTCTCGCGTCGATGCGCGACACGGCGGGCGCCATGGCGCGCGCCCAGTACCGCGGCGGCGGGCTGCCCGACGAGGCCAAGGTGATGCTCCAGGACGACCCGGAAGCCTTCCTCCACTCCGCCTCGCTCGTGCGCAAGGGGCAGCAGGCGGCGAAGGGGTTCCTCGCCGACCTCTCCGGGACCCGCAGCCGGCTCCAGGGATACGCCGACGACGCCGCCTCGGAGTGGGAACGCCTCGACGCGAGCCGTGCGAAGAAGGCGAAGGCGAAGAAGCGCATCGAGAGGCAGCTCGAGCAGGCGAAGCGGCTGGAGTCGCAGCTCGCGGCGGAGGAGCGCAAGCGGCTGCGGAAGCTGGAGGACGAGGCAGCCGCCGCGGCGCAGGAACGCTGGCTCGACTCCGGGGTACTGGAGAAGATCGACGGCAAGGCGTCGAAGGCGGGCAGGCGCGCGCTGGAGTACGCGGCGAAGCAGCTCGGCAAGGAGTACGAGTGGGGCGCCGAGGGCCCGCGCACCTTCGACTGCTCGGGCCTGACGATGCGCGCCTGGCAGGCGGCGGGCGAGCGCATACCCCGCACCTCGCAGGAGCAGTGGAAGCACCTTCCCCGGGTGCCGGTCGAACGGATGCGCCCAGGGGACCTGCTGATCTACAAGAAGGACGCGAGCCACGTGGGGATCTACGTCGGGGACGGCGAGGTGCTCCACGCCCCGCGGACCGGGCGGCAGATCACCGTCGAGGGGGCGGGTTCCATGCCGATCCTCGGGGTGGTCAGGCCCGACAAGTGACCCGGTGCCCGCGCATGCGGGCCCCGTCGGACCCGCGTGAGTTTGGTCATGCCGACGTCCCGTATGCGGAGCTGGGTTCGTGTGGAATGCCCTCGGCTCAGGGGCATATGACAAGGGCGAAGGCCCTTGAGGCATTCCGTCCGCACACACCGGGACGCTAAGGTCCCTCCGGGAAAGCCCGGGACGACGTGTGCACCGACCAACCGCAGCCGCCGCCCGGGCCCTGTGGTGTGCCGCTCGGCTCACCGCGACTGCCCTCGGGGGGAGGGAAGAGGAAGCTGAGATGTCCGTACGCGCGGAGCGCCCGTCGGCCCCCGAGCCGGCCGCCCGTCTCCCCGAACAAGGGGGCGGGAAAGGGGAGACGGACGCCGAGGTGCCGGCGCCGGACGAAGGGCTGAGCACCACCGGGCCGAGCGGCGACGGGGAGATCGACTCCGCGCCGAGCGCGCGCACCAAGGCCGCCGGAGGGCTCACGCTGCTCGTCATCGAGGACGACCCGCACGGCGCCGTCCGCATCCCCGCCGTCACCGACGCGGCAGGGCGCGAGGCGCGGGTGCGCACCGCGCGCAACCTCACCGAGGCCGCACGGCTCCTCACCGACGACGTCCACTGCATCCTCCTCGACCTCGAACTCCCCGCCGTCCGCGGCGAATCCGAGGACTCACCGGCCCACGAGTCCGGCGAGCTCGACGTCCTCCACCGGGTGCTCGGCCTCGCGCCCGGCCATGCCGTGCTCGCGCTCACCGGCGGAGCCGACCTGGAGCTGGGCGCGGAGGCGGTGCGCGTCGGCGCCCAGGACTACCTCGTCCGCGACGAACTCGACGGACGGCTCCTCAGCCGCGCCGTCCGCTACGCCGTCGAGCGCAAGCGCGGCGACGTCGCGCAGCGCCAGCTCACCGAGTCACGCCTGCGCGCACAGGAGAACGCCCGGCTGGAGCGGGGGCTGCTCCCGCGGCCTCTGCTGGACGGAAGCGACCTGCGGTTCGCCGCGCGCTACCGCCCCGGCCGCTCCCGGGCGCTCCTCGGCGGCGACTTCTACGACACCGTCCGCACGGCCGACGGAACCGTCCACGCGATGATCGGCGATGTCTGCGGCCACGGGCCCGACGAGGCAGCGCTCGGCGTGGAACTCCGCATCGCCTGGCGGACCCTGACCTTCGCCGGGATCTGCGGGGACGAACTCCTCGACACCCTCCAGCGCGTGCTGGAGCACGAGCGGGCGAGCGACGAGATCTTCGCGACGCTCTGCACCGTCGACATCGCGCCCGACGGGCGCAGCGCGGGGGTCTGCCTCGCGGGCCACCCCCCGCCGCTGCTCTCCGGCGGAGGCGCGCCGCCGCGGCTCCTCACCCACCAGGAGGGCGGCCCCGCGCTCGGCCTGCTCCCCGAGGCCCGGTGGCCCCGCGGCGAGGTCGAACTCGGCGGGGAGTGGAGCCTCATGATGTACACGGACGGGCTCGTCGAGGGCAGGACGGGCAACGGCGGGCGCGAGCGCCTCGGAGAGGACGGCATGCTCGAACTCATCGGGCGCCAACTCGAAGCGGGGGCCTGCGGCGAGGAGCTCCTCGACGGCGCGATGGCCGACGCCAGGCGGCTCAACGGGGGCGAACTCACCGACGACGTGGCCGTTCTCCTGCTCGACCGGGCCTGACCCCCGGCGGCTCAGCGGCCGTTGAACGGTCCGTACGGCCCGTCGCTGCTGCTGCCGCCCCGGCGCGGTCCGCCGCCCATGACCTGCTTCAGGGCGGGGCGGACGTCGACGAGGTAGACGATGGTGGCGATGAGGCCGATGATCTGGAACAGGATCAGTCCGAAGGGCAGCAGGTTCACGACGACCACGAGGCCGAGGACGATCAACCAGAACCGCTTGGTCTGCTTGTCCGCGGCGCGGTAGGCGTCCTCCCTGCGCATGACGGCATCGACGAAGGCGAAGATGCCGATCCCGAGCACCACAAGGCTGATCAGCCAGAGCAGTGTCCCGAAGCCCTCCATCAGCATGGGTGCTCACTCTCTCCTGGTAGTCGCTGCGTGCCGTCGCGCCGTCCGTGGAGCACGGGCCGGTCGCCCACCGGGCGGCATCCTGCGCTTCGCCCGCATGCCCGCAACCGTACCCAAGGCCGCACCGAAGGTGCACCGAGCGGACGGCGCCTTCCTCCCGGAGGCAGGCGCGCGGAGGGGGCGCCGCGTACGCCGGGGCACGCGGCGCGGCCGCACGCGGGCCGCCGCACCCGGAGCCGTCGCCTCGGCGGCTCCGGGGTCGGGCGGCCGATCAGGACTCCTCGCCCTTCGGCGACGTGCCGGGGGCCGTCGTTCCGCCGGTGGGCGCGGTCTCCGCCGCGGCGTTCCGGCCCGGCTCCGGCTCGTCCTCCTGCGGCGGCTCGGCGACCTTGACCGTGGTCCGCTCGACCTTCACCTCAGGGCCGTCGTCCTCGCCGCGCCAGGACGCGACGGCCCCGCGGCCGCGGACGGCGAGCTCGTCGTAGCCCTCCTTCGCCTTCACCGCGTACTCGGCGGCGAGGCCCACGCCCTGGAGCGCGTACTGCTGGGCCTGCTCGCGCAGCCGCTTGATGTCGGCGTCGAGCCCGGTGAGGGTCTCGCTCACCTTGGCCTGGGTCTCCTTCGCCTGGCGCGCCAGCTTCTCCTGGAGTTCCCTGGTGTCGGTCTCGCGCGCGGCGGCGAGCCTGCCGGGGGCCTCCTGGCGGATCTTGTCGATGACGCCGGCCGCGAAGTAGAGCGGGGTCGGGTCGGTGAGCGTCTTGCGGACGTCCTCTGCGAGGGCCATGCGAACTCCTTTGCGCGTGCTGCGTGTGGCGTCCAGGCACCGGCGACGGGTGTGCGGTGCCGTCCGTGCGACCTGTCGTCGTACGGCTGGACTTCGGTTCGGTGTGCTGTTGGTCGGCCTGCCGCGCCGGGCAGGCTAGGCGCCCGCTGCGGCCTCCGGTTCCCCCTGCCCGGGCGGTCCGTCCGCTGCGGCGTTCTCCTTGCGGAACGACTCGTAGATCTGGAGCAGCGCCTGCTTCTGCTGCTCCTGGAGCGACGGGTCGGCGAGGATCGCCGCCGGCACCTGGAGCGACTCCGCCCGGTCGCGCTCGTCGAGGATGCCGGCCTGGACGTAGAGGGACTCCGCGGAGATCCGCAGCGCCTTGGCGAGCTGCTGGAGGATCTCGGCGCTCGGTTTGCGCAGGCCCCGCTCGATCTGGCTCAGGTAGGGATTGGACACCCCTGCGGCATCGGCGAGTTGACGGAGCGACAGCTTGGCGTTGCGCCGCTGCTCCCTGAGGAACTCACCGAGGTTGCCGACATTGAGCGAGGCCATGCGCCCAAGAGTGCACCTAGGCGCTAACTTTTGCAAGCAAGTCGCTTGCTGGAGGCTGCTCTTCGCGGGGTAGAACACGCTCGTCGGTGAACTTCAGCGGCCGCGGCCGACTTGAGCACGAGCCGGGTAAGCAGCCGCCCTGCGCCGCGGCCCCGGTCAGCGGGCGGGCACTCGACATGGAGACGGAAGTCGAAGAACGGGCAGCACTGCTGCTTGGCGGCGGCCAGTGCGGCCACGGTCCCCGCCCGCTCAGCGGGCAGTACCAGGCGCACACCCTCCTCGCTCTCTTCTCGGTCGGCTCCTGACAGCACCTTCTGCCACTGACCGGCACGTTCGGCAACGCCGTCGCCGGTCAGGGAACAGGCGATCGGTGCCGTACGCCACCGTTCGGCTCCCGCGTCATCGTGCTCATCTCGCCGACGCTGAACCTTCGACCCGGGTCGAAGGCCAAGGCAGTGGCTTATCGCAGGGGCGGGACTGCTTGGCGTCGTGCACGCCGCGGGGTGTTTATCAGGGCGGCTCGGCGGGGTCGTGGGTGATGAGGTCGCCGGGTTGGCACCGCAGGGCTTCGCAGATCCTCGACAGGGTCGAGAAGCGGATGGCCTTGGCCCGCCCGTTTTTGAGCACGGACAGGTTGACGACGGTGATGCCCACCTGCGCGGACAGCTCGGTGAGCGTCATGCCGCGTGCGGCCAGGAGCCGGTCAAGGTGAATCCGGATGGCGGGGGTTTCGTCTTCGGGCATCAGATGGTCCCTTCGAGGTCCTCCCGCATACGCACGCCCTCGCGCATGATCCTCCCCATGATCACTGCGGCGAGGCCGACGAGGATGAGGACGAGCGGTCCGGAGACCGTCGGTTCGGCACCTGCTATCGGCGCCATGCTTCCGACGAGCCAGGACTGCGAGCAGCCGACGACCAGGCCGCTCAGCGGTGTGCCCGCGGCGACGGTCCATCCGAGAACGGAGAGCCGTCGTGACACCGCATCGGTGAACGGTCCCTGCTGCAGAACGGCCTTCAGCAGCCGGGAGATGAGCAGCAGCACGACGAAGCCGACCAGCAGCCAAGGCAGTTCGCCTCCGAGGTCGGCGGCGCGCTGACTCACGGAGGGGCTCTCCTGGCAGAGCTGCGCGGCGCTGCTGGAGGCTTCCACCCCCTTGCTGATCGGCAACTCGTCCGCGAGCCGGGCGTTGTGCCAGAAGTGCGTCTCCGCGCAGACCGCCCCGTCGTCGAGCATGTGCGCGACCGCCTTGCCGAGAAATGCGAGACCGCAGAGCACGGCCAGGGTGTGGGTCACCGAGGCCAGAGTCCTCGTCAGGCGCGTGTTCATCAAGCCTCTCCTTATCGATTCTCGATATGCCGGAGGCTAGTCGAGCATATCGATATTCGACAAGTCGATGGCTGGGGCTTCCGGTTCGGCAGCTCATGTACTCCTGCAGTCGCCCGGTGCGACATGTCTGCGCGCCGGCCGGCGCGCCCGTCGGTGCCAGGCGCCGGTCTTAATCCCACACTTGAGCCCCCTCCGCCGCTCCGCGAAGGTGAGGGGATGCCTCCCACCGACGCACCCGAACCCCACCGCAGCCACCCGATGGCGGAGTCCTTCGGCGAGGACGCCGCGCGGTACGACCGTGCACGGCCCCGGTACCCGGACGAGCTCGTGGCGGCGGTCGTCGCCGCGAGCCCGGGCAGGGAGGTGCTCGACGTCGGCACCGGTACGGGCATCCTCGGGCAGCAGCTACGGGCGGTGGGCTGCCGGGTGCTGGGCGTCGAAGTCGACGCGCGGATGGCCGAGTTCGCGCGCCGTGCGGGGCTCGACGTCGAGGTGGCCGCCTTCGAGGAGTGGGAACCGGCGGGGCGCACCTTC
Organism: Streptomyces xiaopingdaonensis; assembly: GCF_000262345.1. Classification (GTDB taxonomy): domain Bacteria; phylum Actinomycetota; class Actinomycetes; order Streptomycetales; family Streptomycetaceae; genus Streptomyces; species Streptomyces xiaopingdaonensis. The sequence continues at coordinate 24,407 of NZ_AJTQ01000359.1, read as the reverse complement.
GACGCCGTGGTCTCGGGACAGTCCTGGCACTGGGTGGACGCCGCCGCCGGCGCGGCCAAGGCCGCCCGGGTACTGGCGCCCGGCGGGTTGCTGGCGCCGGCGTGGAACACGTTCAACCCCTCTGCTGAGGTGGCGGAGGCCTTCGCCGAGGTCTACCGCCGCGCCGTGCCCGAGGCGCCGTTCAACCCCTGGTCGCCGGAGAGCCTCGGCGGCTATTCGCGGCTCTTCGCTCGGGCGGTCGAAGTCCTGCGCGAGGCAGGCGGGTTCGGGGTTCCCGAGGAGCGGCGCGTCGAGTGGGAGCGTCCGTACGCGCGTGACGAGTGGCTGGAACAGGTGCTCACCCACGGCGACGTCCTCCGGCTGCGGCCGGACGAGCGCGAGGCACTGCTGTCGGGGATGGCGGAGGCGATCGACGCCCGGGGAGGTCGCTTGGCGATGGGGTACGAGACGGTCGCGCTCTTCGCGGTGCGCGACGCCTGAACCGGGGCCTGTCGTACCCGCCTGGCACGATGCCTCCACGACGCCGCCGGATCGCCTCATGCCGCCGCTGGCCGCCGACGAGCGCACGACCTCGGAGGGATGGCCGGACTTCTACCGCGCCACGCTCGCGCTGAAGTGCGCGGAACTGAGCGAGACGCAACTGCGCACCGCCTCGGCCACTCCCTCCGCGCTCACGCTCCTCGGACTCGTCCAGCACCTCTCGGAGGTCGAACGCAACTGGTTCCGCCGGGTGTGGGCAGGCGAACGGATCCGGCCGATCCACGAGCCCGACGGCGACCCGTCCGCGCCCGACGGCGGCTTCGCGGCTCTCCGAGCGGGTCACCCGTGAGGACGCCCTCGCGATCCGGGAGGGCGAGATCGCCTGGGCGCGCGCCAACTGCGCCGGGAGAGCGCTGGAGGTCGGCGCGGCGGAGGTGAGCCTGCGGTGGATCTTCGCGCACACGACGGCCGAGTACGCGCGGCACTGCGGCCACGCCGACCTGCTCAGGGAGCGGATCGACGGGAGCGCGGGGGTGTGAGTCCCGGCCCGAGCACCGAACTCCTCGGCCTCGCAGCGCGGTTGCCTGCTTCGCGGGAGGGCGAGGTGCCGCGTCAGCCCGCGAGTCCGGGCACCGCTTCCGCGCCGGGGAGCCGGGCGAGTGCGCTGCCGGGGAGGATCAGCTTGCCCCGGCGGCGGCCGCTTCCGACGAGGACGTACGGGGCACGCACCGCCTCCTCGTCGATCAACAGGGGCCATTCGGGCGGCAGTCCGAGCGGTGTGACGCCGCCGTACTCCATGCCCGTCTCCTCGACGGCCGTCTCCGTCGGCGCGAACGACGCCTTGCGTGCGCCGAGGTGCTTGCGGACGGCGCGGTTGACGTCGATGCGGGTGTGGGCGAGCGCGACGCACGCCGCGAGGGTGGTCTCGCCGCCGCGCTTGGCGGCGACGATGACGCAGTTCGCGGACGCCTCCAGCGGTACGCCGTAGGTCTCGCAGAAGACGGCCGTGTCCGCCTTCTCCGGGTCGGTGTCGACGAAGAGCGCCGCTTCGGCGCTGTCGGACGCGGCCCAGTTCTTCAGCGCGTCGGCGGTGGGCGCGGCGAGCATCTCGGCGGCGTCGAGGGCGCGTTGGACGGAGTCGAACGTGCCGAGAGGCGATGCGGGTCGGTCACTCATGGACGGGACTGTAGCGGGTGCCAGGGGCGGTGGCTGCTGTGGCTCTCCGCCGTGGGCGAGCGCGGGCGGGCTGCCTCGTGAGGAGCGGGCCGGCGGGCGTCGGGTGTGTAGGGGACGCCGCGACCGCCCGCCCGGAGTCCGCGAGGCGGCGGTGCGCGGGGCGTTTTCTCGCGCGTTCGCGCGTCGTGCGCGGAGTGCTGAAGCCGGCGGTCTGGGCGGCCACCAGCCGCGGTGCCGTCGGCTGCCGTGCGGGGCCGGACGCGCGTCGAACTCGCGGGCGGCGGTGGCCGGATGGGGGGCGGTCGGCCTCGACACGGCGGGCCGGTAGGTGTCGAGCGCGTGTCCGTCTGCCGCGCGCCCCGGCGTGTGCCGGGCGCCCGTCGTCTGCGCCCGTTGCGGTGGAACGCGCGGGGCATCGGGCGATGACCCACGGGAGTCCCGGCGGTCGATAGAGGGTGAGGCCGGCGCCGGGCCGGCGCTCGCACCGAAGCCGCAAGGGAGAGACGAGTGACCGAGAGCAGCCGGAACGGCGAGAACCAGAAGATCAAGACCTGCCTGTGGTTCGAGGGCGACGCGGAGGAGGCCGTGGAGTTCTACACCTCGCTCTTCCCCGGCGCGCGCACGCTGGAGGTGCAGCGCTACCCCGAGGCGGGCCCGGGCGAGACGGGTTCTGTGATGACGATCGTCTTCGAGTTGGAGGGACGGCAGTTCATCGCGCTCAACGGAGGGAAGGTTCCGTTCCGCTTCAACGAGTCGGTGTCGCTCTCCGTCGAACGCGACACCCAGGAGGAGATCGACAGGCTCTGGGCGTCGCTCACCGAGGGCGGCGAGGAGGTGGAGTGCGGCTGGCTCAAGGACCGGTACGGGCTCTCCTGGCAGATCGTGCCCCGCGTGCTCCAGGAGTTGCTGCGCGACGCCGACCAGCAGCGCGTGGAGCGCGCGATGCAGGCGATGCTCGGCATGCGCAGGCTCGACATCGCGCAGTTGGAGGAGGCGGCCGCCGGCTGAGCGACGGGGCGGGAAGGTGCGGGAAAGCGTCGTCAACGGCTGCAGGATCGGGGAGAGTTGCTCCGCGGGACCTGCACGGCCCCGCGCAGGCCCACGTCGCCCACGAGAGAGCGGATATGACCGAGACCCGACAGGAGATCGACACCACCCGTCCGCACCCGGCGCGGATGTACGACTACTACCTCGGCGGCAAGGACTGGTTCGGCGTCGACAGGGAGGCGGCCGAAGAGGTGCTCAGGGCCGTTCCGTTCGCCCGCACCGGGGCGCGGCAGAACCGCGCCTTCATGCAGCGGGCGGTCCGCGCCCTCGCAGCAGAGCACGGCATCCGCCAGTTCCTCGACCTCGGCAGCGGCATCCCCACGGAGCCCAACCTCCACCAGGTGGTACAGCAGGTCGCGCCGGAGTGCCGCGTCGTCTACGCCGACAACGACCCGATGGTCCTCGAGTACGTCGACGTGCTGATGCACGGCACCGCGGAGGGCCGTACCGCCTACGTCGAGTCGGACGTACGCACCGACGACCTCCTTTACGACGAACGCGTCCGCGCCGTCCTCGACCTGACGCAACCCGTCGCCCTCTCCCTCGTCGCGCTGCTCCACTTCTTCCCCGACGAACTCGACCCGCACGACCTCGTCGGCACGATGGTGGAGCGCCTCCCGTCCGGGAGCTGCCTGGTGCTCTCGCACGCCACCAACGACCTCGCACCGGAGGAGGGCCGCCGCATCGAGGAGCTGTACCGGCGGGGCGGCAACCACATACAGGGGCGCACCGGCGAGGAGTTCGCGAGGTTCTTCGACGGCCTCGAACTCCTCGACCCCGGAGTGCAGTTGGTGCACAGGTGGCGACCGGAGGAGCGGCCGGAGCTGAGCGACGCGGAGGTCTCCTTCTACGGCGCCGTCGCCCGCAAGCCCTGAACAGTTGACTCTCCCCCTGGGGCAGCCCGCAGCGTGTGCGTCCCCGGGCCCGAAGCCCGGGGACGAGGAGGGGAAGAGCGTGCGGCTGCTCACGATCGGTACCTTCGCCCGCGCCGCGGGCCTCTCGCAGAAGGCGCTCCGCCTCTACGACGGCACCGGGCTGCTGCGCCCCGCCCACGTCGACCCGGCCACCGGCTACCGCTACTACGCCGAGGGCCAGTTGGCCGAGGCACGGCTCGTCGCCTGGCTGCGCCGGCTCGGGATGCCGCTGGCCCGGATCACGGAGCTGCGCTACCTGCCTCCGGCCGAACAGGCAGGCGCCGTCCGTGCCTTCCGGTCGGAGCGCGAGGCGGCGCACGCGGCCTGGCGGGAGCTCGCCTCTCTCCTCGTCGACGAACTGACACGAAGGGCAGAGCCGATGACCGCACCCCGGGAGAAGGGGACCCCGCTCACTCTGCGGTACGCCGCCGAATCCGCCGCGGGCCGCGTACGCCCCGGCAACCAGGACGTCGCGTACGCCGACACCCGACTCCTCGCCGTCGCCGACGGTTTCGGGCCGCTCGGCCGGGAGGCGAGCAGCGCCGCCGTCGGCGCGCTCACCGCCGGCGAGGCGCCCGCGGCGCCCGAGGGAGCGCTGGCGACACTGCGCCTGCTGCTCGACCGTGCCTCGGCCGCCGCCCGCGCCACGTCGGACGGCGCGGCCGACGCGGGAGACGCGGGTACGACGCTCACCGCGCTGCTCCTCGCCGAGGATCGCCTGGCGCTGGCCCACATCGGCGACACGCGCGCCTACCTGCTGCGCGGCGACAGTTTCCGCAGGCTCACCCAGGACCACACGCACGTCGCCGCGATGGTCGGCGCCGGTGAGCTGACGCCGGAGGAAGCGGAGTCCCACCCGCAACGCACCCTGCTGCTCAAGGCGTTGACGACCGAAGGCGGCGCTTCCCCGCAGTTCGGCCTCCACGAGGCGCGCGCAGGCGACCGGTTCCTGCTCTGCTCGAAGGGCCTCGGCGCGGCCGTCCCACCGTGGCGCGTGCGCACCGCCCTCGCCTCGCACGCCGAGCCGGCGGATGCGGTGACCGAGCTGATGCGGCTCGCGGACGCCGCGGGCGGACCCGACAACGTGGCGTGCGTGGTGGCCCACGTCGTGGGCGGCCCGCCGCCGACATCGGTGGATGCTGGCGACCGGCAGCGCAGCTAGCCCGTGTCGTACCGCGGGCCGGTGCCGCCGCGTGGCGAACTCCACGCGGCGGCCGAAAAGTTCGGACGGGAGGCTGCCGTACGGGGGCCCGGGGTACTCGCCGGCATGTGGCGGGCGTTGCGGAGGAGGACCTCGAACCCGGCGCCGCACCCCCTCAACTCCGGTCGAGCAGCTCCAACTTGTCGAACATCCGCGCCGTCTCGACGGCCGAGGGCTGCCCCTCCTCCGGATCGGCCCCGGCATCGAGGAGGACACGTACGACCTCCTCCTCACCCTTGAACACGGCGCCGGCGAGGGGCGTCTGCCCGCGGTCGTTGGCGCGGTCGGGGTCGGCTCCCCGCTGGAGGAGGGCGCTCACGGCCTCCGCGTGGCCGTGGTAGGCGGCGAGCATGAGGACGGACTCGCCGCGGTCGTTGCTGAGGTTGACGGGGACGCCCGCGTCGACGTAGGCGGCGAGGGTCGCCGAGTCGCCCTTCCGCGCCAGGTCGAAGACGCGCTGGGCGAGTTCGAGCACCTCGGGGTCGTGCGCGGGCTCGTTGCTCTCGGGGGTCGGGGCGTCGGTCAAGGCGGTCGTCCTCCCTTGTGACGCGGTCACGCGCCGTTCCTCGGTGGCTCGGCGCACGGCACCGCCGCCGTGCGCCGACGGTCAGCTTACGTACGCGCCGGCGCCCGGAGCGTACGCGCCACCGCGCCCCCGTCGCGGAGGCGTGCCGGGCGCCTGCCCGCACACCCGCGGAACATCCGCCCGCGCTTCGGACGTGCGCTGCGGGATCGACCGCCTTCACCGGTTGGTGCGGGGACGCCGCGCTCCTCCCGGCCCCGCCGTGTCGAGCGCCTCCCGCCGCCTTCGGCACGGCCGAGGAAGGGAACGCCCGCGGCCTCGACCGCCACCGGCGCTCTCGGCGCCCCGCCGGCGAGCAGCGCGTCCGCCGCGTGCACCCCGCGGCCTCCAACGCACGTGTGACGCACCCGGGACGGGGTATCAGCGATCCCGCGCCCCGGCGCCCGTGGCGTCGAGGAGGTGCCCGAGCCGCTGCCCGTCGAGGCAGCGGGCCGCCGCCTCCTCGCCGACGTCCGTGCCGACGGCCGGCGACCCGCGGCGACGAGGGTGTGCAGCAGCGTGCCGCCGCACGGCGCGAAAGGCGAGCGGCGCGGCGGCGCGCTCGACGGCCGCCGCGGCCTGGCCTGCGGTCCCGTTGCGTCGCGGCGCCGGCTCCTCGAGCGCGGCGTGCAGCGTCCCGTACGGGTCTTCGCGGACGAGCGGCGGGTGGCCTGACGTGCCGACGAGGTCGTCGAGCATGATGGCCGACTTGCGCCGCGCCGTGGGAAGAAGAGCCGGCAGACGGGCCTTCGAGGACGAGCAGCACACCCTTCGCCGTGTCGAGGAGATCGCGCACGGAGGTCCTTCGCAGCCGGGACGTGGCCGCGCCGTACAGCCCGGTGGGTGCGATCTCCGGAGCGTCAGAACAGGTCGGGGCACCACGGCTGCCGGGAGGTCCGGAAGAGCGCATCGGCGGCGGAGGCCGCACCCGTGCGCTCCTCCACGACCCGGCCGACCGAGGCGAGCCGCACCGCCGACTCCCCGCCGAGATAGAGCGCGCCCAACTCCCCGACGTCGAGCGAGAGTTCCGCCTCCTCGCGGGTGGGCGTGCACACGGCGCCCTCCGCCCCCGCTTCGAGCCGGAACCTGCCGCCGGCGAGGCCGGCGGTGTCCCGTACGTCGAGGACGAGCGAGCCGGGTCCCGCGTACCGCCGCGCGCCGAGCATCCGCGGTACGTCGAGCGGGCGCAGCCACAGGAAGTCGGCGTGCACCAGCGTCTTCGCCGCCCGCGGGTCGGGGAGGAGGAGCGGCAGGACGTCGTCGGGCGCGCGCGTGCCGGACCGGACCCGCGCGACCCAGTCGAGCGAGAGGACGTGCCGCCACAGCGCCCGCTCGGCCTCGGACGTCACCGCGAAGAGGTCGTGGACCTGTGCCGTCTGGCAGGGCAGCTTCGCCTCCCAGTGCTCGTCCACGGTGTACGCGACGGCGCCCTGCGGGGTGCCCGACGCGTCGCGGTGCACGGCGTGGAGCGTGGGCGTGCGCTCCGCGCCGGGGAAGCGGGCGAGGGCGAGCTGCGTCCGCCAGCGGTGGTCGGGGCGGTCGATGGCGCCCTGGCGCTCGGGCAGTCTGCGGAAGCGGTCGAAGATCTCCGGGAGGAGCGTGTACGCCTCCTGGGCGTCGACGAGTTCCACCCGCGCGCCGCCCTCCGGGCCGCCGTACCGCGGATCGAGGCCGGAGCGTGCGATCTCCACCTCGAACTCGGTCGTGGCGGTGGCGGGCCCGAAGCCGAACCTGCCGTAGATCGGGTACTCGGCGGCGACGAGGATCGCGCACGCGTCACCGCGCTCGCGGGCGGCGGCGAGGCTCCCCGCGACCATCCGCGAGAGCAGGCCGCGTCTGCGGTGCGTCGGCAGGACGGAGACCTGCGTGACCGCGTCCGCGGGGAGCTCCCCGCCGCCGGGGACCGTCAGGCGCCGCGGCATCGTCCGCAGCGCGCCGACGGCGCGAGTGCCCTCGAACGCGCCCCAGGTGCGGTCGAGTTCGACGTGCGGGAGGCGCGCGGCGAGCTCTTCGGACGACACCTCGGGCAGCCGGTGGAACCCCAGCTTCGTGCCCCGCAGCCACTCGGCGAACTCTTCCTCGGCGACCGTGCGGACCACCGGGTCAGGGGCATGGACGACGGGGGAGGCGGTACTCGGCGGCATGGCGTCACCCTAGGGACGCCCCACGCCCCCCGCACCTCCTTTTCCGCGCGCGCCTTCACACCACGGCCCGCACCTCGCCCACCGTCCCGCCGCCGCCGAACACCGGCTGGCGCTCCACACGCTCCAGCACCTCGCCCGAGACCCCGACGCCCCGCAACAGCGACACCAGCACGGGGCCGAGTGCGCGGGCGGCGCCGTCGTCCACCTTGAACGCGAGCGCGCGGCCGTCGGGGAGCGCGAAGCCCTGCACACCCTCGGCGCCCATCTTGCTGACGGCTCCCGGGAGTTCGCGCATCAACCAGGTGTCGTGCCGGCGGGTGCCCGCGACGTACTCGGGGTGCGCCCGCATCGCGTCGGCCACCCGTCCCTCGGGGGTGCCCGCGTCGGCCGTCGCGAGGGTGCGGAAGGCGCGTGCGAGGCCGGTGAGGGAGACGGCGAGGAGCGGGGCACCGCAGCCGTCGACGCCGGTGTGCGCGACGGGCTCCTGGGCGGCGGACTCCAGGGTCGCGCGGATGCCCCGCTGGAGGGGATGGTCGGGGGCGAGGTACCCCTCCGTCGGCCAACCGCGCTCGGCGCAGACGGCGAGCATCGCGGTGTGCTTGCCCGAGCAGTTCATGGCGATCCTCGAGCGTGTCCGCCCCGCGGCGAGAAAGCGCTCCGCCTCCTCCGCGTCGAGCGGGAGGTCGGGAGGACAGCCGAGCTGCTCCTCCGCGAGCCCGTACTCGGCCAACATCCGCTCCACCAGCTCCAGATGGAACGGCTCGCCCGAGTGGCTCGCCGCCCCCAACGCCAGCCGCCTGCCCCCCAGCCGCAGGCCGGCGCTGAGCACCCCGGCGGCCTGGAAGGGCTTGTTCGCCGACCGCGGGAAGACGGGCGCCCCCGGATCGCCCCACTCCCGCTCCACGCTCCCGTCGGCACCGAGCACCACGGCCGAGCCCCGGTGCCGCCCCTCGACCCAGTCGGAGCGGACGACCTCGGCGAGGAGGACGGAGGACGGGGAAGTGGACATCGGCGCACCCTTCGACGGTTCGGCTACCCCACCATCCTGGACCCGCCGCCCAACGGCGAGGTGCGCGGCCTCAGGAGAGCAGGTCGTCCACCTGCGCCTCGCCCTCGCGATAACGGCGCGCGATCTCCCTGCTGCACCCGTCGGCCGTCCGCTGGAGCGACTGCCTGCGCTGCGAGACCCGCTGCTCCCGCTGGACCAGACGCTCCAGTGCCTCCCGGAGCTCCGCGTCCGTACGGGCCGCGAGGTCGCTCAACTCCACCTCGGAGAGCATCTCTTCGGCGAGCTTGCGGTACTCCTCGCCGCGCGGCGCGCGCAGCGTCACGTGGCGAGCCGAGGTGCGGTGGGCGGAGGGGGTGTCGGTGAGGATCTGCGGGAGCTGGTCGAGCAGGCGGGAGCCTGGCTCGCTGCGGCGGGCCAACTCGGCGGCGAGGATGTCGATCCGGCCCTGGAGGAGGCGGCGGAGATAGCTGAGGTCCGCCTCGTCCTGCTGTGCCGCGCGGCGCAGCCGGCGCACTTCGGGCAGGTGCAGGGAGCGCACGTCGGGGGCGTCCTCGGAAGGTGCGCTGCCCGGGCCGCTCGCGCCTGGTGCGACCGAGCCGGCGCTGACCGGTCCGCTCGCGCGGGTGTCGCCGGGAATCGTGCCGGTGCGGGCCGTCGGTACACCGCTGGGCGTCCTGCCGGCTCCGGTTGTGCTCATGGGCTGGTGTCCCCTCATCCCCTTGCGCGGCAGCAGCCGTTCGCGCCGCGTCACCGCATCGTGCCACTCCATCACTGCCCGCCGCAGGCTGCGGCACCCATACGGCGGCAGCGCGCCCCCCGTGCCTCCGCGCCCCCGGAGTGCGTTGCATGATGGCCGAATGCGAGCGGTGGTACAGCGAGTCGACGGCGCGAGCGTCGTCGCGGACGGCGCGACGGTGGGAGAGTTCGCCGGTGAGGGCCTGTGCGTCCTCGTCGGCGTCACACATGAGGACACTTCGGCCAAAGCTGCCCAACTGGCCAGGAAGCTATGGACGGTGCGCATTCTGCACGGCGAGAAGTCCTGTTCCGACACCGGAGCGCCGCTCCTCGTCGTCAGCCAGTTCACTCTCTACGGTGACGCACGCAAGGGCCGCCGCCCCACCTGGAACGCCGCGGCACCGGGGCACGTCGCGGAGCCGCTCGTCGACGAAGTCGCCGACGCGCTGCGCGCGTTGGGCGCCGAGGTGCACACCGGCAGGTTCGGCGCCGACATGCGCGTCTCGCTCACCAACGACGGGCCGTTCACCGTCCTGCTCGAGGTATGAGAACGGCGCGTACGGTCCGGGACCGTACGCGCCGCAACCGGCTCAGGGCGCTACGACGACCTCCTGGGCCGCCGCCGTCGCCTCGGGCCCCGCGATGAGGCGGGCGTCCACCGGAACGTTCCGCTTGATCAGCGCGAGCGCGATCGGACCCAGCTCGTGGTGGCGCGCGGAGGTGGTGACGAAGCCGAGCTTGCGCCCCTCTTCGCCGTCCTCGGCGAGGCGCACCGCGTCCCCGTGCACGGGGACGGAGACCTCGCTCCCGTCGAGGTGGAGGAAGACCAGCCGCCGGGGCGGCTTCCCGAGGTTCTGCACCCGCGCGACCGTCTCCTGGCCGCGGTAGCACCCCTTGTCGAGATGGACGGCCGAGCCGATGAGCCCCACCTCGTGCGGGATCGTGCGGTGGTCGGTCTCCATCCCGATCCGCGGCCGGTACGCCTCGACGCGCAGCGCCTCGTGCGCGAGCACGCCGGCCGGCGGCCCGTACGCCTCCGCGAAGGAGCGCAGCTCCGCGCGAGGCAGGAAGAGGTCGCGCCCGTACGCCGTCTCGCGCACCGTGGCGCCCTCCGGTGGCTCGGCGATCGAGCCGGCGGGGAGCTGGACGACCGCGAACTCCTCGGTGCGGTCGGCGATCTCGACGCGGTAGAAGAACCGCATGCTCTCCAGGTACGCCAGCAGGCTCTCCTGCGCTCCCGGCTCGGTGTGGACCCAGACGGTCGAACCGTCGTCCACGAGCGACAGCGCGTGCTCGATGTGGCCGTGCGCGGAGAGGACCAGCGCCTCGGTGGCGCGGCCGCTCGGCAGGTCGCTCACGTGCTGGGTGAGGAGCAGGTGCAGCCAGGAGAGGCGGTCCTCGCCCGAGACGGTGATCACGCCGCGGTGCGAGAGGTCGACGAAACCGGTGCCGTCGGCGAGCGCGCGCTGTTCCTTGAAGAGGTCGCCGTAGTGCGCGGCGACACCTTCGTCGGGGCCCTCGGCTGCGACGGCGCCTGGCAGCGAGAGCAGCGGACTCGGACTGTTGAAGGCCATACGACAACCCTACGACGAGCGGCCGGCCGTCTTCGAGTGACGGTCGGCCCCTTCTCCCGCCGGGACCTGCGACGTTGCCGCCGGGCCCGCACCGTCGGACGGCTCCTCCGCGGCCTTGCGTGCGCACTCCGCGCACCGCCCGAAGATCGCGAAGTGCCGCATGTCCGTATCGAAGCCGAAGGTCTCGCGCAGCGCCGTCGCGAACGGCTCGGCCACCGCCAGGTCCGCTTCGATCACCTCGGTGCAGTCCCGGCAGACCAGGTGCATGTGGTGGTGGCGGTCGGCGAGGTGGTAGGTCGGGGCGCCATGGCCCAGGTGCGCATGGGAGACGAGGCCGAGCTCCTCCAGCAGGTCCAGCGTGCGGTAGACCGTGGAGATGTTGACGCCGCCGGCGGTGCGGCGGACCTCGGAGAGGATGTCGTCGGGTGTGGAGTGCTCCAGCTTGTCCACGGCCTCCAACACGAGCTGGCGCTGCGGGGTGAGCCGGTACCCGCGCGCTCGGAGATCGCTCTGCCAGTCGGTGGTTGCCACGCTGCCAGTGTAAGAGGGTTCGGTGCGCGACAGGACCGCCCGGACGCTGCGAGCGGCCCAGGGATCACTTGAAGAAGGCGATCCCGTCGTCCGGCAGGTCCCCGAGGTCCTTCGCCCACTGGCTCGGGTCGACGGCCTTCTTCAGCTGGGCCGACATGTACGGGCGGAGCGGCACCTGCGGGGTGGACTTCTCGCCCACCCAGAGAAGCTCGCCCTTGACGTAGCCGTAAAGGCGCTTGCCCCCGCTGTACTCGCCCGCCGAGGCGGTCCGCGCGATGGCGTCGGTGGCGAGGTCGATCTGCGGCTTCTGGTCGGCGAGCTCGCCGTACCAGACCTCGGCGACGCCCTGGTCGCGGACCATGACGACCTCGACCTGGCGCCCTGCGTCGATCCGCCAGTAGCCGGTCTCGGTCTCCAGCGGACGCACCTTCTCGCCCTCGTCGTTCAGCACCCAGCTGTGCGAGGTGTACTCGAGGAAGTCGCGCCCGTCGTGGCGGAAGCTGGCCTCCTGGCCGAAGTTGCACTTCTCCTCGCCGGGGAACTCGGCGACGCCGGCGCCTGTCCAGTCGCCGAGGAGGAAGGCGAGCGGGACGAGGCCCGGGTGGAGGTCGGACGGGATCTCGATCATGGGAACTCAGTCGTTCTGTGGGAGCGGCAGGGACGGCTGCGAGCGCCTTCTCAGCGCTGGCCCTGGAAGAGCTTCTTGAGGGTGAGGCCGGCGAAGGCGACGGTCCCGACGCAGACCAGGACCATCAGAGCGGTGAAGAATGCCTCAAGCACGGTGGCTCTCCCTTGGGCGGTGCAGTTGTTCCACGGACGTGGGCGGACGTCCGCAGTCTAGTAGCGGCCTTTCGGCTCGGCTCTGCGAGCCCCGGCAGGCGGGGCACCGCCGCGTGCTGGAGCCGTCGTCCGCGTACGGGTCAGTAGACGAGCGCCTGTGCCCCGTCGGCCGTCGCCTCGGCGACGAACACCTGAGCGCCGGCGATCCGGACGCCGTCGAGCACGTCCGCCTCCACGATGCCGCGGCGGGCTGCGCACTGGGTGCACAGGGTGATCCGGCCGCCCGCCTGGATGCCGGCGATCAGGTCGGGGAGCGGTGCCGCGTGCGGGAGTTCGAACTCGGCCGCCCGGCCCGGCAGGGCGAACCACGCCGACTCGCCCGTCAGCCACAGCGAGACCTCGATCCCGCTCGCCGCGGCGACGCCGGCGACCGTGAACGCCTGCGAGCACCTCTCGGGGGCGTCCGCGCCTGCCGTCACCTTGATCACGAGCTTCTTGCCGCCGGCGGCGGGAGGGGGGGTCTCAGCCATGCGGCCCAGCCTACGGCCGGAGCGGGCCCCCGCGGCTCACGCGCCCTTGCATGTACGGCAGTTCGCGACCGCGCGCCCCGGCCCGCGCGCGGGCGCGGGTGACGCGCGCCGAGGGCGGCGCCCCAGGCGTCCAACCCGTGGGGCGCCGCCCCAGGCGTCCAACCCGTGGGGCGCCGCCCTCGGCGCAGCCGCGTCAGACCGCGATGGCGACGTCGGCGAGGCCGCCCTGCTCGGCCACGACCCGGCGCTCCGCCGTCCCGCCAGGGACGAGCGCGCGCACCGTCCAGGTGCCCTCGGCCGCGTAGAAGCGGAACTGTCCCGTGGCCGAGGTGGGTACCTCGGCGGTGAACTCGCCTGTGGCGTCGAGAAGTCGGACGTAACCGGTGACGGGCTCGCCGTCCTTGGTCACGTTGCCCTGGATCGTGGTCTCTCCGGGCTTGGCGGTGGACGGGTCGGGCCCGCCTGCCTGCGCTCCGCACATGGGGGTGAAGCCTCTCTCTTCGTGGCCGCGGTGGGTCCGGCGGCCCGCGGGGCGCGGGCCGCCGGTTGCTCAGTCCTCAGTGCCGACCGCGACCGGGACGCCGATGAGGGAGCCGTACTCGGTCCAGGAGCCGTCGTAGTTCTTGACGTTGGGCTGGCCGAGCAGCTCGTGCAGGACGAACCAGGTGTGCGCGGAGCGCTCGCCGATCCTGCAGTACGCGATGGTGTCCTTGCCGAGGTCGACGCCCGCGTCCTCGTAGAGCTCCTTCAGCTCCTCGTCGGACTTGAAGGTGCCGTCGTCGTTGGCCGACTTCGACCACGGGATGTTCCGCGCCGAGGGCACGTGGCCCGGACGCTGCGACTGCTCCTGCGGCAGGTGCGCCGGCGCGAGCAGCTTGCCGCTGAACTCGTCGGGCGAGCGGACGTCGACGAGGTTCTTGCTGCCGATGGCGTCGACGACCTCGTCGCGGAAGGCGCGGATCGAGGAGTCCTGCGGCTGCGCCCTGTACTGCGTGGCCGGGCGCTCGGGCACCTCGGCGACCAGGTCGCGCGAGTCGAGCTCCCACTTCTTGCGGCCGCCGTCGAGGAGCCGCACGTCCTCGTGCCCGTAGAGCTTGAAGTACCAGTAGGCGTACGCCGCGAACCAGTTGTTGTTGCCGCCGTAGAGGACGACGGTGTCGTCGTTGGCGATGCCCTTGGCGGAGAGGAGCTTCTCGAAGCCGGCCTGGTCGACGAAGTCGCGGCGGACCGGGTCCTGGAGATCCTGCTTCCAGTCGATCCGGACGGCGTTCTTGATGTGGTTCTTGTCGTAGGCGGAGGTGTCCTCGTCCACCTCGACGATGACGGTCTTCGGGTCGTCGATGCGGGCCTCGACCCAGTCGGCGTCGACGAGGACCTCGCTGCGGCTCATGCTGTCTCCTGAGGACTTGAGGGGGTGGAGCGGTGGAGTCCGCCGCCGCCTCGGGCGACGGGATGCGCAGCCGGACGGGCCCGCACGGTCGTGGGTGCGGCGGACCGCCCGGAAGCGCCGGGTTGCGGGATCGACGCCGCTTCCGCTCGACATCACGCCGGTCGCGGGTCCGCCCGCTTGCGGACGTCTGCGACGGGCTGCGGGCGCGGTCGGCTGCGGCCGATCAGCGGGCCGCGGAACAGAGCATGGCGGCGACGCGGCAGAGATCGACCGCCCGTCGTTTGGTGAGGTCCGCCTGTGGCTTCATGGCTCCGATCGTAAGGAGAGAGTGGGGACCGTGTCACCGGCGATCCGGATGGTGAGAATTTCTTGGCCGGGATTTGAGACGTGGATACGCGTCGGATTGCGCTGCCGGGGTCCGCGGGGGAGTCCGGGGCCTTCTGTCCCTGGCATCCGGACGGGGCGTCTCGCGCAGTGGGACGTTGCGGTGGGTGACTCCGTTGGGGTCGACTCGCGTCGAGAGCTTGCTGGTTGGGGTGCTCCTCGCACGGGCGGGGAGCACCTGGGGGGCGCGGAGGTAATCCGCGACGAGGGGTCATCCCCGGCCATGCGCGGGGAGTATGCCGCCGAGCTATACGACCGCGCCGAGCAGCAGGGTCCATCCCCGCACGGGCGGGGAGCACAGCGAGCCGTGGACTGCATCTTCTGCCGCATCGGGACCACCCCCGCACGCGCGGGGAGCACGGACGCCGAGCATGACGAAGGGCGTGAGCTGGTGGACCACCCCCGCACGCGCGGGGAGCACGCACATGGTCACCAACACCCGCCTTCACGGGTGGGACCACCCCCGCACGCGCGGGGAGCACTCCGGCCCGGCGCTCGTCGTCTCGCCGGCGGCGGGACCACCCCCGCACGCGCGGGGAGCACGACCGAGCACGGCCCCAGGTCGGAACCGCGCTGGGACCACCCCCGCACGCGCGGGGAGCACTTCGCAGGTGAAGTCGTACTCGACGCCGTTGAGGGACCACCCCCGCACGCGCGGGGAGCACGATGTGGGGTGACCGGCCGTGGCCGACGTCCTGGGACCACCCCCGCACGCGCGGGGAGCACCCCATCGCCGACCTCGTCGCGGCGGTGACGCCGGGACCACCCCCGCACGCGCGGGGAGCACTCCCCTTGTGGGGAGGTGATCGAGGCCCCGAGGGGACCACCCCCGCACGCGCGGGGAGCACTTCATCGTGTTCGTCTCGACGCCGCCCGCCTTGGGACCACCCCCGCACGCGCGGGGAGCACCGTCGGCGCGGATGATCTGCGCCGTGGCGGCGGGGACCACCCCCGCACGCGCGGGGAGCACACCGCACTCCCGGTCAACTGCCGTCCTGCCAAGGGACCACCCCCGCACGCGCGGGGAGCACTACAGGCACCCGTCCCCGCCAAACCGCAGACTGGGACCACCCCCGCACGCGCGGGGAGCACCTCGGCTTCAACCGCCACACCACCTGGGCGGAGGGACCACCCCCGCACGCGCGGGGAGCACCCTCCGCGACCTGCGTCTTCATCGGCCGGGAAACCGCCCCCAAGCAACTTCCGCAGAATCCGGCAATACGCAACAGAGGACAGAAGCCCACCCACCTCCCGACGCGAGCAGCTCACCCAGCCCGCTGCCACGACCAACTCTGCCCCGGCAGCGAAGAGTTCCCGCAGCAGCCGACCCGGCCCATCAACCGTCCTACCCCGTGAACTTCACGTCCTTGCCGCTGAGGGTCACCACGATGCCCTCCTCGGTGGGGCGGGCCTCCTCCAGCTTGAGTTCGGAGGGGAGGGCGTCGAAGTCCCAGTCGTCGTCGATCCGGTCGCGGACGAGGCGGTCGAGGACGCCCTTGGCCATGCCGAGCGGGCCCTCGCCCTTTATCTCGTCGGCGTTGAGGCGGACGGTGTGCTTGCCCTTTATCGTCGCCGAGCTGATCACCGTCACGGAGCCGACCACGGGGACCTTCTTGGTGATCTTCACCTTCTCGGGGTCGTCCTTGCCGGCCCAGGCGACGCTTGTGCCATCGCCGGCGGCGGAGGAGAGGTCGTCGTACTTGATGAGCGCCTCGCCGCGGGCGCGGTCCGCCGTCACCTCGCTGTAGTCGCTGTTGGTGCGGACCTGTTCGCCGTGGACGTCGACCTTGGAGATGGTGATCTTGCGGTCGTCCGTCCCCGTCGTGAGCCCCTTGAGCCCGAACTCGACGTCGCCGAACTCTCGCGAGGCGAGCTGCGTGAGAAAGGGGAATCCGTTGATCGAGACGGAGGTGTCGACGTTGCCCTCGACCGACTCGTGCCCCTCGATCTGCTCCCGGACCTTGTCGGCGGCCTCGTCCTCGGCGAGGTTCACCGCCAGGCGGTCGGCCCCGACGGCGAGTCCTGCCAGGACCACGAGGACGACGAGGACTATGCGAAGTGCGCGCATCGCGGTTGCTTCCCCCATACTCTCGGCTGCCGCGAGCGTAACCGAGCCGGCGGACACGCGGGTCAGGGAGCCGATGACACCGCGCGACGCTCCCCGGTCGGCCGAGCGCTCAGCCGAGCACGGAGCCGAGGAAGTGCGCGACGGGCGCGGCGAAGGCGAGCGGCAGCGCCACCCCGGCCGTCATGTGGACGAACCGCGACGGGAAGTCGTAGCTCGCCACCCGCAGCCCGAGGAGCGCCGCGATCCCCACCGCGAGCCCGAGCGCCGCACCGAGCGCCCCCATGCCCGTCAGCTCACCGATGCCCCAGCCGGCGGCCGCACCGGCGAGAAGGGCGACCGGGACCCCGGCGATCCCCGGCACCACGGCACGCACAACCGCCGTGCCCGCTACGGCGATCACCGTGACGACGACGGCGTCCCGCGGAGCGAGCAGGTATCCGGAGACGAGCAGGGTGACGACGGTCGCGGTGCAGTCGGCCGTGAGCGCGTAGAGGCGTTCGTCGGGTCCCGACCGGTCGCGCAGCCGTGCGGCGAGCGCGAGGAGCAGCCACACGCCGAGCGTCCCGAGGATGACGAGCGGCGCCCGCTCGGCACCGGCGAGGAGCAACCCGCCGTCCGCGACGAGCGCGGAGAGGAAGACGAGAGCGATCCCCTGGCGCGCCGGCCACATCCCGTTGAGCCGGTACCAGCCGGCCGCCGTCACGGCCTGCAGCAGCACGACGGCGACGGCGAGCGCGGGCAGCCCCGGCTGCGCCCCCGCGGCGAGCAGCGCCGCGAGCCCGGCGGTGCACAGCGCCGACGCGATGCCCGGCGCGATCAGCGGCGAGCCGGGCGCCCCCGGCGTACGCGGCGCGACGTGGCGTCCGCCCGAACGCGGTTGCGGCGGCGCCGCGTTGGAGGTCGTGTCCGGCGCCTGCGGGACGGTGACCGCGCCCTGCGGCCCGCCCTCGGGCGGGAGCGGTCCGGGGTGCGGGTGGCCGGTCATCGGGCACCTCCGGCGAACGGCGGGAGGACCTCTACGGTGCTGCCCTCGCGCAGCTCGACGCTTTCGTGCGGGCGGGCGCCCACCTGCTCCCCGTCGACCAGGAACGAGCAGCGCAGCAGCACCCGCGCGAACTCCGGCCGGTCGCTGCGGTGGGCGCGGGCGCCGTCGAGCGCGGCGGCGAGCGTCGCCGCCTCGTACCGCTCCTCCGCGGTGCCGGCGGCGGCCTTCGCCGCCGCCCAGTAGCGGATCGTGCCGCTCGGCATGGTCGTCCCTCTCAGTCCGTGTGGTTGCCCGGGGCCGCGTCGGTGCGCGGGCGCCCATCATGGCCCCTCCGGGAAGCGGCCGCCGCATCCGCCCGTGGTCCCGCTGCGGTCTGCAGCGTCGTCCACTCCCCGATGCGGTGCAGGAGGGGGGCGGACGCCGCGTTCTCCGCGTGGCCGAAGTCGGGTTCGATCCACAGTTCCGTGTGGTCGGGGGAGGCGGCCTCCGCGAGGGAGCAGGGGTGGTCGAGCGGGAAGTAGGGGTCGCGGTCGCCGTGGACGAGGAGCAGCGGGGTCGGCGCGACGAGCGGGGCCGCGGCGACGGGCGGGAGCGGCACGGGGTCCCAGTCGCCGGCGCGGACGCGTGTCCCGAGTCCGTACCGGGAGACGAGCCGGCCCAGTGGGTGCTGGATGGCGAAGTGCAGCCGCCGCATCGAGGGGGTGCCGCGGTAGTACCAGCGCGCGGGGGCGCTCACGGCCACGACGGCGTCCGCGCCCGTGCGCTCGTCGGCGTCGACGAGCGCCCCGTGGCGCAGCACCACCGAACCACCCATCGAGAAGCCCACGGTCGCCACCCGCTCGTGGCCGAGCTCGCGGGCCCAGGCGACGGCCGCTGCGAGGTCGTGGACCTCCAGGTCGCCGACGGTGGAGCGGCCGCCGGAGCGCCCGTGTCCCCGGAAGGAGAAGGTGACGACGGAGGCGTACCGGGAGAGCAGCCGTGCGGCCCTGGCCAGAGCCGGGCGGTCGAGGGCGCCGGTGAAGCCGTGCGCGAGGACGAGCGCGGGCGGCGCGTGCACGTGGTCCGAGCGGCCTGCGTACGCGGCCTCGATGCCGACGCCGTCCGCGGTGACGAGCCGGCGGCGCAGCCGCGGAGGCGGTGCGGAGGGCGGCAAGTCGCCACGCTCCGTGGCCGGTTCGCTGCGAAGGCGATCGATCTCACACTCGGCTGCGTCGTCCATGTCCGCTATTCTGCTCGGCAGAAGGACTCGGGCAGCGTCGCCCCCGGGTCCTTTTGTGCTTTCCGGGAGGACGCTCCTCCTGGGCGGTACCGCGCCGAAGCGGCATAAAATGGACGCCGGTTCACCTGCGCCCCGTGAGCGGCGACGAGTACGAAGCAGTGCAGCCGAACCCCAGATCTCCGCCTGGGCGGCCCCTCTTCGAAGGGGCCGGGGAAGGGACCCCGATGGGCAAGCGAAACGCATCGACCCGCGACCGCGGGACCGCACACCATACGAGCCACGGGGAGGGCGCCCGCGCATGAGTTCGCTGCTGCTCCTGACCAATGCCGTCCAGCCGTCCACCGAGGTCCTCCCCGCACTGGGCCTGCTGCTGCACAATGTCCGCGTCGTGCCCGCCGAGGGTCCCGCGCTCGTCGACGCCCCCGAATCCGACGTGATCCTCGTCGACGGCCGGCGGGACCTTCCGCAGGTGAGGTCGCTCTGCCAGCTCCTGCGCTCGACGGGCCCCGGCAGCCCGCTGCTGTTGATCGTCACCGAGGGCGGTCTCGCGGCCGTCACGGCGGAGTGGGGCGTCGACGACGTCCTGCTCGACACGGCCGGCCCCGCCGAGGTGGAGGCGAGACTCCGGTTGGCGATGGGCCGCAGGCAGATCGCCGTCGACGAGGGCCCTGCCGAGATCCGCAACGGCGACCTCTCCGTCGACGAGGCCACCTACAGCGCCAAGCTCAAGGGCCGCACCCTCGACCTCACCTTCAAGGAGTTCGAGCTGCTGAAGTACCTCGCCCAGCACCCCGGGCGGGTCTTCACGCGCGCCCAACTGCTCCAGGAGGTCTGGGGGTACGACTACTTCGGCGGCACCCGTACCGTCGACGTCCACGTGCGGCGGCTTCGCGCCAAACTCGGGCCCGAACACGAGTCGCTCATCGGTACGGTGCGCAACGTCGGCTATCGCTTCGTCACGCCCGAGAAGGGGGAGAAGGCGGCGGGCCGGCGGCCGGCGGCCGGTGGCGGAACGGTCGCGGAGGCCGCGGCGCAGCTCGCAAAGGAGGCCGTCGAGGAGGCCGGGCCGGACGCCGAACAGGCGTCCGCACGCAGGGCGAAGGGATGACGCATCCCGCGTAGACTGGCCGAGTGGCCAAGGTGACGCGAGACGACGTGGCAAGACTGGCGGGGACCTCGACCGCGGTCGTCAGCTATGTGATCAATGACGGTCCGAGGCCCGTCGCGCCGGCCACGAAGGAGCGCGTCCTCGCGGCCATCCAGGAGCTGGGGTACCGGCCCGACCGGGTCGCGCAGGCGATGGCCTCGCGCCGGACGGATCTGATCGGCCTGGTCGTGCCGGACGCCCGTCAGCCGTTCTTCGCCGAGATGGCACACGCCGTCGAACAGGCCGCGGCCGAGCGCGGAAAGATGGTCCTCGTCGGCAACTCCGACTACCTCGACGGCCGCGAGGTGCACTACCTCCGCGCCTTCCTCGGGATGCGCGTCTCCGGGCTGATCCTCATCAGCCAGGGGCCGAGCGAGCGCGCCGCCACCGAGATCGACGCCTGGGACGCCCGCGTCGTCCTCCTCCATCGCCGTCCCGAGGCGATCGACGACGTCGCCGTCGTCCTCGACGACACGGGGGGCGCCCAACTCGCCACCCGGCACCTGCTGGAGCACGGCCACGAGTACGTCGCCTGCCTCGGCGGCATCGACTCGACGCCCCCGCAGGGCGACCCGGTCACCGACCACGTCGAGGGGTGGCAGCGTGCGATGGCCGAGGCGGGATGCTCCACCGAGGGCCGCCTCTTCCAGGCTCCGTACAACCGCTACGACACCTACCTACTCGCCCTCGACCTGCTCGCACGCGAGGATCGCCCGACGGCGCTCTTCTGCTCCACCGACGACCAGGCGATCGGCGTCCTGCGTGCCGCACGGGAGCTGGGCCTGGAGGTGCCGCAGGACCTCGCCGTGATCGGCTTCGACAACGTGAAGGAGGCGGCGCTCACCGATCCGCCGCTCACCACCGTCGGCTCCGACCGCGAGGCGATGGCGAAGGCCGCCGTCGATCTCGTCCTCGACGACTCGTTGCGCGTTCCCGGTGCCCGCGGGGGCGGAACCACGGGCAAGGGGCGGGTGCGCCAGTTCCCCTCGGGGCTCGTGGTGCGCAGGTCGTGCGGGTGCCCGGCGCCGAGCGGCGGGCCGCGGCAAGCGCTCTGAGGCTGGCCCGTCCCGGGGCTCCGGCCGGGCGGTGGAGTACTTCGCGGTTTTTCAGGGCGTCTTCAGCCGGTTCTCATGGACGCGCCGCAGGCTCGGTCGTATGAGTGCACACGAGTTCGGGCATCAGGCCCGCCAGCAGCCCCCGTTCGACGAGCAGTCCACGACGGCGCTGTCCCCGTCGGCAGGCGGTGACGCGGAGCCGCCGCCCGGATACGCGCCCTTCGGGGAAGCGGCGCACGCCCGGCGCAGGAGGCGCCGCCCGATCGCGCTCCTCGCCGCCGTCGCCGTCGGCGCGGCGACGGTCGGTGGGGCAGCAGCCGTCGGGCTCCAGCAGCTCGTCGGCGACGGCGGGTCCTCGGCTGCGGCTCCCGTGGCCTCCGGGGACAACGCCTCGTCCGTCGGCGGCGTCTCCGAGGTGGCGGAGTCGGTTCGGTCGGGGGTGGTGGAGATCAAGGCGTCCGGCTCCGGAGGGCAGTCCACCGGTTCCGGGGTGGTGATCAGTGAGGGCGGCGAGATGCTGACCAACAACCACGTCGTTTCCGGTACCGATCGGGTCGAGGTCACTTTCGAGGGCGGCCGGACCGAGACGGCCGAGGTCGTCGGCACCGACGCCGACCACGACCTCGCCCTTCTCGAAGCGGAGGGGGACGGCGACTACGAGCCCGTCGAACTCGGCGACTCGGACGCGCTCGGCGTCGGCGACCAGGTCGTCGCGATCGGCTCGCCCGAGGGCCTCTCGGGGACCGTGACCAGCGGCATCGTCTCGGCCAAGGACCGCGAGGTGACGGTCCCTAAGGGCTCGGAGGGGGAGCGGAGCGGGCAGGAGCACTGGCCGTTCGAGTTCGGCGGCGGCGAGTACAACGGCGGCGTCGGCGGGTCGACGACGACGTACAAGGCGATCCAGACCGACGCCTCGCTCAACCCCGGCAACTCCGGCGGGGCGCTCGTCGACATGTCGGGGAAGGTCGTCGGCATCAACTCGGCGATGTATGCGGCCGGTTCGTCGTCCGGGGAGTCCGCGGGCGCCTCGTCGGGGAGCGTCGGGCTCGGGTTTGCGATCCCGGTCGACGACGTGGAGAAGCTCCTCGGCGACCTGCGCGGCCAGGGGTGAGTCAGCCGCTGCTGCCGCGGTGGGAGGCTGTCCCCATGGCAGCCGCGAAGATTCTCATCGTCGACGACGAGCCGGCGGTGCGCGAAGCCCTGCGCCGCAGCCTGGAGTTCGAGGGATACCGCACGGAGACGGCAGCCGACGGGCACGAGGCGCTCCAGTGCATGGGCGTCGAGGAGCCGCCGGCGCGGTCTGCCAGGGCCGACCGCGCCGACCTCCCCGACCTCGTCGTCCTCGACGTGCTGATGCCGCTGATGGACGGCCTCACCGCCGCGCGGCGCCTGCGGAGCGCGGGCGAACGGGTGCCGGTGCTGATGCTGACGGCCCGTGACACCGTCGGCGACCGGGTCACCGGGCTCGACGCGGGCGCCGACGACTACCTCGTCAAGCCCTTCGAGCTCGACGAACTCCTGGCGCGCGTCCGCGCGTTGCTCCGTCGGCGCTCGTACGCGGAGGAGCAGGCGGCGGCGGGCGCGGCCGCGCCCGAGACACTCTCCTTCGGAGGGCTGCGGATGGACCTCGGGACGCGCGAGGTCACCCGGGACGGCCGCTCCGTCGAGCTGACGCGCACGGAGTTCACCCTGCTGGAGATGTTCCTCTCCCACCCGAGGCAGGTCCTGACGCGGGAACAGATCCTCCAGGCCGTCTGGGGGTTCGACTTCGAGCCGGCCTCCAACTCCCTCGACGTGTACGTGATGTACCTGCGCCGCAAGACGGAGGCCGGGGGCGAACCGCGGCTCGTGCACACCGTGCGCGGGGTGGGGTACGTGCTGCGCGAGGGGCTCGGGTGAGCGACGGCGAGCGCGGGGAGGGCGCGCCCCCGTCGGCGCCCGGCGGCTCGGGCGCCCCGGGGGCGGAAGAGGACCGCTACGGCGCCGCGCCCGATGTGCCCGACCCCGGTCCGGCGCCGGCCGGTTCGGGCGCGCTGCGGCGCGTGCTCCGGTGGGTGCCGTTCGGGAGAGGGCGCCCGCTCCGTGCGCGGCTCGCGACGCTCGCGGCGCTCACCGTGGCGCTCGCCGTCGCCGCGTCCGCCGCCGCCTGCTGGTTCCTCGTACGGGCGCAGCTCGTCAACTCCCTTGACGACTCGCTGCGTACGACGGCCGTCTCCCCCGAGACCGTCGTCGACCAGGTGCGCTCCGGGCAGTGCACGCCGCCGGACACCAAGGCGCCGAACCCCTTCGGTGCGACCGTGCAAGCCGTCGACGAGGCGGGGAACAGTTGCGTCCTCGTCGGCGAGGAGCTCGACGTCACGCAGGACGACACCGACGTCGCACGGCGCCGGTCGCACGAATCCCTCCACGACGCGCAGAGCGGCGACGGCGCCGACTACCGCGTCCACACGACACCCGTGCCCGGCACCAGCCTCGCCGTCTCGCTCGCCCGTCCCCTCACCGAGACCGACGAGTCGCTCAACCGGCTGGCGCTCTTCCTCGCCGCGGTCGGGGGAGCCGGGGTGCTCGCCGCCGCGGGTGCGGGCGTCGTGCTGGCGCGGGCGGGGCTGCGGCCCGTCGACCGGCTCACCGGCGCCGTCGAGCACGTGGCGAGGACGGAGGACCTCACCGTCCGCATTCCCGTGGAGGGCGACGACGAGGTCGCACGGCTCTCCCGTTCGTTCAACTCGATGACGGAGGCTCTCGCCTCCTCGCGTGAACTCCAGCGCCAGCTCATCGCCGACGCCGGGCACGAGCTGCGCACGCCGCTCACCTCCCTGCGCACCAACGTCGAACTCCTCGCCCGGAGCGAGGAGACGGGGCGCCCGCTGCGTCCCGACGACCGCAGGGAACTCCTCGCCTCGCTCACCGCGCAGATGACGGAGCTCAACACGCTCATCGGGGATCTCCGCGAACTCGCCGCGCCCGCCCCCGAGCAGGCGGCGCGGACCGGTGTGGTGGCGCTCCACGAGGCCGTCGAGCGTGCCGTGGAGAGGGTGCGGCTGCGTGCGGCTTCGGTGGAGGTCGTTGCGCGGTGGCAGCCGTGGTACGTGCGGGCGGAGCCGGCGGGGATCGAACGGTCGGTGGTCAACCTGCTCGACAACGCGATCAAGTTCAGTCCGGAAGGCAGCACGGTGGAGGTCTCGCTCGACGAGGGCGTCCTGCTCGTGCGCGACCACGGGGCCGGGGTTGCCGAGGAAGAACTCCCTTACGTGTTCGACCGGTTCTGGCGTTCTCCGTCCGCGCGGAGCATGCCCGGGTCGGGGCTCGGGCTCTCGATCGTGCAGCGGGCGGTGGAGCAGGCGGGGGGCGAGGTGCGGTTGAGGGCGGCCCCGGGCGGGGGCACGGAGGCCGTCGTCCGGTTGCCGGGGGCGCCGATTCCGCCGCCGGGGTGGACGGGTGCCGGGGAGCCGTAACCGGTACGCCGCGCGGGAGTT
>NZ_AJTQ01000358.1 GCF_000262345.1 Streptomyces xiaopingdaonensis | reverse complement strand
CGGGGCTCGGGGCTCGGGGCTCGGGGCTCGGGGCTCGGGGCTCGGCGGCGTGGACGTCCGGGCGCCGGGGTTGCGGCGGTAGGCTCGCGGTCATGGCCAGCCATCCACTCGCTGTTCCTGCCACGTCGGCCGGGCGAGAGGGACTCGACGCTTTCCTCGCGCATCCCGAACGCGCCGTCGTCGCACTCGACTTCGACGGCACGCTGGCGCCGATTGTCTCCGACCCGGCCCGGGCGTACGCCCATCCGGAAGCGCTCCCCGTGCTGTCCCGGCTCGCCCCGGCACTGCTCGCGGTCGTGATCGTCACCGGACGGCCGGCGGCCGAGGCCGTGCGCCTGGGCGGCTTCCGCGACGACCCGCCGCCGAACCTCACGGTCCTCGGTGCCTACGGTGCCGAACGGTGGGAGGGGCGCACCGGCGACCTCGAGATCCCCGAGCCTCCGCCAGGCGTCGCCGCCGTCCGCGCCGAACTCCCCGTACTCCTCGCGGAACTGGGCGCTCCGAGCGGCACGGCGATCGAGGACAAGGGCGGAGCGCTGGCGGTGCACACGCGCAACACCGAGCGGCCTCAGGAAACGTTCGACGCGCTCACCGCACCGCTCCAGCAGCTTGCTACGCGGCACCAGTTGGTGACCGAGCCCGGTCGCCAGGTGATCGAACTGCGTCCACCCGGCGTCCACAAAGGAACAGCACTGACCGCCTTCGTCGAGGAGAGGGGCGCGTCCGCGCTCCTGTACGCCGGTGACGACCTCGGGGACCTGGAGGCGTTCGCCGCGGTCGAGCGGCTCCGCGACGCCGGGGTACCGGGGGTGAAGGTCTGCAGCGGTTCCGACGGTACGGGCGACACCGTCCCCGCACTCGCCGAGAGGGCGGACGTGCAGACCACGGGCGGACCGGCGGGTGTGCTCGCCCTTCTGGGCGCACTGGGGGAGCGGCTCGCCTCTTCCTGACTCCCCCGACTGTCCTTGACTTCAATCTCAGTTTAAGTTGAAGACTCTCCTTGACGGGCGCTCGTACGCGTCCGTTCGACACCCCCTGAGGTCAGGAGAGATCCATGCCCGTCACCACCGCCCCGGCCCCTTCCGCGTCCACCTCGGCTGCGTCGCGCCCCCTACGGCTCGTCGTGATCGTCGGCAGTGTGCGGGAAGGGCGGTTCGGGCCGACCGTCGCCGACTGGTTCCTCAAGGAGGCCGTCGAACACGCGGGCTTCGAGGTCGACACCGTCGACCTCGCCGAGGCGGAGTTCGCGCCGCTCGTCAGCACTCCCACCTACGCCGGAGAACTCACACCGGCGGCCGACCGCGTACGTGGGGCGCTCTCGGCCCGGCTCGCCGCGGCGGACGCCTTCGTCGTCGTCACCCCGGAGTACAACCACAGCTTCCCCGGAGCGCTGAAGAACACGATCGACTGGTTCGGGGACGAGTGGTACGCCAAGCCCGTCGGCCTCGTCAGCTACGGCGGGATGGCCGGCGGGCAGCGCGCGGCCGAGCACCTGAGGTCGGTCTTCGCCGAACTCCATGCGGTGACGGTGCGCGAGACGCTCAGCTTCGTCGACGCGTGGAGCCGCTTCGACGAGCACGGCCTCCCGCAGGACCGCGCCGGCACCTCGGCCGCGGCGGTGTCCCTCCTCGTGCAGTTGGAGTGGTGGGCCTCGGCGCTCAGGGAGGCGCGCGACCGTACCCCGTACACCGCCGACTGAGCGCCGGAGCACCGTCGTTGCCCTCCGCGCCTCCCGGCCTCCGGTCGGCCGCGGAGGGCACACCCCGGCGCTGGCTCCCGACTGGCACGCGCCGGGTCGTATCGTCGGGGCCATGAGCGACGTGGTGGTTGTGGACGAGATCTCCGACGAGGACGTACACGAGGTACTTGCGCTGGTCGACGAGGCGGCGCGGAAGGACGGACAGGCGGCCGTCTCCGAGCAGGGAAGGCTCCGCTTGCGCGGCGGGCGCCAAGGGGTCCGGCACCTGCTCGTGCGGGAGGGCGGCAGGATCGCCGGCTATGCCCAACTCGACGGCACCGACCCGGTGGAGGCGCCCGTCGCCGAGCTTGTCGTGGCCCCCGCGTCCCGCGGACGCGGCTACGGGCGGAAGCTGACCCGGGCGCTCCTCGACACCTCGGGGCAGCGCCTGCGCATCTGGGCGCACGGAGGCCATCCCGCGGCGAGGCACCTCGCCCAGTCGGTCGGGCTCAAGCTCTTCCGCGAACTCCGCCAACTGCGGCGACCGCTCGCTCCGGAAGGCACGAGCGATCTGCCCGAGCCCGCGGTCCCCGAGGGCGTCACCATCCGCACCTTCGAGCCCGGAGCCGACGACGCGGCGTGGCTCGGCCTCAACGCCGCAGCCTTCGCCGACCACCCGGAGCAGGGCAGCCTCACCCAGCGGGACCTCGACGAGCGCAAGGGCGAGCCCTGGTTCGACCCGGCGGGCTTCTTCCTCGCCGAACGCGAGGGGGAACTCGTCGGGTTCCACTGGACCAAGGTCCACGCGCAGGAGGGGCTCGGCGAGGTCTACGTCCTCGGCGTCGGGCCGGAGCAGCAGGGCAGCGGCCTCGGCCGCGCACTCACCGCCGTCGGCCTGCGCCACCTGGAGCGGGACCGGCGGCTGCCCACCGCGATGCTCTACGTCGACGCGGACAACGGGCCGGCCGTCGCCGTCTACGAGCGCCTCGGGTTCCGCACCTACGAGACGGACCTGATGTACCGCACCGAGAACTGAACCGCCTGCCGGCACAGGGACATTCGCGGGTGCCCGTACGCGGCGAGCGTGCGGGCACCGGCCGTCAGTGCCGCGCTCGATGGCCGGCCACGTCGGCTTAACCAGTGGTTCACTCGTCATTGCGATGCTCGCGGCATGCGCCGACGCCCGACCGAAGCCGCCCGCTGCGCAGCCGTCGGCCGCGCCCCGTACCCGGTGCCCGGCGGCGCGGTTCGGCGGAACAATGGAGACATGAGCGAGCCAGTCTCCCGTACACCGCAGCCTTCCGTCGGGTCGCTCGCGGCCCAGCGCCCCGCACAGCGCTCGCCGCTCCAGGGGACGGCGATGGAGCGCCCCCCGCTCGATCCGGAGATCGACTCCGACGCCGGCCTCTACGCCGAAGGAGAGGAACCGGAGGCCGAAGGCCGGGACCTCCCGCCCGGACGTTTCCTTGACCGGGAGCGCAGCTGGCTCGCCTTCAACGAACGCGTCCTCGAACTCGCCGAGTCCGCCGGGACGCCGCTCCTGGAGCGTGCCAACTTCCTCGCCATCTTCGCCACCAACCTCGACGAGTTCTTCATGGTGCGCGTCGCCGGCCTCAAACGGCGCATCGCGACCGGCGTCGCCACACGCAGCGCCTCGGGGCTTCAGCCGCGGGAGGTCCTCGACCAGATCTGGACGCGCACCCGCACGCTGATGGCGCGCCACGCCGCCTGCTATCAGCAGGACGTCGCGCCTGCGCTCGCCGACGAGGGCCTGCACTTCATCCGCTGGACAGAGCTCACGGAGAAAGAGCAGGACCGCCTCTTCACGCTCTTCCGGCAGCAGGTCTACCCCGTTCTGACCCCGCTCGCCGTCGACCCGGCGCACCCCTTCCCCTACATCTCGGGACTCTCCCTCAACCTCGCCGTCGTGGTGCGCAATCCCGTCAGCGACCACGACCACTTCGCGCGGGTCAAGGTGCCGCCACTGCTGCCGCGCTTCCTGGAGGCGTCGCCCCAGCGGTACGTCCCGCTGGAGGACGTCATCGCCGCGCACCTGGAGGAACTCTTCCCCGGGATGGAGGTTCTCGGGCACCACATGTTCCGTGTCACGCGCAACGAAGACCTCGAAGTGGAGGAGGACGACGCCGAGAACCTCCTCCAGGCCTTGGAAAAGGAGCTGATGCGCAGACGGTTCGGACCGCCCGTCCGCCTCGAGGTCGAGGAGTCGATCGACCCGTACGTACTCGACCTGCTCGTACGGGAGTTGAAGATAAGCGACGCCGAGGTGCATCCTCTGCCGGGCCCGCTCGACCTGTCCGGGCTCAGCGGCATCGTCTCCGCACTCGACCGACCGGAGCTGAAGTACCCCAAGTTCGTGGCGGGAACGCACCGGGACCTCGCGGAGGTCGAGACGTCCTCGGCTCCGGACATCTTCGCGGCCCTGCGGCAGCACGACGTCCTCCTCCACCACCCGTACGACTCCTTCTCCACCTCCGTACAGGCATTCCTGGAGCAGGCGGCAGCCGACCCCGACGTGCTCGCCATCAAGCAGACCCTGTACCGGACCTCGGGCGACTCCCCGATCGTCGACGCGCTCATAGACGCAGCCGAGTCGGGCAAGCAGGTGCTCGTGCTCGTCGAGTTGAAAGCGCGCTTCGACGAGCAGGCGAACATCAAGTGGGCCCGGAAGCTGGAGGAATCGGGCTGCCACGTCGTCTACGGGCTCGTCGGGCTGAAGACGCACTGCAAGCTCTCGCTCGTGGTGCGGCAGGAGGGCGAGACCCTGCGGCGGTACGCGCACGTCGGCACCGGCAACTACCACCCGAAGACGGCGCGGCTCTACGAGGATCTCGGACTCCTCACGGCCGACCAGCAGGTCGGGGCCGACCTCTCGGACCTCTTCAACCGCCTCTCCGGCTACTCGCGACGCGAGACCTATCGGCGACTGCTCGTTGCTCCCCGCTCGCTGCGCGACGGGCTGGTCTCCCGTATCCACCGCGAGATCGCGCACCAGACCGAGGGGCGCCCCGCCGGAGTCCGCATGAAGGTCAACTCGATCGTCGACGAGACCGTCGTGGACGCTCTGTACCGCGCTTCGCGGGCCGGAGTGCCCGTCGACGTGTGGGTACGGGGCATATGCGCACTGCGGCCCGGCGTGCCGGGACTCAGCGAGAACATCCGGGTGCGCAGCGTGCTCGGCAGGTTCCTCGAGCACTCGCGGGTCTTTTCCTTCGTCAACGGAGGAGAGAGCGAAGTCTGGCTCGGCAGCGCGGACATGATGCACCGGAACCTCGACCGCCGGATCGAGGCTCTCGTGCGTGTGACCGACCCGGCGCACCGTGCCGCGCTCAACCGGCTCCTGGACGACGGCCTCTCCGACGCCATGGCCTCTTGGCACCTCGGCCCCGAGGGCGACTGGATCAGACACGCGCACGACGACGAGGGACAGCCGCTGCCCAACGTGCAGGAGGCGCTGATCGAGCGCCGACGGAAGCGGCGCGTCATGGGGACCTGACGCCAGGGCCGTAGGCACCGAAGCGAACGGGGGGCGACCGGTGGGGAGTTGGCTCGACGGACGTCCACGCCGGACGGCCCAGGGCTTGCGGCACGGAACGCGGGACGGGGGTGTGGCAGTGAGCGCGGAGGGCGCACTCAGCTCGTGCGGGGCCGTTGGGCGGAGATCGGCGGAGCCTGCGCCGGCTTGCGCCCGTGCCTGCCGGCCGAGAGGCATCCCGTCGTCGGAAAGCGCCGGCGGCGTGCGACAGGCGGACAAAAACGGTGGTTCGGTGAGGGGGCCGGTGTGGGCAGCGGGAGCACGAACACCAGCGGCATGCGTACCGGAGCCGACCTCCGCCCTCCTGGCGGTGACTCCTCTCGTACGGGGGCCCCGACGGCAGCGGAGGTCGTCGGCGCCTACCTCAACCGGCATGCGGCCGAACTCCTGCGCGGGCTGCGGCAGTACGCCGAGGCCACTTCCGCGACGTCGGGCCGCGAACAGGGCAGCCGCACCACACGCCCGGCGCGTCACCGGGCGCACCGCACGACGTCCCGCCGTACGGAGCAGTCGGGCGAGCCCGCGGAACGCTCCGAGACAGGACGTCTGCTCTCCGGCGCGCCCCCGCAAGGCGAGGGGAGCGACGGACCCGGCCCGCCGAACGACGTGCCACTGCCAGGCCGGATCTCCCACGCCGCGGACCGACGACACGTACGTGGAGAAGATGTCGCCGAGGCGGACTCGCGTGCCGTCGCGGACGGCTGCGTTTCGGATGGTGCGGAGTCCGGGCCTCGGGAAGCGCAGGATGCGGGAGATGTCGAGCCCGAAGGTGCGGCGCACCGACCGAGCGCGGGCGAGGAGAGTATCTGGCCCGAATCCCTGGCGCGCGCGGAGCAGTCCGCGCTCCGGCCGCGTCAGCACAGCGGCACGTCCGGCCCGGCACCGTCCGACCGCCGAAGTCACAGGCCTCTCAGCCTCGAACTTCCGGCGCCGGGCGCCGAGCGAGGAGGCGACCCACCGCTGCAACGAGTGCCTGCCGCTGCACACACCGCACCCGTCGGCGAACCGCCCACGAGCCTCACCGACCGGAACGACCCGGCGTCCGAGGCCGCCCACCGGATCGCCGCCGCGGCCCGCCGCCTCGACACCGCGCTCGACGTCCACCGGCCGCTCCTCGGTGCCGAGTGGGCCGACCATCTCCGGGCCGACCTCGGCTGGCTCGGCACCATGCTCTCGCGCGAGTACGTCCTCGCCGCCCGTCTCGACCGTCTCCTCACCGCGCTCCACCGGCTCACCGACGGACAGCCTCGTGCCAGGGGTTCCGGTGCGCTCTCGGCCGGGGCGGCGCGTGCCGGCGCGTTGTTGGAGCGCCGCCTCACCCTGGCCAGGACGAAGGCACATTCGACAGCGCTGCGGGCTGCCGGATCTGCACGTTTCCACGCGGTCGCGGACGCGGTGGCTGTCCTCGCCTCCGAACCGCCGCCGGACTCCGCGCCCGGCGCACACTTGTCCGCCGGTGCTCTCTCCACTTCTCCGGGCGCCGAGGATGTGCGCCGCCGACTCTGCGCATCGCTCGCAGCCCTCGCCTTCCCCGAGCCGGGTGCGCAGCGGAGCTCGGCGGGCGGCCTCGTCGGTGCGGATGAGCAGGACGCCGCTTGGGACAGGGCGAGGTTGCTGCTGCGCGCACACCGGTACGCTCGTGAAGTGCTCGCAGAGCCCGCCAATGCGGGCACTGCCCGCGAGGCGCCATCTACCGAGCCCCAAGACGGTCTGCTCCGCACCGCCTGCCGGGTCCTCGACCGTCACCACGAGGCGGCCGAGGCCGCGGCCTGCGCGGCGGAGGCCGCGGAGACATCGCGGATCGCCCCGGCGACGGCGTACGCACTGGGCGTGCTCCACGCCGACCAGCGGCACGAAGTCACCGCAGCGCGACGGTCGTTCGGACGACTGTGCGCCGTACCGGGTGGGTTGACCGGAACCTCGCAGGGCACCTCCGGTGCGAGCGGAGAACATACGTGGGACGAGGACGACGGGTACGTCTGAGTTCTTCGCGGTGTCGGCTGTCCGGCCGGCCGACACCCGTCCCAGGAGAGGAGCGGCATGGCAGTGGAGACCATACGAGCAGCAGGTTGCGTGCTCTGGCGGCATCCGACCGGAGGCGAGGAGATCGCGCGCGCGGAGTCCGCCGGGGGAGCCGTCGCACCTCAGGAGGGCGTCCCGGGGCAGAGGACGGGCGCCGTCCCTCCCCGACTCGATCTTCCGGCGGTCGAGTTGGCCCTGGTCCACCGCCCCAGGTACGACGACTGGTCGTTCCCGAAGGGACAGCTCGAGGACGACGAGCAAGACGATCCGCTCCGCGCCGCACTCCGGGAGGTCCTGGAGGAGACCGGCTTCACCTGTGAACCCGACGCCCCGCTCGCGACGCAGCGCTACCGCGTCGGCTCCCGCCCCAAGGAGGTCTACTACTGGGCGGCCGAAGCCTCGGGCGGCGTCTTCGTCCCCAACGAAGAGGTCGACCGCCTCGTCTGGCTCCCGCCCGCCGAAGCCCGTGCTCAACTCACCCACGAGCAGGACCGCGAACTCGTCGACGAGCTCCTCTTCTCCCTGCGGGGCCGAGCCGCCGGCACGCCGGCCGAGCCCGCCTGAGCCACGCTCTTCGGCGCACCGGCGTCGGAGGGCTTCCGACGCCGGCCCGTCGGCACGGGGTTGCTCGAAGGTTCTTGAGCGGCCCTGACCAGCGCACCACGGGTTGCCCGGAACCGCCGCTGCCCAGGCACGGCCCAGCCCTGTTAGGGACCGGACCGAGGCCGAGAGCCTGCGGAGCCAACGAGTGAGGCGCGGCTTCCTGTCCGGAACAGCGCCGTGGTCTGCACGGTTTGGTTTCCCCGCTGACCAAGCCGTCGGGAACGCGCACGCTCTTCCGAACCAGTGACGCCATCGCCCGCCTCGCGCTCGCGTACTGCTCTCGGGAACGGTCAAGGGCTCCCCCTCGTCCGCGCGCTTTCCCGAGAGACTGCTGCTCAGCCTGCTGGGGCCAGCGCGCTCCAGCGCACGGTCACCTCTCCCTGCCTCCAACGCCCAGGTCCGTCCACGACCGGCCAACGCTCGGCGAGCGCCTCGACAGCCCGCATCCACCGCTGCCGGACGCTCAACGCGCCGTAGGGAGCAGCCACTTTCCAGGCCCGGTCGAAGTCCCCGAGGAACCGGTGGACGGGTTCGCCCGGCAGGTTCCGGTGGATGAGCGCTTTGGGCAGCCGCTCGGCGAGGTCCGAAGGCGCGCCCAGCGAGCCGAGCCGCGTCGCGAAGGTGACGGTACGAGGCCCCTCCGGGCCGAGCGCCACCCACACGTGCCGCCGCCCGATCTCGTCGCAGGTCCCTTCCACGAGCAGACCACCCGGCGCCAGCCTTCTGCACAGCCGCGCCCAGACGGCCGCGACCTCCTCCTCGTCGTACTGCCGCAGCACGTTGGCGGCCCGGATCAGCAAAGGCCGATGTCCCTCCGGCACGGGCAGCGGTACCTCGAAGCCCCCGAGGTGAAAACCGAGTCCCTCGCGCGCGAAGGGCAGGGCGCCGGTCACACGCCCCGGGTCGATCTCCACGCCGTAGACCTGCACGTCGCGACGGACAGCGCGGAGCCGCCCAAGGAGTTCGACTGCCGTCCAGGGGGCAGCTCCGTACCCGAGGTCGACGGCGATGGGCGGCGGCCCGGACCTGCGGAAGGCCGAAGCGAGGCTGACGGCGATCCAGCGGTCCATTCTGCGCAGCCGATTGGGGTTGGTCGTACCGCGGGTGACAGAGCCCACGGGGCGGCTGCGCGAGGTCATGGACCGAGAGTACGGCCACGAGTCGGGACGACGACGCCATGTCACGATTGGGCAAAAGAGGCCGGGCTCGGAAATGGGAGGTGCTGGTTCCGCTGTTGTACCGCGAGGGGCGGCAGCAGGTCGTCTTCTCAGGCGGAAGTGGAGACCGCAAGGAGGCAACCGCATCGTGAGCCAGTACGTGTCCCGGCTGGCGTCGACTGCCGGCCGCAACAGAAGCCGCGGCCAGCAGCCCAGACTGCGGCTTCCGGGGTCCCGGCGACCTCGTCGGATCGCCATGTTCAGCGTCCATACTTCGCCGCTCCACCAGCCGGGTACCGGCGACGCCGGCGGCATGAACGTCTACATCGTGGAGCTCGCCCGCCAACTCGCCGCCCAGGGCGTGGAGGTCGAGATCTTCACCAGGGCCACCAACGGTGGGCTCCCACCGAGTGTCGAGCTCGTCCCCGGCGTGCTCGTACGCCACATAGACGCCGGTCCGTACGAGGGTCTCTCCAAGGAGGAGCTCCCCGCGCAGCTCTGCGCGTTCACCCACGGAGTCATGCAGGTGTGGGCCGACCACAGCTCCGGCTACTACGACCTCGTCCACTCCCATTACTGGCTCTCCGGCCACGTGGGTTGGCTCGCCTCCCAGCGCTGGGGCGTCCCGCTCGTCCACGCGATGCACACGATGGCCAAGGTGAAGAACGCGGCACTCGCCGAGGACGACACCCCCGAGCCGGCGTCCCGTGTGATCGGGGAGACGCAGATAGTCGCCGCGGCGGACCGCCTCATCGCCAACACCGAGGAGGAGGCGGCCGATCTCGCGCACCATTACGGCGCCGACCCTGCCCGGACCGCGACGGTCCACCCCGGTGTCAACCTGGACACCTTCCGCCCGGCGGACGGTCGCGCCGCCGCCCGCGCCCGCCTCGGCCTCCCGGCGGATGCCCTGATCCCGCTCTTCGCCGGCCGCATACAGCCGTTGAAGGCACCCGACGTGCTTCTCCACGCTGTCGCGCTCCTCGTGTCGGAGGCCCCGCACCTGCGGCGGCAACTCGTGGTGCCGATCGTGGGCGGGCCCAGCGGCAGCGGACTGGCCCGCCCCGAGCGGTTGCAGAAGTTGGCCGCTCGACTCGGCGTAGCCGACCTGGTGCGCTTCTGCCCGCCGGTCGGCCAGGAGCGCCTCGCGGACTGGTACCGGGCAGCTTCGGTACTGGTGATGCCTTCGCACAGCGAGTCCTTCGGGCTGGTGGCGGCTGAGGCGCAGGCGTGCGGCACACCTGTCGTGGCCGCCGCGGTCGGCGGCCTTCCCGTCGTGGTGCGGGACGGAGCGAGCGGCTTCCTCGTCGACGGGCACGAACCGGCCCAGTACGCGAGCGCGCTGCGCCGTTTCGTCGAGGAGCCGGGACTCGTCGACGTCATGGGGTCGGCGGCGGCACGGCATGCAGCCGGGTTCGGGTGGGATGCGGCTGCCGGCGCGACCGCCGAGGTGTACACCGCCGCACTGCAGGAAAGGCAGCGTCGCCTACGCTCCCGGCTCAGGTGAGGTGTGCGTCGCGCAGCGACGCACACTCGAAGGAGACGACGTGGGCGCGGCGGCGGATGTCCCGTGCCAGGTGGCGAGGGGAGACGGCGATGACCGATCGAAGCGGAGCACCGAGTGGAACCGACCCCGGCAGCGGCCCCGACCAGCGCCGGGCTGCAGGTACTTCGCAGGGTGCCGCGGCGACGCCGACGCAGGAGAGCGCCTGCGCGGTGATCGAGGCGGCGCTCGCCGAGGCGGAAGTGGAGTGGGAGCACCCCAGGCCCGGCACCTACGTCGTCACTCTCCCCGGCACTCGGAAACTCTCCACGACCTGCGCGCTCTCCGCCGGGCGGCACTCGTTGTCGGTCAATGCCTTCGTGGTCCGTCGTCCCGACGAGAACGCCGCAGCCGTCCACCGCTGGATGCTGGAGCGCAACACCCGCCTCTACGGTGTCGGTTACGCACTCGACAGGCTCGGGGACGTCTACCTCGTCGCGCGACTGCCGCTCGCCGCAGTGACCCCGGACGAGGTCGACCGGCTCCTCGGCGCGGTCCTCGAGGAAGCCGACGGTTCGTTCAACTCTCTGCTGGAGACGGGGTTCGGCAGCGCCATCAGGCGCGAGTACCGCTGGCGCACTTCGCGCGGTGAGTCGACGCGCAACCTGGAGGCGTTCTCGCACATGTTCGGCGAAGCCGACGAGGAGCGGCCGGAGGCCGGCTGAAGCTTGCCCGGGCCCCTGGGCGCCCCGCCCTCCCCCGCGCCACCCCTGTGGGGACGAGGCGCTCTCCGACGTGGCTCCGCTACCCGAGGAGGCGGGCGGAGGTCCCGCAGCGCGGGAGGCCACGGAGTTGCGTGGCGCGATACAGCCCTGGCCGCGGGACGGCGGCATGCCGTTTCCGTGCACGTGAACCTCCAGGTGAGCCGGCGAAATCGCAGAGCGCGATGCCCGACCATGCTGCGACTCCGCTGCGCCGACGCCGGTCCGATTCCGGTCACATCTCCTCGGCCGAGGCGGTGGAGAGCTGAGGGAAAGCGGCACGCACACGAGAACATCCGGAGCGAGCAGGAGCAGCGCAGGACCGGTATGCCGCGAGAGCTCTCGACGGCGCGTCGGGGAATCAACCGGAATCCTCTGCCTGCTTGCCGATTTCTGGCCGAAACCGGACGTGCTTCTCAGTGGGGACGCGCAGGCTTTTTTGCGGGCGGCCGTCCGGTCACCCCGCAGCCGCTCCGTCGGTCGGCTGCGCGCACGGAACGGGGGACGGGAAGATGCTGCTCCACTGCCTGCACAGGCCCGAGCGCTGCTTCGCCAACAGTCCGAAGGCCGGGAGAAGTTCAACCCTCCGCGCGGTCGGTTCCCAGACTCGCGCCGGCCGCTGGGGGAGGGCTCTCCTGACGGCTTTCCGGCCGAGCAGGCGATGCGGCCGTCCCGGCGGGCGCTCCCTCGCGCGACTGACCGGGCACCCGGCGAAGGAGGAGCGCGTAACCGACTGCCGCGAGCGTGCCGATCAGCGCACTGATGCCCCAGAGCGTCCGGGCTCCGGCGGTGTCGATCACCAGGCCGCTCAGGAGCGGTGTGCCCAGCGCGGCGACCGACCAGGAGAGGCTGAACATCCCCTGGTAACGACCGCGTCCATGGGTCGGAGAGAGCGCGACCACCAACCCCATCTGCGTCGGGGAGTTGACGATCTCGCCGAGCGTCCAGACGACCACGGTGAGCGCGTAGAAGGCTACGGACCCGGCGAAGGCGCCGAGCCCGAACCCGTACCCCAGCAGCAACGCCGAGACAACGAGCAGTCGTGCGGGGTCGCGGTGCTCGATGAGCCGGGTGACGGGGATCTGGAGGGCCACGATCAGAACACCGTTGAGGGCGATCACGAAACCGAAGTCACTGCTGTCGAAGCCCTGTTGACCCATCGCGACAGGAAGGGCGACGAACGCCTGCTGCAGGAGCGTGGCAAGCAGCAGGTTGAGCCCCACGACGGCCATGAAGCGCCCGTCCCGCAGGACGTCCCGCATAGACACGGTTGGCGCACCGTCCTGTTCCGAGCCCGTGCCGGCGCCACCTGTCTCCTGCATCCGCTCGGGGCGGGACTCCGGCAGCTTTACCCAGACGACGAGTGCGCAGCCGAGGACCATCGCGGCTTCCGTGAAGAAGAGCAAGTGGTAGCTGTACTGCGCGATGAAGCCGGCGCCGGCGGAGGAGAGCGCAAAACCGAGGTTGATGGCCCAGTAGTTCAGAGCGAAGGCTCGGACACGGTCGCCCGGCGCCACCACGTCGGCCATCATCGCTTGGACCGCCGGCCTCGAACCGTTGGTCGCCATACCCACCATGCCGGCCACCAAGGCGATGGCGACGGGGTGCTCGACGAACGCGAGCGCTGCCACCGAGGCGGCCGTCGCCAACTGCGCGACGAGCATCGTCGGCCGTCGACCGAGCCGGTCGGTGAGCACCCCGGCCACCAGCGAGGCGACGACGCCGCCGAAACCGTAGAGAGCGCCGACGAGACCTGCGTAGGAGGCGGAGTAGCCGCGTTCGACAGTCAGATAGAGCGCGAGGAAGGTCGAGACGAACGCTCCGAGCCGGTTGACCAGTGTGCTCGTCCAAAGCCACCAGAATTGGCGCGGCAGCCCGCCGACGCTTTCGGACACCGCACGTGTCACAGCGCTCGGGAACACACGTCCTCCGTGGGGACAGCAGGGACAGAGCGCGCCCCGCAGCCCGAGTCGGGGCAGGGCGTAATCAGCAGAACCGGCACTCAGCCGTTACGAGCCGCTCGGCACGCTACGGCCGATTTCCGTGCCGGCTCCAACGGATTGACGGCACAACGCAATTGGGGCCGCAGCTGCTTGAGGGCCGGCACCTGCACCTTGAGAACGCGCAGCCCCAGCACGGAGAAGCGGGGTGCCGTACGTCTCCTCGAGCCGCCAGTGCCGCACTTCTCTTCGCCGATCTTGTGGCCATCCGGAGGCCCACAGCCCCCCATCGCGTCCGGGTACGGCACCGGCCTCGCCTCACAGGGCAGGCAGTAGGCTCGGAGCCATGGCCGACGCACCGTACAAGCTGATCCTGCTCCGCCACGGCGAGAGCGACTGGAACGCCAAGAACCTGTTCACCGGCTGGGTGGA
This sequence comes from Streptomyces xiaopingdaonensis, assembly GCF_000262345.1. GTDB lineage: Bacteria > Actinomycetota > Actinomycetes > Streptomycetales > Streptomycetaceae > Streptomyces > Streptomyces xiaopingdaonensis. Next base: position 4,415 of record NZ_AJTQ01000358.1, on the reverse strand, counting down.
CGTCAACCTCACGGCGCAGGGTGAGAAGGAGGCGGTCCGCGGCGGCGAGCTGCTGCGTGAGTCCGGTCTGCTCCCCGACGTCGTGCACACCTCGCTGCTCAAGCGCGCCATCCGGACGGCCCAGCTCTCCCTCGAAACGGCGGACCGGCACTGGGTTCCGGTGCACCGCTCCTGGCGCCTCAACGAGCGCCACTACGGCGCCCTGCAGGGCAAGGACAAGGCGGCGATCCGAGAGGAGTACGGCGAGGAGCAGTTCATGCTCTGGCGTCGTTCCTACGACACGCCTCCGCCCGTGCTCGAGGACGGTTCGGAGTTCTCCCAGAGCGACGACCCCCGCTACGGCGACATCCCCACCGAGCTGCTGCCGCGCACCGAGGCGCTCAAGCAGGTCGTCGACCGCATGCTGCCGTACTGGTACGACGGAATCCTCCCGGACCTTCTCACGGGCCGCACCGTCCTCGTCGCAGCCCACGGGAACTCGCTCCGCGCACTCGTGAAGCACCTCGACCGCATCCCGGACGACGAGATCTCCGGTCTCAACATCCCCACCGGCATCCCGCTCTTCTACGAACTCGACGAGCACTTCCAGCCCGTCAAGCGAGGCGGAACCTACCTCGACCCCGAGGCTGCCGACGCGGCTGCCAAGGCCGTCGCCAACCAGGGCAAGAAGTAATCGGCGCCCTTCCCCGCCGCGCCCGGCGGGGAAGGGCGCTCACGGTCCCCGGCGGCGCGGAGCAGGCCGGCCGCCAGCCCGGAAACGGCAGCAACCGCCTCCGCGCCCGACCTCGGCAGGAACCCCGGAAGCGAGCGCTTCGACGCACCTGCGCCGCCCCAGAGGCGCGCGCCCTAGCAGCACCCCCCGCACTGGCAGGGCCCGCCCGACTGGCATCCGCAGCCGCACCCTGAGCCGCATCCGCACGCTCCCGGCAGCGGCAGCTCGAAATACTCCCTGTCCGGCTGAGGCGCGGAAGGTATCTGCTCCGGTGCCCCGGTTGTCGTAGCGGATTCGAACATGGCTGCCTCCTGTAGTTATCGCTGGCGAACCCTGCGTCAGCTACGGCACGCTCCGGGCGTACGGTGCACCGGGTGATGCATGGACGCCGCAACGACGATCACGCCGCCGCGGCGAATGATGGCGAGCGCCCGTACCGCGCAGACCTACCCCATTCGACGCCCCGTCCCCGCGGGCGCATCAAGGGCGCGCAGGAGCATGCCGCCGCAACCGCCCTCCGGCCCCATTCGTCCCCCGACTCGGGCCCGTACGCAGCACGTTCCGCTGAACCCGCGCGCGCCGGCTCGCGCGGACGTCCGTGAACGGAGTGTTCACGCACCCTCGACCGGCGCGGTCCCGTCCCCGTGCGCTCCCGCGGCGTCCAGTTCGTCGGCGTGCTCGCCCGTGACGAGGTAGACGACCCGTCTCGCCACGGACACGGCATGATCGGCGAACCGCTCGTAGTAGCGGCCGAGGAGCGTGACATCCACGGCCGTCTCGATGCCGTGCTTCCAGCGGTCGTCCATGAGGTGCTGGAAGAGCGCCCGGTGGAGCAGGTCCATGGCGTCGTCGTCCTGCTCGAGCTGCATCGCCTGGTCGATGTCCTTGGTTACGATCACCTCCGCGGCCTTCGCCATCAGCCGCTGCGCGAGCTGTCCCATCTCCAGCAGCGTCGCCTGGAGATCGACGGGTACGGGAGACTCCGGGAAGCGCAGCCGCGTCACCTTGGCGACGTGCTCCGCGAGGTCGCCGGCCCGCTCCAGGTCGGCGCTCATCCGCAGTGAGGTCACCACGATACGGAGGTCCGTAGCGACCGGCTGTTGCCGCGCAAGCAGCTGTATCGCGCGCGATTCCAGGTCCCGCTGGAGGTCGTCGACCTTCTCGTCGGCGGCGATCACGCTCTCCGCGAGCTTCAGGTCGCTGTCGAGCATCGCCGTGGTGGCACGCCCCATGGCGGAGCCGACGAGTCGTGCCATGTCGACGAGGCCGTCGCCGATCGAGTCCAGCTCCTCGTGGTACGCGTCCCGCATTGCCTTCTTCCTCGCCTTCCGTGGACTTCCCTCGGTGAGCACCCGCGTGCGGCCCGGCGCCGCAGAGAGCCGGGTCCAACGGGCCTACGCTCCCACGCTCGGCTCCCAACGAGACCAGAGCAGCCCCCGCCGGTGAACCGGCCCCGACACGAAGGTGAACTCTCGGCCACGTCTCTCCGAGGTCGTCCACAGGCGGATGGGGCGCCCCGTCCACGGCGCCTAACCTGGAGACATGGACGTGAATGCGGCGGTCGCCGCGGCCGCGGCGATCGCGGGTGCCTGCACCGGCGCGATAGCCGTGCTCGCCTTCCGCTGGAGCGAGCGGGAGCAGAACAGGCCCACCCGTTCCTCGCTGCAGACAGGCGCTGTGCTCCCGCCCGGCGTGGACACCGTCCTGTCCGTGCTGCGCTCGTCCGCTGTCGTCCTCGACGAGAGCGATTCGGTCGTCAAGGCCAGTTCGGCCGCCTACGCCCTCGGCCTTGTCAGGGGCGGCAAGCTCGCCGTCGAGCCGATGCTCGGGATGGCGCGTGACACCCGCAGGGACGGCGAGATACGCCAGGTCGAACTCGACCTTCCGCGTCGAGGCAGGGGCGAGTCGCTCGCCGTCTCGGCCCGTGTCGCACCGCTCGGCTCCCGCCTGGTCCTCCTCCTCGTCGAAGACCTCACGGACGCCCGTCGGATCGAGGCCGTCCGACGCGACTTCGTCGCGAACGTCAGCCACGAGCTCAAGACCCCGGTGGGCGCACTCTCCCTTCTGTCCGAGGCGGTGCTCGACGCCGCCGACGACCCCGAGGCAGTCGAGCGCTTCGCCGGCCGGATGCAGTCGGAGTCGACCCGTCTCACCAACCTCGTACAGGAGCTGATCGACCTCTCGCGCGTGCAGAACGACGACCCGCTGGAGGATTCCGAGCCGGTCCGCGTCGACGTGCTCGTCGAGGAGGCGATCGAACGCTGCCGCCAGAGCGCCGCGAGCAAGCAGATCACCCTCGCCGCCGGCGGGGCGGAAAAGCTGTACGTCTGGGGCAACCGCAGCCAACTCGCCACCGCGCTGGGCAACCTCGTCGAGAACGCCGTCAACTACAGTCCGCCGCGGACGCGGGTCGGGATCGCCGGCCGCAGGGTCGCGGCGCCCGGGGGCGAGATGATCGAGCTCGCCGTCACCGACCAGGGCATCGGCATCTCCGAGAAGGACAGGGACCGCATCTTCGAGCGGTTCTACCGCGTCGACCCCGCGCGCTCCCGTGCCACCGGGGGTACGGGCCTCGGCCTGGCCATCGTCAAGCACGTCGCGGCTTCGCACGGCGGCGAGGTGACCGTCTGGAGTGTCGAGGGCGAGGGCTCCACCTTCACCCTCCGTCTCCCCGAGGCGGGGCGCGCAAGGGAACGCGAGCGAGCCGAGGTCGAGCGCCTCGGCAGCACCGGCCTCGCAGGTGAGCTCCGTGCCCCCTCCGCGGCCGACGAGTACGCGGACGAGGAACAGGCCGACGCCGAGGAACGACCCGACGCCGAGGAGCCGCCGGAGGACCGCCCCGCCGCCCACAGCACAACGAGCCATCGCCCGCCGCCCGACGCGCCCCGACACGGACCACGCGCGACGGGCCCCTCACCGGGTACGGGTCCACCACCCCGCCCCGCCGGCGCGTCGCACCCGGAGCGCGCGCCCAACCACCTGCTCGCAGACGAAAAAGTCTCTGCCCCGGAGGTCCTCCCGTGACCCGAGTGCTCGTCGTCGAGGACGAGGAATCGTTCAGCGACGCACTGTCCTACATGCTCCGCAAGGAGGGATTCGAGGTGGCCGTCGCGGCCACCGGCCCCGAAGGGCTCGACGAGTTCGAACGCAACGGCGCCGATCTCGTCCTGCTCGACCTCATGCTCCCCGGCCTCCCCGGCACCGAGGTCTGCCGTCAGCTGCGGGGCCGCTCCCAGGTGCCGGTCATCATGGTGACGGCGAAGGACAGCGAGATCGACAAGGTCGTCGGCCTGGAGATAGGGGCCGACGACTACGTCACGAAGCCGTTCTCCTCGCGGGAGCTGGTCGCCCGCGTCCGTGCGGTGCTCCGCCGCCGGGGGGAGCCGGAGGAGGCACTTCCCAGCGCCCTCGAGGCGGGGCCCGTCCGCATGGACGTCGAGAGGCACGTCGTCACCGTCTCGGGTGGAAAGGTCGACCTGCCGCTCAAGGAGTTCGACCTCCTGGAGATGCTCCTCCGCAACGCCGGCCGGGTCCTCACGCGCATGCAGCTCATCGACCGGGTCTGGGGCGCGGACTACGTCGGCGACACCAAGACGCTCGACGTCCACGTCAAACGCCTCCGCGCCAAGATCGAGCCGGACCCGGGCGCCCCGCGGCACCTGGTGACGGTCCGCGGCCTCGGCTACAAGTTCGAGCCCTGACC
>NZ_AJTQ01000357.1 GCF_000262345.1 Streptomyces xiaopingdaonensis | reverse complement strand
CCGCACCGAAACAGGTGCGGGCCCGACGCACAGCGAGCGGTGGCGGCTCAACCGCCGTGCTGCGCACCCTCGTTCTGCTCCTGACCGGCATCCGAACCGGTGCCTTCCTCCCCGGAGGCGGCTCCGTCGTCCTGCCGCCCCGCTTCTCCTGCGCCGTTGCCCTGTGTGCCGGGCGACGGCGAGCCGCTCGGCTGCTGCGACGGCGAGATGCTCGGACCGGACGTCGCGTACTGGTGCTTCGCCGGCACGACGCTGGCGTCCACCTTCACCGCCCCGGTGGAGCTGAGCTCGAAGGACAGCGTCTGGTTGTCGCCGTCACGGATACCGGCGCCCGGAGCGTCCTCGATGAGCGCCGAGGCGTTGTCCTCGCCACCGATGGCGAGCGACCCGCCCGACGGCACGACGAGCTTGCCGCCCTTCCCAGGCTCCAGCCGGATGGTGCTGCCCGAGCCCGGCATCGAGATGCCTTCGAGAGTCTGGTCGCTCTTGCTGCCGTTGAAGATGCGGGCGTTGACGACGGCCTGGTCCGACCCCTCGCTGTCGGTCACGACATGCACGTTCTGAATCCTGACGGGGCCCTCGGTCGCGGCCGGGTTGTCCGGCTTGACCTGAAGCGTCTGCGCGTCGTTCCCCGCGCCGCAGGCGGTCAGTACGGAGACGGAGAGCGCGAGGGCGCTTGCGGCGAGGGTGCCGCGTCGAAGGCTGCTGCTCACGGCGGCGGCAACTCCTTGGCGAGCTCGGGCGGTCGAGCGGCCCCCTCGTGGGTGACGCGTCGTCCGCGGACGGTTGAGACTCCGCTCCCACCCCGTGTGCCGGCAACGCAGCGCCCCGGGGCCGGGCGAGAGCGTGCTGCTGCCCGAAGATTACCGACCCGTGCGGAGGGCTCCGCAGCCGACCCTCCGGCCGCGGGCGGTGCGGGGCGCGAGGGGCGCTGCCGGGTCTCTTTCCTGCTCGGAGGCGGGAGTCCGCCCACGAGCAGGTCTGTGTCGCGGTGAACTGCCGGGAGTGCGGGCCGCGGGCAGACATCCGTATGGGCGATTCTCCGTAAAGAAAGCCCGCACGAATAATTGATCACCTTGCTCTCGCGAGTGTCTTGCAGAGTCCCGGACAGTCTCTGATCAATTCCTGGAAAAGCGTCGACACGGACCGGAAGGGCGCCAACCAGCAGGCGGGCAAAACGGACAGAAAGTTACGGCTTCGCGGTCTTCGCCACACGTGACGCCCAGGTTTCGTTCCGCTTCCGCGACCCTTCCGACCTGCGAATACCTTGCCAGGGCCGACTCCCGCAGCACGCCAGTGGCCCCGTTGTCAAGCCCCGAGATATGCCCTGACCTGCGAAAACGCCATTCAGAACGCACCGTCGTCGTGTTACTCTAGATAGCCACGGAAGGGGTACCTGACACATGACGTTCAAGGTTGGCGACACCGTGGTCTATCCCCATCACGGGGCCGCGCTGATCGAGGCCATCGAAACTCGCCAGATCAAAGGCGTGGACAAGACCTACTTGGTTCTGAAGGTAGCGCAGGGCGACCTGACGGTGCGTGTGCCCGCGGACAATGCCGAGTTCGTCGGCGTGCGGGACGTGGTCGGCACCGACGGCCTGGACAAGGTCTTCGAGGTGCTGAGAGCTCCGTACGCAGAAGAGCCCACCAACTGGTCGAGGCGGTACAAGGCGAACCTCGAGAAGCTCGCCTCCGGCGATGTGATCAAGGTTGCCGAGGTCGTCCGCGACCTGTGGCGCCGTGAGCGCGAGCGCGGGCTCTCCGCAGGTGAGAAGCGCATGCTCGCGAAGGCCCGACAGATCCTCGTCAGCGAGCTCGCGCTGGCGGAGAACACCAACGAGGACAAGGCCGAAGCGCTCCTCGACGAGGTGCTCGCTTCCTGACCCGTCGCCCCGCTCCGTCGACGTGTGGTGACGGCGACCCGCGGAGATCGTGCGCGGGTCGGCCCGCGAGGTATCGCCCCGGGGTATCCGGTGTACCGATCGGAACGCCCCGGGGTCTCGTGTTCCCGTTGCTTCGCCGTCCCGCGCTTCAAGAGCGTTGGTGCGCAAGGTGGTTGGGCCGGCCTGAGTGGCGGGAGTTCTCGCCGTCTCCGGTGGCAGCCGACGCCACGGTGCTCGTCCGTGCGCGGGCCGGGAGGTCGCGTCTCCGCCTGCTCAACCCGTCGGATTACGCTTACTCTCGACTACGCGCCGCAACCGTCCCCTCGCGCTGGGGAGTTGGCTGCGCACCGAGGGAAGTGCTCTGTGGCGAGGACGCCCCGGACGGGCTGCTGAGAAGAGCACCCGCCCCTTCGATCGATCGACTCGATCGGTGAAAGCGTGCCGGGCCCGGGCACTGTCTCGACCGGCGATCACGGAAGGGGGCCGATCGGGGCTTCGCGCCCGGCACGCTGAGGCCATACCCATCCCCGCTGAGTAAACAAACCTGAAGGCTCAACCGATGTCCACGGAACCTGCCCAGACCGTTCCCGAGGGGCGCCGCACCGCCGCCGTGATCCCGGCTGCCGGGCGGGGTGTCCGACTCGGTCCCGGCGCGCCCAAGGCGCTGCGCCCGCTGAGCGGAACGCCCATGCTCGTCCACGCCGTTCGGGCCGTCGCGCGGGCGAGAGCCGTCTCGCTCGTCCTCGTCGTCGCGCCGCCCGACGGTACGACCGAGGTCCGTCATCTTCTCGATGCGCACAGCCTCTCCGACGTCTTCGTGGTCGCGGGCGGTGAGACCCGGCAGGACTCGGTCCGTCTCGGGCTCGACGCGCTCCCCGACGACATCGACACCGTCCTGGTGCACGACGCGGCCCGGCCCCTGGTGCCGGCCGAGACGGTGGACGCGGTCGCCGAGGCGGTCCGTGACGGCGCTGCCGCCGTCGTGCCGGCGCTGCGGCTCACCGACACCGTCAAGGAGGTCGAGCCCCGTACGGACGGCGGGCCCGAACCTGTCACGGGGACGCCCGAGCGGGCGCGGCTGCGTGCTGTGCAGACGCCGCAGGGCTTCGCCCGCGAGGTGCTCGTCGACGCCCACGACCGGGTGGCCCGCGAGGGCGAGGGCGCGACGGACGACGCGGGCATGGTGGAGCGCACCGGCGTCGAGGTGGTCGTCGTGCCGGGGCACGAGGAGGCGTTCAAGGTGACGAGGCCGCTCGACCTCGTCCTCGCCGACGCGGTACTGGCACGGAGGATGGCACGTGACTCCTACTGACCCCACGGGACCGACGCACTCGGCGGCGGGGCCTGCGCTACCGCTCACCGGGATCGGCACGGACGTCCACGCCTTCGAGGAGGGCCGGCCGCTGTGGTGCGCCGGGCTGCTGTGGGAGGGCGAGAGCCACGGGCTCGCGGGGCACTCAGACGGCGACGTCGCCGCGCACGCCGCCTGCGACGCGCTCTTCTCCGCCGCCGGGATCGGCGATCTCGGTGCGCACTTCGGCACCTCGCGCCCGGAGTGGGCGGGCGCCGCGGGAGTGGAGCTACTCGCGGAGGCCGCGCGGCTCGTGCGGGCGCGGGGATACGAGATCGGCAACATCGCCGTGCAGGTCGTCGGGGTGCGCCCGAAGGTGGGCAAGCGGCGCGCGGAGGCGCAGCGGGTGCTCTCGGAGGCGGCCGGTGCGCCGGTCTCCGTTTCGGGGACGACGAGCGACGGGCTGGGGCTGACGGGGCGGGGCGAGGGCCTCGCCGCGCTCGCGACCGCGCTCGTGGTGCCCGTCGTCCCGGGGTAGTGCGACCCGGGCGTGTGTGACAGGGCACCTCTTCGGCACGCGGTTGTCTGCTGCACATCGGTTGCAGTTAGCCTTTGGGGGTGTCCTTCGTACTGCGCACTGCCGCCCCCGCCGATGTCGACGCCGCCCGCAGCGTCATGCTCGACACCGTCTACCGCGACCTGCAGTCGGGGTACGTGCCGCGCTGGCACCGGGACATCATCGACCTTGAGGGCGTCTACCTCGCGCCCGAGCGGCGGACGCTGCTCGTTGCCGAGTCGGCCTCGGGCGCGATCGTCGCCACGGGAGCGGTGCGGGACCAGGGTCCGCAGGCCCCGCCGAACCCCGAGTGGGTGGCGCGCAGGTTCCCGTCGGGGAGCACGGCGCAGCTCTGCCGGATCTATGTGCGCCCGGAGTACCGGCGGCAGGGCATCGCGCGTGCGATGGTCCGCGCGCTCAGCGATTTCGTCGCCGAGGCGGGCGGGTACGAGGCGATCTACCTCCACACCGATCCGGCGGTGACGGGTGCGGAGCCCTTCTGGCGGTCGCTCGCCGAAGAGGTCTGCGACGAGCGGGAGTTGCCGGGAGGCGGTCAGGGGATCGTCCATTTCGCGCTGCCCGTACCGGAGTTGGTGCAGGTCGGAGCCGCGGGGGACGACCGGCCGGTGGCTGCTGGTTGAGAATTTTTTTCAGTTAGGTTCTCCGTCATGTCCTCGATACCTCCCGGTCCGAGACCGCGCGTGCCGCGCCGTCTTCGCTCCGCCGCTCTCGCGGCGGCCGCCGCTCTCCTCGCCCCCGCGGCACTCGCCGCGTGCGGTGGCTCGCAGGACGACGCCGATCGGCTCCGAGTGACCATGGCGTTCCCGCCCACGCAGGCGATGAGCCCTTACGGGGACGACGCGGTGCTCCTCAGCAGGCTCTCCGTGACCGAGGGCCTCACCCGCCTCGACGAGGACGGCGCCGCCAAGCCGGCCCTCGCCACTTCATGGCGCTCCTCCGACTCGGCCGAGACGTGGATGTTCACCCTGCGGAAGGCGAGCTTCCAGGACGGCGGCGAGCTCCGCGCCGAGGACGTCGTACGCACCCTCGAGCACGCACAGCAGGCGAAGCCCCAGCCGCGTGTGCTCAGCGACGCGGGGGAGTGGCAGGCGAGCGCGGCGGGCGAGCGGACGGTGCGGATCACCAGCGACCGCCCCGACGCGCTGCTTCCGCAGCGGCTCGCCAACCCGTCGCTCGCGGTGTTCTCGGAAGCCGCGTACGGCAGGAAGGGGAAGGTCGACCCCGTCGGCCATGCCACGGGGCCGTTCACCCTCACCGAACTCGAGGGCACCGCCGCCGCGACCCTGGAGCGGAACGACGAGTACTGGGACGGGCGCGCCGAGTCCTCCGGTGTGGACGTGGAGTTTGTCGCCGGGGGTACGGCGAGGGCCAACGCGCTGCGGTCCGGCGAGACGGACATAGCCGAGGCCGTTCCCGTCTCGCAGGTCTCCTCGCTCAGTGAGAAGCAGGCCCGCGAGGTGCCGACGGCCCGTACCAACGGCATCTACCTCAACACCGAGAAGGGCGCCCTCGCCGATCCCGCGATGCGTGCCGCGGTGCGCGAGGCCGTCGACGGCGGCGACCTGGCCAAGGACATCTACGAGGGCCACGCCGACCCGGGCGTCGGGCTGTTGGGCCCCGGCGTGCGCTGGGCGGACAAGCTGCGTGATGCACCGGAGGGGCGTGCGCAGCCCGCGGACGCCGCCGAGGTGCGCAACTCCAAGACGATCACCCTCGCCACCTACACCAACCGAGCGGAGCTGCCCGAGATCGCCTCCGCCGTCCAACAGCAGCTGAAGCGTGCCGGGTTCACGGTCAAGCAGGTGGTGCGCGACTACGCGCAGGTCGAGGCCGACGCGCTCGCCGGCGGCTTCGACGCCTTCATCCTGCCGCGCAACACCCTGCTGGACACGGGCGATCCGGTCTCCTACCTCCAGTCCGACTTCACCTGCAAGGGCTCCTTCAACATCGCGCAGCTCTGCGACGCGAAGGTCGACGCGGCGATCTCCGAAGCCGCCGGCACCGCCGACGAAAAGGAGCGGCACCGCAGCACGATGCGGGCCGAGGCGCGGGTGCTCGGTACCGACGCCTTCGTACCGCTCGTCCACGAGCGGTTCGTCCAGGGTGTCGCCGAGGACGTGCGGGGCGTCGCGCTCGATCCGACGGAGCGCGCCCTCGTCACGGCCGAGACCCGCCGCCGCTGACGGTGGGTGCGCAGCGGAGCGCGGCCGCGCGCTGGGGCGGTCGGGTGCTCGCCGGCGTCGGAGTCCTCGCCGCAGTCGGCCTGTTGCCGTGGCTCTCCAGGACCGACCCGGCGCGCGCGATCATGCACGCGCGGTACGCGGAGCGTGAACCGACCCCCGAGGCCCTCGCCGCGGTCCGCGCCGAGACCGGGCTCGACGACGGGCCGCTGGCCGTCCTCGGACGGTGGCTGGGCGGTCTCCTCCGCGGCGACCTGGGGAACTCCTGGGTCTCGGGGCAGCCGGTCGGGTCCGATGCGTTCGCCGCGCTGGGCGTCTCGTTGACGTTGATGGGGGCTGCACTGCTCGTCGCGGTCGTGCTCGCCGCACTGCTCGCCCTACGGACCCTGCGGCGGGGGGCGCTCGGACGCGTGCCGCGCAGCGCGCGGGCGGGCGCGGTGGGCGCGGTGCTCGCCGCCCTTCCCGAGTTCCTCCTCGCGTCGGTGCTCGCGACCGTCTTCGCCGTGCAGTTGGGGTGGTTCCCCGCTCTGGGGTGGGGCGAGGCGCACGAGGCGGTGCTGCCGGCGCTCGCCATGGGTGTGCCCGCCGGCGCAGTCCTCGGACGTCTCCTCGACGACGCGCTCCCCGCCGCCTTCGCCGAGCCCTGGGCGCGCGCCAACGCGGCTGCCGGCCTGCCGCCCGCGCGGATCGCGCGGCATGCGCTCCGGCGCGTACTGCCGCCGCTGCTCCCGCAGTTCGGGTTCGTCGCCGTCGGGCTGACGGGCGGCGCCGTCGCCGTCGAGACGCTCTTCGCCGTGCCGGGCCTGGGCGGCCTGGCGCGGGAGGCGGCGCTCGCGCAGGACCTTCCCGTGCTCCAGGCGTGCGTGCTCCTGCTGCTGCTCGTCGGGTTCGGGGCGGGCGCCGCGGTCGGCGCGGGCCGGCGCGTGCTCCTCGGACCCGCGCTCGACGCGGCGGCGCTCCCCGGGCTGCGGCGCCCGCGGGTGGCCGTCGGCACCGTGCGGGTCCTCGGTGCCGTGTGCCTGGGGGCGCTGCTGCTCGCGTTGATCGTCGCCGGGCTGCTGCGCGATCCGCTCCACGTGGACACCGCCGCACGGCTCGTGGCGCCCGGGGCAGCGCATCCGCTCGGCACCGACTCGCTCGGCCGCGACGTCCTCGCGCGGCTGGGGCACGGCGCCGCACGCACCTGCCTCACCGCGGTGGGGATAGCCGGCGTGGTGCTCGTCGCCGGAGTGCTGGTGGGGCTCGCGGGGCGGTGGACGGAGGGGCTCCGCGAGGTGGTCAACACGCTGCCGCCGGTGCTCGCCGGGCTCGTGGTCGCCGGTGTCTTCGGGCCCGGTGCGTGGGGCGCGGCGGCCGCCGTCGCGCTGGTGAGCTGGGCGCCGCTCGCGGCGCACACGGCGGCGCTCCACGAGGAGGAGCGCGCCGCCGCGCACCTGGAGAGCGCCGTCGCGCTCGGCGCGAGCCGGAGGCACATCCTGCGCCGTCACGTGCTCCCCGGCGTCCTTCCGCCGGTCGTACGCAACGCGCTCCTGCGCATCCCGGCGCTCGCTCTCGCGCTCGCCTCCCTCGGCTTCCTCGGCCTCGGCGCCGAGCCGCCCGCACCCGAGTGGGGCCGGATGCTCTCCGAGAACCTGCCGTACGCCGAGCGCGCCCCCTGGGCGGTGCTCGCGCCGGCGGGCGGGCTCGTCGCCGTGGGCGTACTCGCCGTGCTCCTGGGCGCGTTGGGCACAGGCGAGCGCGTACGACGGGACGCGCGCCGGGAGGCGTTCGCATGAGCGCGCCGGACGAGGGCGGAACGCGGCGCTCGCACGAGCGGCAGGAGACGGCCGCGGCCGGCGGGCTGCGAAACCGCGGCCGCTCGCTCCGCCAGATGCGCGAGCTGCCGCCGCTGCTGAAGCTCCTCGCCGGGAGCCAACTCGCCTTCAACGTCGGCTTCTACGCCGTCCTCCCCTACCTCGCCGAGCACCTGGGGGACGGCGGACTCGGCATGGCCGGCTGGCTCGTCGGGCTCGTGCTGGGGCTGCGGACCTTCAGCCAGCAGGGGCTCTTCGTCGTCGGGGGCGCGCTCACCGACAGGTTCGGGCCGCGGCCCGTCGTCCTCGCCGGGTGCGTGCTGCGGATCGCCGGGTTCGTGTGGCTGGGGTACGCGGGGTCTACGGCGGGGGTCGTCGGCGCGGTCGTCGTGGTCGGCTTCGCGGCTGCGCTCTTCTCGCCGGCCGTCGAGTCGGAGACGGCGCGCCAGGCCGTGCGCCACGAGGAGGTGACGGGCCGGCCGCGCGCCGGGACGCTCGCCGTCTTCTCCGCCGCGGGGCAGGCCGGCGCCTTCCTCGGCCCGCTGCTCGGCTCGCTGCTGCTCCTGGCCGACTTCCGGACCGCCTGCTGGGCCGGCGTCGCCGTCTTCGTCGCCGTCCTCGCGGGGCACTGGCGGCTGCTGCCGGGCGGCAGGCCCGTACGTCCCCCGCACGGTGGGGAACCGGCGGGCGCGCGGCGGGAGTTGCTGGGCAACGGCAGGTTCCTGCTCCTCTGCCTCGCGTACGGCAGCTACCTGCTCGGGTACAACCAGTTCTATCTGGCGCTGCCGCAGGAGGTCGTGCGGGCCACGGGGAGCCAGTCCGCGCTCGGCTGGCTCTTCGCGCTCTCCTCGTTGTTCGTCGTCACCGCCCAACTCCCCGTCACGAGAGCCGCGGGTGCGCGCCTGGACCAGCGCACCGCGCTGCTCGTCGGGCTCGGCCTCGTGGCCTGCGGGTTCGGGTGCGTGGCCGCCGCGGCGCCCCTCGCGCTGACGGGTGCGCCGGGGCTGCTGCCCGCGGCCGCGTACGTCGTGCTGCTCACGCTCGGGCAGATGCTGGTGGTGCCGGCCGCGCGTTCACTCGTCACCGAGCTGGTGCCCGAGCACCGCCTCGGGTTGGGGATGGGTGTGCTCTCGTCGGTTTCCGGGGTGCTCGTCCTCGCGGGCAGCTCGGCCACGGGTGCGCTGCTCGGCGGACCGCTGCCGTACGGGGCGGCCTGGGCCGTGCTCGCCGTGCTGCCGCTCCTCGGCGCCGTGGCGGGCGCAGCGGTCCGCGTGCGCCGCTGACGGAACCGGAATACGCGTCGGTGCGGCGGCGGTTGGTTCAGGTGCGGGCGCTCCGTACGGTGGTCGCAGCTCGCCCCGACCGCAGCAGGAAGGCGCAACCGTGACCGCTCAGCTCTCCGACGCCCTGAAGAAGACACTCGACGGCAAGGTCTTCGTCGTCGTCGCCACCGTGCAGCCCGACGGCAGTCCGCAGCTCTCGCCGGTGTGGGTCAAGCGGGACGGCGACGACCTGCTCGTCTCCACCACCGCTGACCGCCGCAAGGCCCTCAACCTCCAGCGCGACCCGAGGGTGAGCGTCGTCGTGCAGCCCGCCGAGGACCCCTACCTCTACGCGGAGATCCGCGGGAACGCGACCCTCACCACCGAGGGCGGGCAGCAGCTCATCGACGAGCTCGCGCAGAAGTACGTCGGCAGGCCGTACGCGGAGTTCAACCCCTCCTCGGCCGACGAGGCCGAGCGCTTGGTGGTGCGCATCACGCCGCGCAAGGTCGTCGGCCGAATGTGACGTCACGCGGGCGCCGCCGAGGCTCTGCCGACGGCGGCGCCCGCCCCGTACCCCGACCTCGGCACGCCCCTTCGGCAGGCCGCTACCCTTGACGCGTGACTCTTCGCCTGTACGACACCAGCGCCCGGCAGATCCGTGACTTCGACCCCCTCGTGCCGGGTTGCGTCTCGATCTACCTCTGCGGCGCCACCGTCCAGGCACCGCCGCACATCGGCCACGTCCGCTCCGGCCTCGACTTCGACATCATGCGCCGGTGGTTCGCCCACCGCGGCTACGACGTGACGTTCATCCGGAACGTCACCGACATCGACGACAAGATCATCGTGAAAGCGGCCGCCCAGGGCCGCCCATGGTGGGAGATCGGCTACGCCAACGAGCGCGCGTTCAGCGAGGCCTACGAGGCCCTCGGCTGCCTCCCGCCGACCTACGAGCCGCGTGCGACGGGGCATGTCCCCGAGATGGTCACGATGATGCAGCGACTGATCGACGGGGGCCACGCCTACCCCGCGGACGGCAACGTCTACTTCGACGTCCGCTCCTACCCGCAGTACCTCTCCCTCTCCAACCAGGACCTCGACAACCTCCTCCAGCCCGAGGGCGAGGGCGAGACGGGCAAGCGCGATCCGCGCGACTTCGCGCTCTGGAAGGCGGCGAAGCCCGGCGAGCCGAGCTGGGAGACGCCCTGGGGTCCCGGGCGCCCGGGCTGGCACCTCGAGTGCTCGGCGATGGCGCACAAGTACCTCGGCTCCGCCTTCGACATCCACGGCGGCGGCATCGACCTCGTCTTCCCGCACCACGAGAACGAGCTCGCCCAATCCCACTGCTACGGCGACGAGTTCGCGAGCTACTGGGTGCACAACGCCTGGGTGACGATGAGCGGCGAGAAGATGAGCAAGTCGCTCGGGAACTCCGTCCTCGTCAGCGAGATGGTGAAGCACTGGCGCCCGATCGTCCTCCGATACTACCTCGGCACGGTGCACTACCGCTCCACGATCGAGTACAGCGAGGAGGCGCTCCGCGAGGCCGAGGCGGCCTTCGGACGCATCGAGGGCTTCCTCCAGCGGGCCGCGGACACGGTCGGCAGCTCGGCGCCGGCCGCCGAGGTGCCCGGGCAGTTCGCCGAGGCGATGGACGACGACTTCGCGGTGCCGCAGGCGCTCGCCGTCCTCCACACCACCGTCCGGCAGGGCAACGCGGCCCTCGCCGAGGGCGACGAGGCGACCGCCGCCGCCGCACTCGCGGACGTCCGTGCGATGCTTGGTGTCCTCGGTCTCGACCCGCTCGACGCGCAGTGGGCGTCCGCCGGCGAGGCGGGCCGCGGTGAGGAGCTGCACTCGGTGGTCGACTCCCTCGTCCGGCTCGTGCTGGAGCAGCGCCAGGCCGCCCGTGCCCGCAAGGACTACGCGACGGCCGACGCCCTCCGCGACGATCTCAAGCAGGCCGGGCTGCTGATCGAGGACACCCCCTCGGGACCGCGCTGGGAGCTCGAGTGACCCGGCGGTGCCGGGCGGCTCCCCGCACCGAGCAAGACCCACGACAGGAGACAGTGCCCTGATGGCCGGTAACAGCCAGCGCCCCAACCGGCGTACGTCGAACAAGAAGGGCGCCCAGGTCGGCAGCGGCGGCCAGCGCAGGCGCGGCCTCCAGGGCAAGGGGCCGACCCCGCCCGCCGAGATGCGCAAGGGCCACGCCAAGCAGCGGGCCGCGCAGGCGAAGGCCCGTCGCGAACAGTCCCGCTCGCCGCGCAAGGGCGCGCCGGGCAGTACGGCGGAGCTCGTCGTCGGGCGGAACAGCGTCGTCGAGGCGCTGCGCGAGGGCGTGCCCGCCAACGCGCTCTACGTCCAGCAGTTCATCGACAACGACGACCGGGTGCGCGAGAGCGTGCAGCTCGCCGGCGACCACGCGGAGATCCGCCTCGTCGAGGCTCCGCGCACCGAGATCGACCGGATGACCAACGGTCTCAACCACCAGGGCGTGGTCCTCCAGATCCCGCCGTACGAGTACGCGCACCCGGACGACCTGACGGCCGCGGCCTTCGACGCGGGCGAGGAGCCGCTGATCGTCGCGCTCGACGGCGTCACCGATCCGCGGAACCTCGGCGCGGTCGTCCGCTCGGTCTCCGCCTTCGGCGGGCACGGCGTCGTCGTGCCCCAGCGGCGGGCGGCCGGGATGACGGCCGGCGCCTGGAAGACCTCGGCGGGGACCGCGGCGCGTACGCCCGTCGCCAAGGCGACCAACCTGACGCGGGCGCTGGAGGCGTACAAGAAGGCGGGCCTCACCGTCGTCGGGCTCGCGGCCGACGGCGAGGTCGGGCTCGACGAACTCCGCGCGCTCGACGGGCCCGTGGCGGTCGTGGTGGGCAGCGAGGGCAAGGGGCTCTCGCGGCTCGTCGGCGAGGCGTGCGACATCACGGTGCGGATTCCGATGCCGGGGGGCGCGGAGTCGCTCAACGCCGGTGTGGCGACCGGCGTCGTGCTCTACGAGGCGGCGAGGCGCCGGGCCTGAGTCCTGGACTCTACTGCCGTCCGTGGGCCGGGAGTTGGGGGCCTTGACGGGTCTCGGACACATCGGAGCGGTCAAAGCAGTGTCCTAAGCGTCCATCACTCGGTTAGATGAGTGTGGACACCAGAACTCGCCGCACCCCCACGCCCCCGGGTCCCGCGCAGGGAGGTCCGTCTCCTCGCGCACGCAGTTCGTCAGCAGGCGGGTCGGGGGGTCGGGGCGGCTTTCTCGACGACGAGTCGGTGCTCAGCTCGGTGAGAGTCGCCTCGGACCCGGCGGAAGTGATCGTCAACCACGTCAGCTTCCGGGTGCAGTTGGGCGGCGAGTCCGCTCCCCGCAGCACCTCCTTCGCCGACACGGCGCCGCTTCCGACGGTCTCCCCCGGGGCCGTGGGCGGCGCGGTCGGGGCCGCCTCCGGGCGCCGGCGCGCGCCCGTCGTGTGGAGCGGCAAGACGGCGCCGGGCGAGGGCCTCCCGACCGAGCTGCTCCGCGCCGTACCGTCGGCAGGCGCTGCGCCGGCCGAGGCGCGACCGGCCCTTGCGCCTGTACCCGGCCCGCAGACGCGAGTGCTGCCCCGGGTCAACCGCGGCGGGACGGGCCCCACGCCGACGATCGGCTCCCCTCGGGGCCCCGGTGCGCCCGAAAGCCCCGAGAGCGCCCCCTCCGCCGAGTCCCCGCTGCTCACCGGCGTACGCCCGGCGCGCGGCGCCTTCGACGAGGAAGACCCGTTCGACACGGGCCAGTTGGAGACCGTCACCGACGTCCGCGGCGACGACCAGACCGACGAGCGCCGCGCCCAGCGGCAGGCGTACTATCCCGGCCGCCGGATGAACCTCGGCGTCGTCCTGCTCCCGCTCCGCATCTTCCTCGGCCTCATCTCGCTCTACGCGGGCATGGGCAAGCTCTGCGACCCGGTCTACTTCGACGGCGGCGAACGCGGCTCCATGGTGACCTGGCTGCGCTCCCTCGAGCCCTGGGCGGTCGCCGAACCGCTCCGGGACTTCGCGCTCGCGCACCCCGTCGGCTCCGGGTTGACCGTCGCCTTCCTCCAGGTGATCGTCGGCGTCCTCACCGTCCTGGGGCTGTGGCAGCGCGCAGCGGCCGTCCTCGGTGCACTCCTCTCCGCCGCCCTGCTGCTGACGGTCAGTTGGCGCACCGTCCCCGCCTACGACGCCCCCGATCTGCTCTACCTCGCGGCGTGGAGCCCCCTCGTGATCGCGGGGGCGCCGGTCTACTCGCTCGACGCGCGGCTGAGCGGTGAGGCATGGCGCCGGCTCGGCCCCCGCGTCCCCGTGCGCGACCTGCGGCGCCGGGTGCTGCGGCGAGGAGCGGTGATCGCCACCGTCGTCGTGGGAATCTCGCTGCTCGCCGGCTCGATGCTCGGCGGCGCCGTCCGCTCCAGCCAGGTCGCCACCGTCCCCGACGACGGCGAGACGCCCACCAACCAGCTCCCCGGTTCCCCGCTGCCGCAGCGACCGGGCGCCGGCGAGCGCGGGGACGCTTCGACGCAGGGCCCGGAGGGCGGCACCGTCGGCGCCCCGGGAGGCGCACGGCAGCAGGAGCCGGACGACTCGGCGGCCGAGCAAAAGCGCGAGGAGGACCGGGCGACGGACCCGGAGGCGGCCCCGGAGCAGGGCCAGGAGTCGGAGTCGGCGCCGCAGCGGTCGGCCCCGCCGCAGCAGCAGGCCCCGCCCCAGCCCTCGGCCGGCGGCCAGACGACCGGCCCCGGCACGGCCCCCGACTCCTCCGCCTCGGCCGGCGGCGGGGCGCAGCACAGCGAGCCCGAGCCCGACTCGCCCCAGAGCGGCGGCAGTTCACCGGAGGGCGACGACTCGGATGGCGGTCGCGGGGCACTGGGTGGCCTGCTCGGACGCTGATCGGCCCGCGCCCGCCGCCTCGTACGGCGGGCGCGGACGTCGTTCCCGAGCGCTTTTCGCACGAGGGGAGTTGACGGCGCTGCCGCCATGATCAGTCCTGCCCGAGCTCCCTCGCCGCCTCGGTGAGGTCCTTGGCGGTGTCGATCGCACGCCAGTAGGACCCCTGGGGCAGCGGGAACCCGGCGAGGCGGCGTTCGCGTGCCAGGCGGGGGAAGGTCGTCCGCTCGTGGTCGCCGCGCTCGGGGAGGAGGGGCGTGAAGGCGGCGGAGAAGACGTAGACGCCCGCGTTGATGAGGTAGGGGGACGGGGGTGCCTCGATGAAGTCGAGGACGTGGCCGAACTCGTCGGTCTCGACGGCGCCCCAGGGGATGCGGGGACGTGCGAGGGCGAGTGTGGCGAGGGCGTCGCGCTCCGTGTGGAAGGCGGCCATGCCGCGGAGCGAGAAACGTGTCCAGATGTCGCCGTTCGCGGCGTACCAGGGCTCCTCCGGGCGCGGCAGCGACGCGGCGGCGAACCTCAGGCCGCCGCCCCGGCCCAGCGGCTCGGGTTCCACAACGGTGCTGACGCGCAAGGGGAGTTCGGCGGCCTCGAGCCAGGACTCCAGGACGTCGGCGAGGTGCCCGCAGGAGACGACCGCGTCGGTGACGCCCTCCGAGGCCAGCCACGTCAGCTGGTGGCCGATGATCGGGGTCCCCGTGCCGGGGATCTCGACCATCGGCTTGGGGCGGTCGTCCGTGTAGGGGCGCAGCCGCGAGCCCTGGCCGCCGGCCAGGACCACGGCTTGGGTGGGCTGCTCCGTCGTCATACGGAGAGCTTATGCGCAGCCGCCCCCCGACGGCTGCGCGTCGCGACGCCTGCTCGTCGAACTCCGCTGCGCGTCAGCCGACGTCGGCGACGCCCGTGGCGAACGAGGTGTCGCAGACCGGACGGGAGAAGGACTGCGCACGCTGCTGCCCGTACTTCTGCACGGCGGCGCGTCCGAGTGCCTTGGCGAGGGAGGCGCAGTGCTCGCTCAGCGAGGGCTTGCGGCTGATCTCCTCCTGGAGGCTGGTGAGTGCGGACCCCGGGTCCTTGCGGTGGAGTTCACGGGTGAGGCGGTCCAACAGGGCGCGCTGGGGGGCGCGTTCGGCGCTCCCGGGCTTGGCGTCCGCGTCGGCGTGCTTCGCCGACGCGGTGAGTACCTGGGACTCGGCGGCGTCGTTCGCCCATGGGACGCGGGTGACCGCGAGCGTCCCGGAGAGGACGAGGACGACCGGCAGGACGAGAGCGAGGGTGCGGCCGATGCGGCGGGCTGTCGCGAAGTTCACGCGGAGATGGTAACTACTGGTGGCGGTTTGGCGACAATGCGTCACACCTCCGAGTGACGGATTCGCGGTGCTGTACATACGGAAGTTGACGCATCACCCCGCGGAGCACGACGCAGCGGGGCCGCGCCTCCGTTCCCGGAAGCGCGGCCCCGCGCATCGCAGTCGGCCAACGCGCCGCCGATACCGGGGTGTTCGTTCCGCGGTCGGCGTGCTGCTCGGCTCAGTCGCTCAGTCGCTCAGTCGTTCACCGGTCGAGGTGGCGAAGACGTGCGTCTCGCCGCCCCGCGGGACGACGTTGAGGGTGCTCCCCTTCTCCGGTACGTCCCGGCCGGGGACGCGGACCACGAGGTCCCGCTGCTCCCCGCCGATGTCGCAGGTGCCGTAGACGTAGCCGTCGGCACCGAGTTCCTCGACGACGTTCACCGTCACCTCGATCCCCGCGGCGCTCTCCTTCTCCAGGCCCGAACCGCCGGCCACCTCGAAGTGCTCGGGGCGCACGCCGACCGTCACGGTGGTGTCGCCCTTGTCGCTCGCCGTCTTCAGCGCGTCGCGCTCCACCGGCACCACGCTGTTACCGAACTTCACCCCGCCGTCGGCGATCGGCACCTCCACGAGGTTCATCGCGGGCGAGCCGATGAACCCGGCGACGAAGAGGTTCGCCGGACGGTCGTACATCTGACGCGGGGTGTCGACCTGCTGGAGCAGCCCGTCCTTGAGCACCGCGACGCGGTCGCCCATCGTCAGCGCCTCGACCTGGTCGTGGGTGACGTAGACGGTGGTGATCCCCAACCTCCGCTGGAGACCCGCGATCTGGGTGCGCGTCTGGACGCGGAGCTTCGCGTCGAGGTTGGAGAGCGGCTCGTCCATGAGGAAGACCTGCGGCTCGCGGACGATCGCCCGCCCCATCGCGACGCGCTGCCGCTGACCGCCGGAGAGCGCCTTCGGCTTCCGACCGAGGTACTCGGTGAGGTCGAGGATCTTCGCCGCGTCCTCGACCTTCTGCCGGATCTCCGTCTTGGGCACACCCGCGATCTTCAACGCGAAGCCCATGTTGTCGGCGACGGTCATGTGCGGGTAGAGCGCGTAGTTCTGGAACACCATGGCGATGTCCCGGTCCTTCGGCGGCAGATGGGTAACGTCCCGCTCGCCGATGCGTATGCTGCCCTCGTTGACATCCTCCAGCCCCGCGAGCATCCGCAGGGACGTGGACTTCCCGCACCCGGAGGGCCCGACGAGGACGAGGAACTCGCCGTCCTCGATGTCGATGTCGAGCCTGTCGACGGCGGGGGTCTCGCTGCCCGGGTAGACCCGGGTCGCCTGGTCGTAGGTGACCGTAGCCATGGTGTCTCCTTCACCGGCAGGTACGTGCCGGACGATCCGTCGTAAAGGGGATGAACGGTCCACGGGATGTGTCCGCCCCGTAAACCTGCGATGACGCTATCCCGCTCGTATGTCTTTTGTCAGCACTCCGACCGCCCCAACTCCCCCGCACGCCCCCGCTCCACTCCGGCCGCCGGTGCCCTGCCCCCACGGCGATGGGTACACTTCTCAGGCGCCGGCACGGTGGTCGTGCCGGCTGGCCGCCTTAGCTCAGATGGTTAGAGCATCTGTCTTGTAAACAGAAGGTCGTCGGTTCGACTCCGACAGGCGGCTCTGCGGGTTGGAGGCCCATTCCAAAATTTTGGAATGGGCCTCTTCCATGCCGTACAGCAGCGAAGTACAGCAACCGCGATGATCGCTACGGGTTGCTACGAGTCTTCAGGCGGCTCCTGCGGGCTGGGCCCGAAGCCCTTGGAGAGGCGTTGCAGGTCACGTCTCCCTGCACCGCTCATCCAGCGCCCTGGTCCTGGCGGTCACGGACACGGGTGGAGGCGAGACGAAGCCGCACGTCGAGACGCCGGACGAGGACGACACCAACGGCCGCGGGTTGGGCTTGGTGATCGCGCTGGCGAGTCGCGTGGAGGTGAGCGGCGACGACTACGGCCGGACGGTCACGGTCGAGATGGCGGCAGAGGCCGACGAAGGGAGGCGGCCGTGATGACCACCAGGCAACACACGGCGGGGCCCTACTACTGCGAGTGCTACGTCAACGCCCACCGACTCGGCACCTACGACGCCCACAGCCCCCGCGAGGCTCTGCGCTGGGTCCGCATCAGCCTCATGGTGATCGCGATCACGCTTGACGAAGAGCCCTACAGACGGGCCCGCATCTGGCTCGACCAGGGCCAGCCGACAGCGACCCGCGACCTCGAAGAGGGCAAACCCCACACACTCACCCTCAAGCAGCGCACGACGGCGGCGACTTGGATGATCAACCCCATCGCATGACCACGGGTCCACGAAGCCCGTGCGTAACAACTTTCTTCACGACTTCAAGGCGGCCCGCTCGCGCGGGCCGCGCGCGGCCCGGCGGGCCCGCGCCGCCGCTCCTGTCTCCGCCCCGCTCCGGCACGCCCCCACCGCCCCGCGCGACAGCAGGAAGCGGGGACTTGAGGTCAGAGAAGGGGTACG
>NZ_AJTQ01000356.1 GCF_000262345.1 Streptomyces xiaopingdaonensis | reverse complement strand
ACTACGCGGGCAGGCAGAGGCTGCCCGATCCGCTGGCGAGCGTAAGGTCCCCTGATCTCTCACGCCAAAGCAGCTCCAGCCCAAAGCCGCTCCACCGACCATCTGAGCCCTCTAAACGCGCTGGTGGCCTCACGAAATCCGGCGATCAAGAAACTCTTTCACCCAAGGCTAGGCAACTCTCGGGAGATTCTTAGCTGCCCATTTCTCCACCTCTCGCAGCGCCCTATACCACGCAATCATTGGACCGGCAGCCCAGAGAGACCCACCATATGGCGGCCCGCACACTCCAAATTCACGGGTTTCCGGGTCTGTTTCACACAGCGTGCGCTGATTCGAAAATAGAGGGTATGCCACACGTGCCAAATACTCGCCGGTCGCCTCGAATGCAGGTTCACTGAGCCAATCTTGACCGGCGCGCCGCAATTGTACGTCACAATAGGATCGACTGTGAAGACCGTAACTATTCAGATCGGGAAGTGGGCCGCCAGTGGAGATATCCCAGATTGCTTCGGTGGCGAGGCATTGGACGCTATCCTCCCGGTTATCGGAACCGAGCTCCAGTGACATCCCCTCCCGAATCCCGTAGTCCCTCAAGAGTCGCAAAGATACCTTCGGCAACGGGGGGTACGGATTAGTCAAATCGAACAAGAAGTTCACATCCAACTCTGGGGGAGTGATGAAAATGCCGTCCGTTACTTTGAATTCACCCCAATCCTGTTCGGAGTAGTCTGCGGCAGCTCTATCGCGACCCTCGATCATGCGCGGCATAATCTTCTCGTGTATCATCCAGCGGCGAATCAGCCACTCTAGAAGAGATATTCCATCAATCGCTGCAAGCAGATCATCTTCGATTCGGAGGAGAGGAAGGTTCGCCCGAGCGCAGATCCGATTCTTCAGGAGGTCCCGTCGAATTACGTCCGGGTCCGAGGTGTGTCCTGGGCCGTCAAACTCGAAGGCCCAGATCGCTTCGCTTGAGCTTTGCCTGTGAAGAGTGTAGTCAAAGTGTGCATAGCGGAGAAAACTTCGCTCGCGATTGGAATCTCCCTCACTTGGGGCGAATACGTCTTCAAGTCGAGTCTTGGCGTTGACCCAATAAACCGTATCCCGAGTGGCGATCTCTATAATCCTACGTGTTCGTTTCTCGGATTGATTTTCAAACGCTCGAAGCTCCACGAACCCCTCCGGTCAAAAATAAGAGGCCAGCGACAGGCTAACCAATATATGTGAGCCCCCATGAGTGAAACCCCAGCCCAGCAGGGGAGGGTAGTATAGTTTTCAATTATTGCGTATCAAGAAATTAAGGTAGTGGCGCACCCTCGTCCGACGATGTTGTCCGTCAAAAGTCCCTCCTCGGCTCAGCGCGGTCGTAGAGCTACGGTAGCCGTCCACGCTGACAACGACCGGCTCTTGCGTGTGAAACCGACGTCCAGAGTCCTCCTTGCAAGTCTTACGAGAATCAAGCAGCTCGGTAGCGTGGCTATGCCGGTGGCCGGTGCGGTGAGCCACACGCGCGCCTGGTCCTCCGGCGCTACCGCCGTCGTGGCGGGCTGTCTGTGGCCGAGGTCCAGGCGGGCCGTTGCGGTACAGCAGCGAAGTACAGCAACCCCGGCGACCGTTGGCGTCTGGCGCCGCCTCTCCCGCGCCCCGCAGCAGCCGGTATGACCTCCACCGCCCCATCCATCTCCAGCTTGTAAACAGAAGGTCGTCGGTTCGACTTTGACAGGCGGCTCTGCGGGTTGGAGGCCCATACCAGAACTTTGGAATGGGGCCTCTGTGGCGATGTACAGCAACCGGGGTGATCCTTACCGACCGCTACAGCTCGTCGGGCTGCTCACTTCGCTGTCTATGGGGCCGCCTCGTCCGCTTGCGGGCGAGGCGGCCCCTCATATGTGACAGTCGACGGCGCAGCCGGAGAAGGGCTGAGGCGTCACCTCCGCAGAGTGGTGAGCACCACCATTGCCACAGTGGCTGCGAGTGTGAGCGGCGCGACGAGCGCGGGATTGGGCACGGTGACAACCAGCGCGAGACCTGCCGCTGTCGCGGCAGTCATGGCCTCGTGTACGTCCGAGCGTTCGCCCATCCGGTTTTCCTCCTGTGTCGAGTGCGTGAGACGACGCCACGCACGTATTCGTGGGGTGAATCCTGCGGGTCTGTGCAGGGGCCCCGATGGACGTGCTGAGGATGTGACAGTGGAGGGTTAGCCGCGCAACCCCCTCGAAGTGGCAGCTCGGGGCGGGTTGTCGAAACGCTTGAGGGGCGGCAAGGGAGGTGGAGGGGCGGGCTGTTCCTGTGCGGACCCTCGCGCGCGAGGGTCCCGTGCCCGGCCGCGGGGAACGGAGCCACACGCGACGCGGTGCCTACGGCAACCGCCAAGGCCGCTACAGACCTCTATGACTCTCCGGGACTCTGGCCGAAGCCGCTGGAGAGGCCTTGTACGACTCGCGGATCTCCTCGTCACCCGCCTCCGAGTACACGTCGAAGGTCATCGTGAACTTGGAGTGCAGCAAGACCGGTTGCGCCACCTTGCGGTGCACCTTCATGGCGACCAGCAGCGAGCTGGTGGTGTACCGGGTGTTCCGGAGCGGGATCGTGTGCACGGCGAAGGCCCGGGTGAGGTTCTGAGATTTCGGACCACTGGCACCTGTCGGGGGCGGGCGGCGCAGATCTCGGTCGGAGACCCGTCGTTCTGGTACAGCCTCTGCAGTTCGCCACTGACCAGTCGCCCACCGGCCGCGCACAGCTACACGTCAAATACGGGACAACCTTCGGCCGCCCGCGACTCCCAGGCTCGGTTCCCGAAACGCTAGCGGTTGGGCAACAGGGGGTCGTGCAGGTGCCAGACCAGTTCCCGGCTGCCATGTGGGAGTTCGGCGGTGCCCCACTCTGCTCGCATCACTCCTCGTTCCATTGAGCAGGCGTAGGGCAGGAGGACGAGACCCTCGACGTCGGGACGCCTCAGCAGCTCCGGGATGGTCTTGGACTCTTCAGGCTCCTCCAGGCCAAGGTCGAGTTCAGGTTGCATGGGGCTGGGGCCGTACTCCCGGATCAACTCCGCACGGAGTCCGTACGAGTTGCGAAGGCGGGCGGTCGTCACAGGCACATCCCGCTTGTCGTAGCACAGTGGGTAGAGCAAGCGGCCCTTCACCAGCATGACGGTGCGGCCACGGAGGCGCAGCGGTTCGCCGTAGGGGGCGACTCCTTGGGCCAACTCCTCGTACTGCGCGGCGTACAGGCCATTGCCGTATGCCTCAAGGGTCCGGGTGCGAACCGCCTGATGGCCGTCTCGTGCGCGGTCATGGGCGCGTATGAGACAGGCTGGGATGATGTCGGCGAGCTCGCCTGCGAGTTCGCCGAAGGTGTCCTTCGCCCACTGGCTCACTGAGCCCATGCGCTGTCCCCTCCTCAGCGGTGCAGGCCAGTCCTCGACTGCAACCGTGCAATGGGACGAGGCGCCCTGGAAGAGCGCATCGAGGGCGCGGACGGCGCACAACAGGGGGCATGGACCTACAGGCGACAGAGCTGGATTGCTGTGCACGCGGTACGGCAACTCCGGTAACCGCCGATGTCTTTCGACCCGTCCTCCGCACTCGAGAACGGCTTCACGAACGGAAGACTTCGTACCCGGACGGGCGCGGGGCCTCGGCGGTTCTCGACGGCGGTGGATCGATCGCGCCCTTGGCCGCAACAGGCTGCAGCGACTCGAGCGCTCGGCGCACGTGGCGACCCTGGAGGGACGCCCGTCGTCACGTCAGCAGCAGCCCGGTGACACGCAGCCGTCGCCCGTCCGGCGACGACATGAGCACTGCCCCTCACGCATAAGTCCACCGCCAAGCGTTGGAGCTGTACGTGCACTTGATCGTTCTGCCGGCCGCGTTGGTGGTCGTGGCGCCGTGGTCGCTGTTGCGGCAGTACTGGCCTGCCGAGTAGCAGTTGCCCGAGTTCGAGACGAGCGTGCAGGAGCCGGTGTTGTTCTCGGCGGTGGTGTCCTCGTCGGTGTTGTCCGCGGCCGCGCTGTCGTCGTCGGTGCCGGCCGGCTCGGCGGGGGCCTGTTCGGTGACGGTGACCGTGGGGCCCGGTTTCGGCTTGGCCTTGACGGTTCTGGTGACGGTCGGGGCCGGTTCGGGCGTCGCGGTGGTGGTGACGGTTGCTGCGGGCTTGGCCGTGTCGGTGACGGGCTGTTGCCCGGTGTCTTCGGCGGTCCCGATGAGCAGGCCCGTGAGGAACAGGGCGGAGCCGCCGAGCCATACGAGGACGCGTTTGTGGAGCGGGCGGGTGTCGGGCGGTCTCGGTGCCGGCGGTATCGGGCCGGTGTTCGGGTTGGTCATCTCGTCCCCCCAAGACTGTTTCGGGTGGAGTGACCGTAGTGCTGGGTGAGTTGGGATGTGGAGGGTACGTGAGAGAAGTGATGGTTCTGTGACTATCGGTGGTGACCGGGGAACCGGCGTCTCAGGGCACCAGTACCACCTTTCCCACGGTTCCCCGGCTCTCCAGCGCGCGGTGGGCGGCCGCCGCCCCGGCCAGGGGGAAGCTGTGGACGAGCGGGGTGAGGACGCCCTCGGTGGCGAGGCGTAGGGACTTCTCCTCGAACTCGCGCTTGCGCTCCTGCACTTGGGCCGCGGGGAGGCCGCGCACGGTGATGTCGCCGGTGTCGTCCTGCTCGGCGGTGGCGTCGTCGGCGTTCGGGGAGACGAGGGTGGAGGCGCCGCCGTACGCGTGGTGGATCGCGGAGGGGGCGAGCAGGGTGGTGGCGGTGCGGGCGAGTGCGCCGCCCGGGCCGTCGAAGAGGTGGGTGACGGGGCGGGGCGCGCCGAGAGCGGTGCGGATGGTCTCGGGCCAGTCGGGGCGGTTGTAGTCGACGGCGAGATCGGCGCCGAGGCTGCGGGCGCGGGCGGTCTTCTCCGGGCCGCCGGCGGCGGCGACGGTGCGGGCGCCGCGGTGGTGTGCGTACTGGGTGAGGAGCGCGCCCATCCCACCAGCGGCGGCGAGGACGAGGACCGTGTCGGCTGCGGTGAGTTCGACGCCGTCGAGGACGGTCATGACGGTGCGGCCCGTGCCGATCATCGCGACGGCCTGCGCCGCGGAGAGCGGTTCGGGAACGAAGTGGACGGATTCGACGGGTACGACGGCGAGTTCGGCGTAGCCGCCGGGCGCGCGGCCCAGATGCGCGACGACGCGGCGGCCGAGGAGCGAGGTGTCGACGCCGGGACCGACGGCGTCGACGGTGCCCGCGACCTCGCGCCCCGGGACCGTCGGCAGTTCGGGGAGCGGGAAGGGGCCGAGGGCGCGTCCCTGGCGGATGACGGCGTCGAGCAGGTGGACTCCGGCCGCCTCGACGGCGACGCGGAGGTGGTCCGCCGGCGGCGGCGGGTCGGGCACCTGCTCGTGGACGAGGTTCTCCGCGGGGCCGAAAGCGTGCAGGCGGACGGCGTGCATGGCGGTCTCCGGTGGTGTGGTCGGTGTCGGTCACGTCATCCTGCAACTTGAAGTGCGGTACAGGTAAAGCGTCGGAAGCGCTGTCAGTGGTGGGCGGCAGGATGGTGGGCATGGTGCAGAGGCAGCAGCGAGAGATGCCGGTCGTCCGCAGGCCCGAGTTGGCTCTTCCGCCGCTCTCCCCCTTCGGCGAACGGGAGTTGGGGCCCGAGGGCGATCACGACGGCGTGGCCTTCGAGGACCTGGACCTGAGCGGGCAGTCCGGCGTCGGCACGATGTTCCTCGACTGCGGCCTCTACCGCTGCCGGCTCGACGAGGCGGCGCTGGAGCGGGCCCGCTTCCTCGACTCGCGCCTCGACTCCGTCTCCGGGGTGGGCACGGACCTCGCCGGCGCGCAACTCCGCGACGTGGAGCTGCGGGACGCGCGGCTCGGCGGCACCAAGTTCCAGCGGGCCGCGTTCGATCGGGTGCTGATCCGCGGCGGCAAGCTCGAGTTCCTCAACCTGCGCCAGGCCGAGTTGACCGATGTGTCCTTCGAAGGATGCGTCCTCGTCGAACCGGATTTTTCCGGGGCCCGGTTGCGGAGGGTCTCGTTCGACGGCTGCGTGCTGCGACGGTCGGATCTGACCGGCGCGGAGCTGCAGGACGTCGATCTGCGGGGAGCGGTGGAGCTGGACATCGCCTCGGGGAGCGACCGCCTTTCGGGGGCGGTGATCTCGTCGGTTCAGCTCACGGAGTTGGCGCCGGTGCTCGCGGCCCAGCTCGGGTTGCGGGTGCAGGGGTAGGAGCAACCGGCCCCTGCGGGTGGGTGGTTGGGGTGTGAGGAAGAGCGGCGGTTCGTGAATCGCGACTTGTCCGGGCTCTTCCGACAGACCCGAACACTCTTTACCGCGAAAGTGGAGCGGAGACGTGCGCATGCCGACAGCCGAGGCCGCCGAGCGCACGCCGCCTCGCACGGGACACGCGCTCCGCCCATCCGACGCGGCGCCGCACCACGGGAGGCGGCGCGAGGTGAGCCGGTGGCCTGACGCGTCCTCGTCGAAGGTCCCTCTCGGAGGCGGTCGGCCTCAGGAGAGGTACCCCTCGACCTCCGACTGCGGGCGTACGCGTGCACGGGACGGGTCCTCGCCCGCCTCCTGAGCGGCCCGGCGCTGGCGGAGCAGGTCCCAGCACTGGTCCAACTCCCGTTCCACGTCGGCGAGGGCGGCGTTCTCCTCGTCGCTGCTCAGCTCTCCCTCGGAGAGTCGGGCGCGGAGCCGGTGCTCGTCCTCGACGAGCTGCTGGACTCTGCCGAGGATCTCTGTCTGGGCCCGGTGCTCGCGTTCGTCGGCCACCGGGTCGTTCTGCGGCTCGCCCATCGCGTCCACCTTCCTCGAGCTCTGCGTCCAGCGTAGGAACGCGGCGCGGACCTCGCGATTCGGGTGTGGGTCACACCCGTGGCCGGCGGGCGAGGAGGCCGAGGACGGAGGGGTTGTGGTCGAGCCCCTCGTGCATGTCGGTGAGGTCGGCGACGAGGTCGTGGAGGAAGTCGCGGGCCTCCCGGCGGAGCACCGAGTGGGAGACGACGAGCGGCGGCGCCGTCCTCGCGGCCCAGTCGGCAGTGATCTCGACTGTTCCGAAGCGGCGTACGAACCGCATGCGGTCAGCCGACTCGGTGAAGTCGAGCTCCGCTTCGTAGGGGCCGGGGGCACGGCTGCCGCGCCGGTCGCGGTCGAGCTCTTCCACGATGTCGCTGAGGGCCCACGCGAAGTCGAGGACCGGCACCCATCCCCAGGCTGTGGAGAGTTCTGCCTCCGTGCCGGCGAGGTGGACGTCGCCGCAGAAGAGGTCGTGGCGGAGGGTGCGGACGTCGGCTGCGGCGTAGTCCGTCTGCGGCGGGTCCGGGAAGCGGGGCGAGAGCGAGTAGCCGATGTCGAGCACCGGGGGATGGTTTCACGGCGGACGGCCCGAAGGGACATCGGGACCGCGGGCGCCGGCCGACCCGTGGCGCAGTGGGCCGGCCGGCGCGGCGCACGTCAGACGTTGACGCCGAAGTCCTGCGCGATGCCGGTGAGCCCGGAGGCGTAGCCCTGGCCGACGGCGCGGAACTTCCACTCCTCGCCGTGCCGGTACATCTCGCCGAAGACCATCGCCGTCTCCGTCGCCGCGTCCTCCGAGAGGTCGTAGCGGGCGATCTCGGACTGGTCGGCCTGGTTGATGATCCGGATGAAGGCGTTCCGCACCTGGCCGAAATTCTGGCTGCGCGACTCGGCGTCGTAGATCGACACCGGGAAGACGATCTTGTCCACCTCGGCGGGGAGGGAGGCGAGGTTGATGTTGATCTGCTCGTCGTCGCCCTCGCCCTCACCGGTGACGTTGTCGCCGGTGTGCACGATGGTCTGGTCCGGTGTTGCCGTGTTGTTGAAGAAGACGAAGTGCTGGTCCGAGTAGACCTTGCCGGCCTCGTTGACGGCGATGGCGCTCGCGTCGAGGTCGAAGTCGGTACCCGTGGTGGTGCGCACGTCCCAGCCGAGGCCGACCGTGACGGCGCCCAGGCCCGGTGCCTCCTTGGTGAGCGAGACGTTGCCGCCCTTGGACAGGCTTACAGCCATGGGGTGCCCTTCTGTCAGTTCGCTTGCCCGGAGTCTCCGGGATCGAGGGTCGAGGGAGGCGCACCGGCGGAACGCCGCCCTGTCCTCCTCAACGCCCCCCGGGCGGCGACGGGTTCCAGAATCTTTGCGTTCTTTACGCGCCGTTGTCGGCGAGCCGCCCGGGGTCGCGCGCAAATGCGGATGACGGACGCACGCCGGAGCGGGACCATGGACGCATGTCAGGGCCGTATGTCATACGAGGCTCGGTGGTGCTCCCCGAGTCGGAGCTGAACTGGCGCTTCTCGCGCTCCTCGGGGCCGGGCGGCCAGCACGTCAACACCGCCGATACCCGCGTCGAGCTCCGCTTCCCGCTGGCGCGCACCGAGGCCCTGCCTCCGGTATGGAAGGAGCGGGCGCTGGAGCGCCTCGCCGACCGGCTGACGGAGGACGGCGTCCTCGTCGTCCGCGCCGACCAGCACCGCTCGCAGTGGCGCAACCGCGAGACCGCCGCCGTCCGCATGGCCGCGCTCCTCGCCGAGGCGACGGCGCCACCGCCACCACCCCGCCGGAGGAAGCGCACGCCCCGCCGCGTCAACGAGCGCCGCCTGCAGGAGAAGAAGCGCCGGGGCGACCTCAAACGCGGCCGCTCCAGGGGCGGTGGCTGGGACTGAGCGCCGGGCCCCGCTACCCGAGCGCCCGGTAGTTGCTGCGGTAGTACACGAGCGGGGAGCGGTCCTCCTGCCCGAGGCGGGTGGCGAGGACGCGGCCGACGACGAGCGTGTGGTCTCCCGCGTGCACGCGCTGCTCGGTGCGGCACTCCACGGCGGCGAGCGCGCCGTCGACGAGCGGGGCGCCGCTCATCTCCCCGACCGTGTGGGGGAGTTCGCGGAAGAGGAGGCGGTCGCTGAGGCGCCCCTTCATGGCGAAGCGGCCGGCGACCTGGCGCTGCTCGTCGGTGAGGAGCGAGACGGCCCAGTGGTCCTGGCGTTCGAGCAGCTCGTCCATCCGGGAGTCCGTGCGCAGGCTGACGAGGACCAGCGGCGGTTCGAGGGAGACGGAGAGGAACGCCGTCGCGGTCATGCCGACGTCGCTGCCCGAGGTCCCCTCCTCCGGGTCGTGCGCCGTGGCCAGCACGACGCCGGCGGCGAGCCGCGCCATCGCGGCCCGGAACTGCTCATCGCTCACCCCTTCAGGATGGGGTATCGCCGCCGAGCCCCGACCGTCCCCCGCGGGGGACTCGTCGGACTCGGAGTTCGTCTGCTGTTGCACTGCATGGGACACGTGAGCAACGCTAACGACCGCGCTGACCATACGGAATCGGCCTCGGGTACCAGAGGTCCCAGGACCTTCGGCCGGTCCGCGGCGGTGGCGCACCGCCCTTCGGCCGCGTCGACGGCCGGATTCCAAGGCGGAGCGGTTTCCGTCCCCGGCGCTCCACGCTCCGCGGTCAACTGACTCCGCATCGTTGTGACTTGAGTCACAGACAGGGGTTATTGTTGACCCTGAGTACCGAGTGAACAGCTCGCTGTGATTCAGTGGCCGGTGGCAGTCGGAGTGACATCCCACGAGTACCTGGAGTTCGCGAACGTGGCTCAGGGGGGAGGGCGATGGAGACCGAGTCGGAGCCCTATGTCCGCCTCGCCAGTCTGCGGCAGCTTCACCATGCGCTGGCACGGCTCAACACCGCCCGCAGCCTCGCCGACACCCTCCAGTGCGTCGCCGACGGCGTCGTCGACTGCATAGGGTTCCAGCTCGCCGCGGTGAACCTCGTGCGCGGGGACGGCGACCTCGTCGTCGCCGCCGTCGCGGGGAGCGACGCGGCCGAGGCCGTGATGAGCGGCAGGGTCGGCTCCCGCGACGCGTGGGAGCGGCGCCTGGGGATGGGCGAGCGCTGGGGCGAACTCGTCTTCGTCCCCTACGCCGAGGGCTGGGTGCTCGACGGGGACGACGTGCCGGAGTGGCACACGGCGGGGCCCGCGCCGCGCTTCCCCAACGAGTGGCACCCGATGGACCGGCTGATGGCCCCGCTGTGCACCTCGGACGGCGAGCTGATCGGCGTCCTCACGGTCGACCGTCCCGTCAACGGGCGGCGCCCGGGCGCCTGGGGCTGCGAGGCGCTCCAGATGTACACCTCGCAGGCGGCGATAGCCATCAGCAACGCACGGCTGCGCTCCAACATGCAGCGCGCCCTGGTCAGGCTCGAACGCGAGCAGCAGGCGCTCCGTGCGAGCGAGGAGAGTTTCCGCCAGGCGTTCGAGTACGCGCCGAGCGGCATGGCCGTCGCGGAGATGGGAGGCGACCAGCACGGCCGCCTCGTCCGCGCCAACGACGCGCTCTGCCGCCTGCTCGGGCGCCCGGCGGCGGCGATGCGCCGGTACTCCTTCTCCGATCTCGTCCACCCCGAGGACATAACCACGCTGCTGCGGACGTCGGCCGAGGGCGGCCGGGCCGAGCTGCGGCTCTCGCGCAGGGACGGTTCCTACGTGTGGGTCTCGCTGCGGAACTCCGTCGTCGCCGACACCGCGGACGGGCCGCGCCTCCTCCTCACCCACGTCGAGGACATCGAGGAACGCAAGCGGCACGAGCTCCACCTCGCGCACCGCGCCAGCCACGACTCCCTCACCGGCCTTCCCAACAGCGCCGAGTTGCGGTCGCGCCTCTCCAGCAGGCTGTGCAACCGCCCGAGCCCGGCGCTGGCACCTGCGGAGGCGTACGGCTGGGCCGAGGAGGAGGGCGCCGGTTTCGAGCCGCGCTATTCCCTCGACGCGCAGGGGTTCCCCGAGGTCTACCCGTTCGAGCCGCCCGAGGGCGCGCCCGCCGAGGCGCCGTCGCCGCTCTCGCCGACGCCCCACCATGTCCACGCCGAACCTCCGGAGGAAGGACCCGACGGGCGGAAGGGGCTCGCCGTCCTCTTCTGCGACCTCGACGGGTTCAAGTCGATCAACGACCGGCACGGCCACCACTGCGGCGACGCCGTCCTCATCGAGGTCGCCAACCGCCTCACGGCCGGGGTCCGCGAGAACGACACCGTCGCGCGCCTGGGCGGCGACGAGTTCGTGGTCCTCGCCGACGGGCTCGGTCCCGCCGAGGCGCAGGACCTCGCCGTGCGGCTGCGCAACGCGATCATCCCGCCGATCCGGGTCGACGGCGGCAGCGTCCGCGTGGGCGCGAGCTTCGGCATCGGCTGGGCGCAGTGCGGCATGACGGCCGACGAGGTGCTGCACTCCGCGGACCAGCGGATGTACGTCGAGAAGCGGTCCCGTTCCAAGGGGCAGCGTCGGGCCGGCTAGCGGATGCGGGCCGGGGGCGCCGCGTCGCCTAATGTGGCTGCCGCACAGGGGAGTTCGTCCGTGTGGGGGCGACGCGGTGCGGGGGTGTGGGGGTTCTGTGGGGATGTGAGGTTCGCCGCTGTCCCGCGTGGGATGCGGGGGCCCGGGTGAGGCTCTGCCCAACGTCCGTATGGTGCACGTACGTCGCTCGTTGTTGTTCACAGAGCGGCTTTGTCTGATCGTTCCGTGTTGGCCTGATGGCCGCCCCGGAGAGGTAGGCTCAGCCGGATACCAAAGCAGTGGGGAGTGAAGGGGATGACCGCCGAGAACAACGGCTCGGGTTCGGCGCCGGAGGGCGACGACCCGTTCGCCTACCTGTACAGGCAGGAGGGCGCCGCGGGCTCAGCGGGCCAGACGGCTTCCCAACCCGGCGTCCCCAGGCGCTCGTACAACCAGGTCCGCGCCGTCGGTGAACGGCAGTACGGCCAGGCCCAGTCGGGCGCACCCGGCCCGGCCCAGCAGCCCAACGCGCACTACGCGGCCCCCGAGACGATGCCGGGCGGCCGTGCCGCCGCCCGTCAGGAGGGGCAGCCGCAGCGCGGCGGCCGGAACCGCACCGGCCTGTTGATCGGGGCGATCGCCGTGGTCGCGGCCGTCGTCGTCGGTATCGGTGCGGCCGTCCTCTTCAACAACGACGAGAGCGCTCCGCCCGAGCAGCAGGCGGGCAGCGGCCAGACGGACCAGCCCAGCGAGGAGGAGCCCGAGCAGGACACCGCGGGCGGCGACGACAAGAAGCCCCCGCAGGAGCTCCCCAAGGAGGACGCCGCAACGCTCCGGCTCGACGGCGGCGCCGTCCCGGCGAAGGACGTCGCGGACGCACAGGCGCGCGGCGGTACCTACGTGGGCGGCATGGACAAGCCCGGCGCCTCGGTGACCTGGGAGCTCAAGGACATCCCGAAGGACGGCAAGTACACGCTCTTCGTGCGGTACGGCGTCCCGGGCGAGGACGCGGACGCCACGCTCGCGGTCAACGGCAAGCCCAGCTCGCAGAAGCTCAACCTCTCCAACTTCGCCGGTGCCGACAAGGGCGAGTGGGACAAGGGCTGGACGCGCACCTTCTCCTGGATCGACCTGAAGAAGGGCGAGAACGCCGTCACCATCTCCTGCGGCGACGGCAACACCTGCAACTTCAACCTCGACCAGATGTGGCTCAAGGGCGGCTGGGTCAAGCAGTGACCGGCGGGCCGCTGCCCCGCCGCGGCGCGCACCCGCTCGGCTAGAGTCGCTCGCGTGCCCGCCATACCGCGCCTCATCGACTGCGAAGAGATCCGCCACACGTCACAGGGGCTGGCGCTCCCCGCGCTGCTGTGGCGGGCGGGGCCCGGGTGGCGGATGGCGTCGAGCGCCGTGGTGGGCGGGGGGATCGGCGAGCGCGGCTGGTTCCTCAACGCGCAGGTGCAGCACGGGTATCGGCGGCGCGACCCGGAGGCGCACCTCCGGGAGATCGCCGCGGCGCACGTGGCGGGCGAGGGCGTCGCGATGATGACGGCGGCGGAGATCTCACGCGCACGCGGGCACGCGGCCGACGGCGGTGCCGAGGCGCTGGTGACCGCCGGGGTGGGCGTCGCCGGCTGGGCCGCGGTCCCTGCCGGAGCCGCCGTGGCGCCGAGCGGGCCCGGTACCGTCAACATCCTCGCCGCACTGCCGGTGCCGCTCTCCGACGCGGCGCTCGTCAACGCCGTCGCGACGGCCACGGAGGCGAAGGTGCAGGCGCTCGTCGAAGCCGGATACGAGGCGACGGGCACTCCGACCGACGCGGTGTGCGTGGCGGCGCCGACGCTCCCCGCGCGGGCTGACCCGTGGGCGACTCGAAGCGCCGCCACCGGAGTTCGGGCCCGGGTGCCTCGTCATGCCTCGCGGGCGCCGAACCGCAGCCCCGGCGGTGAGCGCCACGCCGTGGCGGACAGGCGCCCCGCCGGATCTCCGGGGACGGCCCGTGCCCAGGCGGCCGAGCCCGGGGCCGTCCAGTTCGCCGGCCCGCGCTCGGAGTGGGGCGCACGGCTCGCGCGGGCGGTCCACGAGGCGACCGCCGAAGCCCTGGTGCGGTACGCGGCCGTCCGGGACGCGCGTACGAGGACGTGACCTGACCATGGCATCCGTCCATGGCCGGGCCCTCCGCCGGGTCCAACCACCGCTGCCGACCGTCCTGTTGACGTCGTAGCGTGACGTTGTCGCCACGCAGGGGCACGGGTGCGTCTTCGAGAAGCGGGATGCCCTGATTTCTCCCACGATGGAGTCGATACGGCTTCTGCCCGTGGATGCCGCGGCCCCGGGCCGTGGAGCGCCGCGGTGGAAGACACTGCCCGCAGTGCTCGGAGGTAGAACCCATGGCTGAGAAGAGCGACAAGAGCCCGCAGGACCGCGGTACGACGACGATCTCCGACACCGTCGTCGCCAAGACCGCCGGGATCGCGGCGCGCGAGGTGTCCGGCGTCCACGCCCTCGGCGGAGCCGCTTCGCAGATGATCGGGGCCGTCCGCAAGCGCGTCGGCGGAGGCACCGACGTGACGCAGGGCGTCTCCGTGGAGGTCGGCCAGACGCAGGCCGCCGTGGAGATGAGCATCGAGGTCGACTACGGCGAGCAGATCCACAAGGTCGCCCAGCATGTGCGGCAGCGGGTCGTCCAGCGCGTCGAGACGATGACGGGGCTGGAAGTGGTGGAGGTCGACATCACGGTGACCGACGTCTACGTCGAGGGCGAGGACTCGCAGCAGAGCCAGCAGAGCCAGCAGAGCCAGCAGGGCCAGCAGTCGCAGGAGCAGGGCCGCTCGCTCCGCTGAGCGCGCCGTGCCGCCGGTGGGGCGGTCCCCTTCGGGGGTCGCTCCGCGGTCGGCTGCGCGGTACAGCCAACGGGCCCGTCGTGTACGGGTGTTCCCTTCCGGGACCGGCGACGTCCCGGCCTCCCCAGGAGGCGGTCGATGCAGAGCATGAAAGGACTGCTCGGCGGACTCGAACCCGAGCAGCGCGAGCGGTTGCGGACGCTCGGCACCGAGGTCGCCTTCGCGCCGGGGGCGGAGATCTTCGAGGAGGGGGCGAGGGCCGACCGCTTCTGGATTCTCCGCAGCGGCTCCGCCGTCCTCGACCTGCACGTGCCGGGCCGCCGCCGGGTCGTCATCGACACCGTGCGGCAGGGCGAACTCCTCGGCTGGTCCTGGCTCTTCCCGCCCTACGTCTGGACGCTCAACGGCGAGGCGGCGACCTCGGTACGCGCCCTGGAGTTCGACGCGGAGGAGGTGCGGCAGCTCTGCCGCGAGGACCCGGCGCTCGGTCAGGCGCTCGTCTGGGCCGTCGCCTCCGTCATCGGCGACCGCCTGCGCCGCTCCCGCAGCCGCCTCCTCGACCTCTTCGGCCCGTACGCGCCGCAGGACCGCACGGAGGAGGACGGCGACTAGCGCGTCAACGCGCCGGCGCACACCGGGTGTTCACGCGGGCCCGCGCTCAACCGCGCACGCCGCCCCCGACGCAGAGCGGGCTCACCCGGCCCTCCAGCATCGCCGCGAGGCCGTTGACGGCGCAGAGCTGGGGCTCCTCCGCGATGTGCACGGTCATCCCCGTCGTCTGGCGGATGCGCTCGTCGAGCCCGGGGAGGACGGCGCTGCCGCCGGCGAGAACCATCCCGCGCTCGGCGAGGTCGGCCACGAGGTCGGGAGGGCAGCCGAGGAGGACGGACCTGATCGAGTCGGAGAGGTTCGCCAGCGGCAGCGCTACCGCGGTGCGGATGTCCTGCGGGTTGACGCTGACGCTCCGGGCGAGCCCGCTCACGACGTCGCGGCCGATCACCTCGGCGATCTGCGCGTCGGACTCCTCCCCTGCGAGGGCGAGTTGGAGCGGCCGCACGGCCTCGCTCGGCAGCAGCAGCTCGTGCTGGTTGCGCAGGTGCTGCACGACGGCGTGGTGGACGGTGTCCCCGCCGAGCCGCACGGTGTCGGAGGCGACGATGGCGCCGAGCGACAACACGGCGACCTGCGTGCTCGCCGCGCCGCACACCAGGATCATCGTCGCCTCCGGCAGCTCGACCGGCAGCCCCGAGCCCACGGCCGCGGCCGTCGGCGAGTCGACGAGTTCCACCCGCCGGGCCCCGACCCCCGTGAGCGTCTCCACGGCGGCCCTGCGCGCGAGCGGGTCGGCGTCGTGCGGGACCACGGCGGCGGCGCGGACGAGCGCACGCCGTCTGCGCAGCCCCCGCAGCTTGGTGCCGACGAGCGCACGCAGCATCCGCTGCGCCATGTCGATGTCGACGACGGTGCCACCGGCGACGGGGCGTACCACCCGGATGTGCGGCGGCGTCCGCCCGTCCATCCGCTCGGCTGCCTCGCCGACCGCGATCAGTGTTCCCGAGAGGGTGTTGACGGCGACCGCGGACGGCGCGTCCACGATGAGCCCGGACCCCTTGACGTAGACGCGGGTGCGCGAGGCGCCCATGTCGACGGCGACCGAGCAGCGCCGCAGGTTCTCCAGCGTGGGGCTCATCCGAATCTCCTTGCGCGAGTACCCCCGCGTGTTCCGTCAGGGCGGAGCCGGGAGGCGTCGGAGGGCGGTGCGGTGGTCGCGCCTGGCGGCCACATCGCCATCCTGGGCAGCCCGTGCTGCGGGCGCGCGGCGGAGTGGTCCGGTCGGGCGAGAACCGGACCCCCGCTGCGGCGCGCTACTCGACGGAGGCCGGGAACGCGGACTCATCCGCGGTTCCCTCCTCGCTGAACTGCGTGCGGTACAGCTCCCGGTAGCGCCCGCCGAGCGCGAGGAGCTCCTCGTGCGTGCCGCGCTCGACGATGCGCCCCTCCTCCAGTACGAGGATCTGGTCCGCGGCGCGGACGGTGGAGAGACGGTGTGCGATCACCACCGAGGTGCGCCCCTGGAGCGCCTCGGTGAGCGCCTCCTGGACGGCGGCCTCGGAGGTGGAGTCGAGGTGCGCCGTCGCCTCGTCGAGGATCACCACCTGGGGCTGCGCGAGCAGCAGCCTCGCGATGGTGAGCCGCTGCCGCTCTCCCCCGGAGAGCCGGTACCCGCGCTCGCCGACGAGGGTGTCGAGCCCGTCGGGGAGCGCGGCGACGAGGCCGTCGAGGCGGGCGCGGCGGAGCGCGGACCACAGCTCCTCGTCCGTGGCGCCGGGGGCGGCGAAGACGAGGTTGGCGCGGATCGTGTCGTGGAAGAGGTGGCCGTCCTGGGTGACGAGGCCGAGGGTGCGGCGCAGCGAGGCGGCGGTGAGGTCGCGCACGTCGCGCCCGCCGAGGCGGACGGCACCGGCGTCGACGTCGTAGAGACGGGGCGGAAGCGAGGCGAGGGTGGACTTCCCCGCTCCGGAGGAGCCGACGAGCGCGACCATCTCGCCGGGGGCCGCGCGGAAGCTGACGTCGTGGAGGACGCGCTCGCCTCCGCGGGTGTCGAGGACGGCCACCTCCTCCAGGGAGGCGAGGGAGACCTTCTCGGCGGTCGGGTAGGCGAAGTCGACGTGGTCGAACTCGACGTCGGCCGGGCCCTCTTCGGCGTCGACGGCGTCGTCGCGCTCCTCGATCAGCGGCCTGAGGTCGAGCACTTCGAAGACCCGCTCGAAGCTGACGAGCGCGCCCATCACCTCGACCCTGGCTCCCGCGAGCGCGGTGAGCGGGGCGTAGAGGCGGGTGAGCAGCAGCGCGAGCGAGACGACGGTGCCCGCCTGGAGGGCGCCGCCGAGCGCGAAGAGCCCGCCGAGCCCGTAGACGAGCGCGAGCGCCAGCGCGGAGACGAGCGTCAGCGCGGTGATGAAGAGGTGCTGCACCATCGCCGTCCGCACGCCCAGGTCGCGTACGCGGCCCGCCCGTTGGGCGAACTCGCGGGACTCCTCGTCCGGGCGGCCGAAGAGTTTCACGAGGGTGGCGCCCGGTGCGGAGAACCGCTCGGTCATCCGCGTGCTCATCGTCGCGTTGTGCTGCGCCCGCTCCCGCTCCAGCCGGGCCAGGCGGCTGCCCATCCGGCGCGCGGGGATGACGAAGAGCGGGAGGAGCACCAGCGTCAGCAGGGTGATCTGCCAGGAGAGGCGGAGCATCACGCCGAGCGTCAGCAGCAGCGTCACGAGGTTGGCGACGACGTCGGAAAGGGTGCTGCTGAAGGCGCGTTGGGCGCCGATGACGTCGTTGTTGAGCCGGCTGACGAGGGCGCCTGTGCGGGTGCGGGTGAAGAACGCGACCGGC
The DNA here is from genome assembly GCF_000262345.1 of Streptomyces xiaopingdaonensis. Taxonomy (GTDB): domain Bacteria; phylum Actinomycetota; class Actinomycetes; order Streptomycetales; family Streptomycetaceae; genus Streptomyces; species Streptomyces xiaopingdaonensis. Next base: position 66,630 of record NZ_AJTQ01000356.1, on the reverse strand, counting down.
ATCCGCTGCACGTGGTCGTAGACGGCGGTGCGCAGGTCGAGGATGAGCCCCTCGCCGATCCGGGCGGAGAGCCACCGGGTGACGACGCCGACCCCCGCTTCGGCGACGGCGATCAGCGCGATGAGGCCGGCGAGTCGGAGCACGGTGCGGCCGGGGCTGCCGTCGACGATCGCGTCCATCACCTCGCCCGCGAGGAGCGGTGTGGCGACGGTGAGGGCGGCGAGGAGGCTGCTGAGGACGAGGAAGGCGAGCATGCGGCGGTGGTGGCGTGCGGCGAAGCGGTAGATGCGCCGCAGCGTGGTGCGGGAGAGGCGGCGTCGGCCGGGTCCTTCGTCGTCGGGGGTGCGGGTCTGGGAGAGGGCGTGCCACGCCGTCATCTCCATGCTCATGAGGGCCTCCGGTACGTGGTGCGGTCGGTGCGCCGCTGGTCTGTCGGCTCGCCGAGAGTAGAAGTTGAAGTTCTGTTCAAGTCAACGTGCGTACCGCGACACCCCCAACCGTCCGTGTGAGCAGACGGGTTGGGACCTTCGGCCGAGGCGGTGCGGACAGGTGGACGGGCCTGCGCTGCGTCTTCGGGCGGGGGGAGGTGACCATCTATCGGATGTGCAGGTCAGATCGCGGGGAACGGGGCCGTGCCCTGGTCCGTCAAAGCCGCGGCGTGCCCAGGGGCGCCGCGCGTGCCCGCCCGACCGGGTGTGACGGGCCGACGACGGCGCGTCGTGCACGTGCATTAGCACATGCGTGCGCATGTGAACGCGGTTATGATCCCGAGAAGTTGACGACTTTCACAGCGTCAGCAGAAGCCCCCCACATTTCGAGCCCAGGAGATCCCAGTGCCTCAGGCGTTCAACGGCATGGCAGCCACGGACCTCCAGGCAGTGGAGTGGCGCAAGAGCCGCTTCAGCAACTCGCAGGGAACCTGTGTGGAGTTCGCCAAACTGCCAGGAGGCGATGTCGCGATGCGCAACTCGCGCTTTCCCGACGGTCCCGCACTCGTCTACACCACAGCGGAGATGGAGGCGATGATGCGCGGCGTCAAGGAGGGAGAGTTCGACTACTTGCTGGGCGAGTGAGCCGCCCAGCACGCCACCGGGCCCCGACGGCCCCCTGACCGGCCGCCGCCGGCGGCCCGCCGGGCGCCGGCAGCGGAGGAGTGCGCGGGTACGCGCGGACGGCCAACACCGGTGCCCGACAGGCTGTTTCGGCCGAGACCGACGCCGGGGAGCCGTCCGGTGCGGCCGCGCACACGGGCTCGTGCACCGAGCCCCGGGCCCTCAGCCGGCGCGGCCCGCGTTCACCCGGCGTCGAGCTGGAAGAGCGCCCACACGGCCTTGCCGGAGAGCGCGCCGCCGAGCGGGTGCCAGCCCCAACTGTCGCTGAAGCAGTCGACGAGGCAGAGGCCGCGCCCCGACTCGGCGGTGAAATCGACGTACCCCGCGTGCTCTTCGCCGGCCTCCGCGGTCGCCCCGCGGCCCGAATCGAGGGACTCGGCGCACTCCACGAACTCCCCGTACGCGAGGGGGCCGCACGGCGTCGCCGGAGGTGCCTTCGGCGGCTCCCCGCTCGGGTCGCGTACGGCGCACAGGAGCCGGGCCGGCCAGTGCAGCAGGTGCAGCCGGATCGGCGGTTCCGTCTCCTCCGGGCGCTCTTCCGGCAGCCCGTGCCGCATCGCGTTGGTGACGAGCTCGGAGACGACGAGCGCGACGTCCTCGAACCGGGCGAGGAGGCCCCAGTGTTCGAGCGTCTTGCCCGTGAAGTCCCGTGCGCTCTTGACGGCTTCGTACCGGGGCGGAAGCGCGCAGGAAGCCGAACCGGAGAAGGGGCTTCCGTCGTCGAGGTTCGGGAGACCGTGCCATAAGGGCTCCAGCACGGTCGATCCTTCGGTACCCATGGCGGGCCGCTCCTGGCGTCGCGGGGGGCTGATCCGCTGGGGACCAGGACTGGTGGCGGTGGACGCGTTCGCTCTCGCAGGTTGGCCGGAAGGTGCACCAACTCCGGTGCCGACCGGTCAACTTGTGTGGGTCCCATGGTTCCGAAAGCCGCCTGCGGATGCAAGGGCAGATGCACGTGCACGCGTGACTTTCGCTCGTCTGTAACCACATGGGCACGCAACGGAGCGCGGAGGTGGCACACTTCCCTCCAAGCAGGGGTGGAGGGTTGATCAGAATGCCTACAGAACCGGCAAACAATCACAACGGAGGAGTGAACGGGGCAAGTAGTCCAAGCGGTTCGATGGTTCGCCGTATCCTGCTCGGGTCCCAGTTGCGGAGGCTCCGTGAAGGCCGCGGCGTCTCCCGCGAGGCTGCCGGTTATTCAATTCGCGCGTCGGAATCCAAGATCAGTCGGATGGAGCTGGGCCGTGTGAGTTTCAAAGCACGTGACGTCGCAGATCTGTTGACGCTCTACGGAGTCACCGACGAGTCGGAGCGGGAGCCGCTCCTCGGGCTCGCCCGGGACTCCAGCATCGCCGGGTGGTGGCACAGTTACAGCGACGTGCTGCCCGGCTGGTTCCAGACCTACGTCGGCCTGGAGGGCGCCGCCTCCCGCATCAACACGTACGAAGTCCAGTTCGTGCACGGTCTGTTGCAGACCGAGGAGTACGCACAGGCCGTGGTGACCGCGGGCCACCGGGGGCAGCTACCGGAGGAGGAGGTGGAGCGACGCGTGTCGCTGCGGCTGGAGCGCCAGAAGCTCCTCCACGGCGAGACCGCGCCACACCTGCTCTGCATACTCGACGAGGCAGCGCTGCGCCGCCCGTTCGGCAGCACGGCCATCATGCAGGGGCAGTTGGAACACCTCGCCGAGGTCTCGGAGAGCCCCAGCATCACCCTCCGGGTGGTGCCCTTCGAGTTCGGCGGCCACCCGGCGGAGAGCGGCGCGTTCACGCTGCTGAGCTTCCCCGAGCCCGACCTCAGCGACGTCGTCTACCTGGAGCAGCTCACCAGCTCCCTGTACCTCGACAAGAAGGACGAAGTCGCCCAGTACCACCAGGTGTTGGCCCGTCTCGTGGAGGACGGCCTCTCTCCCGCGCACACCCGGGACCATCTTCGGCGAATCCGCCAACTTGTGTGAACGACAAGTAGGATGAGGTCGTTTCGAGCCGACGCCGCGGGCCGTCGGCGCTCGCCGAGCGCGCAGGACCCGGACCGCCGGAAGGGCGGGCGCCGGCTCGGACGGCCCGCCCGACGGCCCCCCACGTCACCGCCCGTGCGGCCCCGAACGCCCGGAGCCCGCAGCAGAGCCTCAGGAAAACGGCGTCCCGCTAAGGATCGGCATGTCCTACTTCACCGAGCTTGCACTCCAGTACATCGACGGCGAATGGCGTCCTGGCGGCGGCTCCTGGGACATCGTCGACTTCAACCCCTACAACGGGGAGAAGCTCGCCTCGATCACGGTGGCGACGGTCGAGGAGGTCGACGAGGCGTACCGCGCGGCGGCACGGGCGCAGCGGAAGTGGGCCGCGACCAACGCGTACACCCGCAGGCTCGTCTTCGAGCGGGCGCTACGCATCGTCGAGGAGAGCGAGGAGCGGATCACCGAGGCGATCATCGCGGAGCTCGGCGGGACCCGCCTCAAGGCGGCCTTCGAGCTGCAACTCGCCAAGGAACTCCTCCGCGAGTCCGTGCAGTTGGCGCTGCGGCCGGAGGGGAGCATTCTGCCCTCGCCCACCGACGGCAAGGAGAACCGCGTCTACCGCGTGCCCGTCGGTGTCGTCGGCGTGGTCTCGCCCTTCAACTTCCCCTTCTTCCTGACGCTCAAGTCGGTCGCCCCCGCGCTCGCGCTCGGCAACGGCGTCGTTCTCAAGCCGCACCAGAACACACCGGTCTGCGGCGGCGGCCTCGTCGCGCGTGTGCTGGAGCGGGCCGGGCTGCCGCCGGGGCTGCTCAACGTCGTGATGACGGACATCGCCGAGATCGGGGACGCGCTCGTCGAGCACCCGGTGCCGAAGGTGATCTCCTTCACCGGCTCGGACAAGGTCGGCGGGCACGTCGCGTCGGTGGCGGCTTCGCGCTTCAAGCGCACGGTCCTCGAGATGGGCGGCAACAGCGCCCTCATCGTCCTCGACGACGCCGACCTCGAGTACGCCGTCGACGCCGCGGTCTTCAGCCGTTTCGTCCACCACGGCCAGGTCTGCATGGCGGCCAACCGCCTCATCGTCGACCGCTCCGTGGCGGAGGAGTTCACGGAACGCTTCGTGGCCAAGGTGCGCACGCTGCGCGTCGGGGACCCGGAGGACCCGGAGACGCACATCGGCCCGCTGATCAACTCCGGTCAGGCGGAGGCGCTCACGGGCGCCGTGGAGCACGCCGTGCAGCAGGGGGCCACGGCCCTCGTCAGAGGCGAGACCCGCGGCAACCTCGTCCCGCCCGCCGTCCTCACCGACATCCCGCCGGGGTGCCCGCTCCTGCGCGAGGAGGTCTTCGGCCCCGTCGCCCTGATCCTCCCGGTCGACGGCGAGGAGGAGGCGGTCCGCGTCGCCAACGACTCCCCCTACGGCCTCGCGGGCGCCGTGCACACGGCGGACGTCGAGCGGGGCGTGGCGCTCGCCTGGCGCATCGAGACGGGGATGTTCCACGTCAACGACTCCACCGTGCACGACGAGCCGATCGTCCCCTTCGGTGGCGAGAAGCACTCGGGCGTCGGCCGGCTCGGTGGCTCGCAGATGGTGGAGGCGTTCACCACCACCAAGTGGATCTCCGTCCAACACGGGCGCAGCGCCTTCCCGTTCTGACGCGCGTCCTCCCCACCACTCCGCGGCCCGGCCGAACGAGAGGACGAGTCGCTCGGTGTGCGGAGCGCCCGACCCCCTCCGGAGGAGGGCACATGAAGCCGCGCCCCGCAAGCCGGCACCGGAAGTGCCTCGTCCTATTCTTGTCGCCATCCGAGGCGTGACCGCGAACGCGGCGGCGAGGGCGTGAGAGGTGGACGATGTCGGCGATCCGGCTGCTCGTCCTGGGCGCCGTGCGGCTCCGCGGCCGCGCGCACGGCTACCAGGTCCGCAACGACCTGGAGTTCTGGGGCGCCCAGCACTGGTCGAACGCCAAGCCCGGCTCGATCTACCACGCGCTGAAACAGCTCGCGAAGCAGGAGCTGCTCCAAGCCCACGAGTCGGCCCCGTCGGCCGCCGGCGGCCCACCGCGCACCGAGTACGAGCTCACCCCCGCCGGCGACGCCGAGTTCCTCCGCCTCCTCCGGCGCTCCCTCGCCGCGATCGGCGAGAAGCCCGACGTCCTCACCTCGGGCGTCGGCTTCCTCGTCGACCTGAGCCGCGAGGAGGCGCTCTCCCTCCTCGGCCGGCGGCTCGAAGCGCTGGAGGAGTGGCGGGCCGAGGTCGCGGAGGAGTGGACCCCGGACGAGCCGGCGGAGTGGAGCCACATCGGCGAGATCATGCGGCTCTGGATCCACCACGCGGAGAGCGAGGCGCAGTGGACACGCGAGCTCGTCGCACGCCTGGAGGCAGGTGCGTACGTGATGGCCGGCGAGGGCGAGCGGGACCTCTCGGTGCTCGTCGAGCGGAACCCGCGCGCGGCCGAGGTGCTCGCCAGGTCCGACGCCGTACGGCGGAGGCTCGGCTGAGACCGCTGCCCGGTGCCGCGCGAAGTGGGACGATCTGCGTGTACGGAAGCGCCCCCCGGCGCCCGCGAGCGGAGAGGAACCGGACATGTTCGAGTCGGTCGACGTAAGGGAGTTGCGGCTCGGCGTCTACGGCGTCCACGGCGCCACCTCCGAACTGGCCCGTGAGGCCCGCGACCTGCTCTCCCGGAGACTCCCGGGCGGCTGGCTGCTGGAGGAGCGCACCGCGGAGACGCCGTCGGAACCCGGCGACGCCCTCAGCATCGGCGAGCTCTACGCCGAACTCCCCGAGCAGTGGCGGATCGAGCACCCCGGGGCCGACCCGGGGGAGCGCCGCGTCGTCGAACTCCGCGTCGGCGTACGTACCTCCGCCTCCGAGGCACGCGAACTCTCCGAGGCGCTCTGCCGCCTCGCCTGCCCCGACCTCGCCCACGAGGGACCGTGCGCCCTCCCGTGGTCGTCGAGCGTCCTCGACCCCGTCGACGAGGAGACCCGGGACGAGCTCCGCGAGCGGTACGGCCCGCTCGCCTGAGACCGGCTTGCACCTCACGCGGCGTGAGGGCCGAGTGTGGTGCACGTCGGCGGACGGCCGCCGACCGGCGCGGACAAGGAGGCGGGATGGGCCACTCGGTGGGACGGGTCGCTGCCCTCTCCGGCGTCACGGTGCGCACGCTGCACCACTACGACACGCTCGGACTGCTCGTCCCCGGCGAGCGCACCCCGGCCGGCCACCGCAGGTACTCGGACGGTGACCTCGACCGGCTCCAGCAGATCCTCTTCTACCGCGGGCTCGGCTTCCCCCTCGACGAGGTGGCCTCGCTCCTCGACGACCCGGCGGCCGACCCGTACACCCACCTCCGGCGCAAGCACGCGCTGCTGAGGGAGCGGATCGGGGTGCTGACCGAGATGGCCGCCGCCGTGGAGAAGGCGATGGAGGCGAGAAGGATGGGCATCGATCTCACCCCGGAGGAGAAGTTCGAGGTCTTCGGCGACTTCGACCCCGACCGGTACGCGGACGAGGCGGAGCGCCGCTGGGCGGGCCGGTCGGGCGGCGCGTGGGAGGAGTCGCAGCGCCGGGCCGCCGCGTACACCAAGGAGGACTGGAAGCGCCTGCGCGAGGAGATGGACGACGTCCACCGGCGCCTCGCCGACGCGCTGGCGTCCGGCGTCCCGGCCGACGCCCCCGAGGCGGCGGACCTCGCCGAGGAGCACCGCCGCTTCATCGCACGCAGCAGCTACGAGTGCGACCACCGGATGCACGAGCAGCTCGGCGAGATGTACGTCTCCGACGAGCGGTTCACCGCGACCTACGAGGCGATCAGGCCCGGCCTCGCCGCCTACCTGCGCACGGCGATCGTCGCCAACGCGCGTCGGCACGGGGTGAGTTGAGGCCGGTATCCGGACGGCCCACGAGCGGCGTGCCGACCTGCGGACGGGCGGCACGCCGCTCGTCGGTCGGGGCCGCGTTCCGCCGCACGGTTGCATTTGGCTCGCGCTCGTGGCGGGGTGCCGGTAAGGGGCGGCAGGCGCGAAGTATGACTATCGGCGACGGGTGCCGTCGGACCGAGCTGTGAGGACACCATGCGCCGGATCGCCTGCCGCAACCACCGCGCCGCCACCGCAACCGCCGCCGTCGTACTCGGCGCCGCCGCGGTGCCCGCGCTCGCCGCCCCCGCGGCGGCCGACGGCTTCCCCCTGCGACCGCCGACGAGCTGCGCCGGCGGCGCCCACCCGGTCTTCGCGGGCCCCTGCGCCGATCCCGCCGCGCTCGACGCGGAGGACGCCGACAGCGCCGAGCAGCACGGGAGTGCGTCCGGCGAGGCCCGCGCCGACGCCGCCGCGCCCCGCCTCGCGGAGGGAGCGGACGAGGCCGCGGAGCCGCACGGCGAGCTCGCCGGCGCTCCGCCCACCGTGGTGGCCTCCGCGCGTGACCTCCCCGCGCAGTGCGCCGCGTTGATCGGCGTCGGGCTCGTCCTCCTCGGCGTCGTCCGCCGCCTGCGCAGAGGCCGTGCCTGAACCGTGCCAACTCCGCGGCCCAGCGGTGCGGCGGAGCGGCGTCGGGGCCCGGCCGCGTCGGTCGGAGGCGTTCCCGAGCGGCGGGTGCCGCAGCGTCAACTGCCCGCGGGAGGACTGCGGGAGCCGACCCCGGGCCCGTGCGGTGAAGTGTCCTCGCGACGGACTCCGCGATGTGAGGCAAACCGCATCCGCCGGTGGGAACCGGTCGAAGCCGCCCGCGCGTGGAGCAGGTGGCACCCAGACGCGGCCGGCCCGCTCCTCGCGGGCGCGACCGGCCGCGCCGTCGCACACCGTCGCCCGCGCGACGGAACGGACCGCGCGGGCCCCCGCGCGAGCGACCCGGCACCCGCCGCCCCGCAGCAACCCACCCACGACCCCACCGGATGCGCACCCGCGCACGCCGGTGCCACGTGGGGCGCAGGCAGGGCGGAGGGGGCGGATACGGCGGGCACCCGGAGCGGGTTGAGGATGTGCGGAGCGCCCGGCGAACAACCGGGCGCCGGTGCACCAGGCACGGACGAGACCGGATAGGAGCGGAAAGCACAGTGGTTCGGGATTCCAGTGGGAACGGCGACGCGGAGGGCACTGGCCCGGAGGACGCGCAGCCTTCCGACGAGACGCGGAGCGCCTTCACGCCACCGCTCGGGGTTCCGCTGCCGCCGGAACCCGAGGACGACCAACCCACCTCGGAGTTCACGATCCCGAGCGGCCTGAAGGTTGCTCAGTCGTACGACATGGGCAGCGCGTTCACCCCGGCCGAGGGCATCCCCGTCGTCGGGCCGCTCGCCAACAAGGGCGCCCCGTGGCAGGACCGCATGCGCACCATGGTGCGCATGCCGCTCGCCGAGCGCCCGGCGCCCGAGCGCGCACCGCGCGCGGAGGAGAGCGAGAGCGGCCCGGCCGTCCCCCGCGTCATCGACCTCACGCTCCGCATCGGGGAGCTGCTCCTCGCCGGGGGCGAGGGCGCCGAGGACGTCGAGGCCGCGATGTTCGGCGTCGCGCACGCCTACGGGCTCGACCGCTCGGAGCCGAACGTCACCTTCACGCTCATCTCGATGACGCACCAGCCGTCGCTCGTCGACGACCCGATCTCGGTGAGCCGCACGGTCCGCCGCCGCGGCTCCGACTACACGCGCCTCGCCGCGGTCTTCGCCCTCGTCGACGACATCACCAGGGGCGACGTCACGCTGGAGGAGTCCTACCGGAGGCTCGCCGAGATACGGCGGAACCGGCATCCGTGGTCGAAGTGGGCCCTGACGCTGGCGAGCGGGGCGCTCTCGGGCGCCGCCTCCCTCCTCGTGGGCGGCGACGCGCTCGTCTTCGTCCTCGCCGCACTCGGCGCGATGCTCGGCGACCGGCTCGCCTGGATCTGCGCGGGGCGCGGGCTGCCGGAGTTCTACCAGTTCGTGGCGGCCGCGATGGCGCCGGCCGCCATAGGGGTCACGGTGGCGCTCTTCGCGCCGAAGGACGACTCGATCACGATGTCGGCCGCGGTGATCACCGGTGGCCTCTTCGCGCTCATCCCCGGACGTGCCCTCGTCGCCGCCGTGCAGGACGGCCTCACCGGGTACTACATCACCGCGGCCGCACGCCTGCTGGAGGTCGTGTACCTCATCGTGGGCATCGTCTGCGGCGTCGTGCTGATCCTCTACATCGGCTCCGAGCTGGAGGCGAACCTCACGCCCGACGTCGTGGAGCGGCACTCCCGGCCGACGATCCAGCTCTTCGCCGCGATGCTGCTCACCGCCGCCTTCTGCGTCCTGCTCCAGCAGTCCCGCGGCACCTTCGTGCTCGCCACGCTCAACGGGGGCGTCGCCTGGCTCGTCTTCGGTGCGCTCAGCGACACCGTGGGGGCGCCGGCCGTCGCCTCGACGGCCGTGGCCGCCGGACTCGTCGGCCTCTTCGGGCAGTTGATGTCGCGGTACCAGTTCGCCTCGTCGCTGCCGTACATCACGGCGGCGATCGGGCCGCTGCTCCCCGGCAGCGCGACCTACTTCGGACTGCTCAACATCGCACAGGGCTCGCTCGACAAGGGGATGGAGCAGATCGCCAAGGCCGTCGCCCTCGCGCTCGCCATCGCGATCGGCGTCAACCTCGGAGGCGAACTCGCGCGGCTCTTCATGAAGGCGCCCGGACAGGAGACGAAGCTGCCGGGACGCCGAGCCGCGAAGCGGACCCGCGGGTTCTGACCGGCACGGACGTACGGCGCGCGCCGTACGTCAGCAGGCAACCCGCTGGCGCACGGCGCACGCCGCCGCGTCGACTCCCGGGTCCGTGTCCTCAGTGACCGCCCTCGGCGGCGAGGCGCTTCACCGACGCCTCGACCTCGGCCTCGGCCTCCGCACGCCCGACCCAGTCGGCGCCCTCGACGGACTTGCCGGGCTCCAGGTCCTTGTAGACCTCGAAGAAGTGCTGGATCTCCAGTCGGTCGAACTCGCTGACGTGGTGGATGTCGCGCAGGTGCTCCATGCGCGGGTCCGAGGCGGGGACGCAGAGCAGCTTGTCGTCGCCGCCGGCCTCGTCGGTCATCCGGAACATGCCGATGGCGCGGGCCTTGATGATGCACCCGGGGAAGGTGGGCTCCTCCAGCAGCACGAGCGCGTCCAGCGGGTCGCCGTCCTCGCCCAGGGTGCCTTCGACGAAGCCGTAGTCCGCCGGGTACACGGTCGAAGTGAAGAGGTGCCGGTCGAGACGGATGCGACCGGTCTCGTGGTCCACCTCGTACTTGTTCCGCGAACCCTTCGGGATCTCGATGGTGACGTCGAACTCCAAGGGAGGCTCCTCCGTGTAGATCAGCGCTGCCGGGTGCCGGGGCGGTCCCGGGTTGCACACCGCGGTCTGGTGGTTAAGTGTCCCTCACACAGGTGTGTGGTCGCGAAAGGGGCTGGTCGAGGTGCGGGACACCACGTCCGTCGAACGCGCCGTCGAACGATGCGTACGCCGGGTGCGCGGCGCGGCGCGGACGTCCGCCGCCGGTCTCCGCGACGGCCGTGACCGTGCCCGCCGACGGCTGCGTGACGCGACCCCGCAGCAGCGGCAGACCCTCGCCCTGGCGACGGGTTCCGCCACTCTCGGCCTGCTGGTCGCCGTCACGGCGGTCGCCGCGACGGGGCCATGGGACTCGGGCCAGCGTACGGCTGAGCGCGTCCGCGCGGCCGGCCGGGAGGAGACGAGTGGCGCGCACCACACCGGCGCCGAGCAGGGGCGGGGCACCCTGAGGACGCCCGAGGTGCTCGCCGCGGTCGGCCCCCTGGAGAAGGCGGGCGCCGGCGCCCGTACGCCGGGCAGGGCCGACAGCGTCCCGCCGCCCACGGCCTCCGCGCTCGCCGACACCCTGGAACCGCTCCTCGACGACCCCGCGCTCGGCCCCTCGCCGAGCGCCTCCGTCCACGACGCCTCCAGCGGCAAGCAGCTCTTCGGCATCGCGGAGGGCAGGGCGGCCACCCCGGCCTCCACCGTCAAGCTCGCCACCGCCACCGCCGCGCTCAGCGCCCGCGGCGCCGACCACCGGATCACGACGAAGGCCGTCGTCGACGGCGGCCGCGTCGTCCTCGTCGGCGGCGGCGACCCGACGCTCACCCGGGGGCAGCTCGACGCCCTCGCCGAACGCTCGGCCGCGGACCTGCGCGAGCGCGGCCGCAAGAAGGTCGACCTCGGCTACGACACCACCCGCTACTCCGGCACCCGCCAGCACTCCATCGGCCCCAACGACAACCTCGCCCCCGTCACGCCCCTGATGGTCGAGGAGGGCAGGCTCGACGGCTCCCGCAAGGGCCCCGCCCCCCGCTCCGACGACCCGGCGGGAGAGGCCGCGGCCCGCTTCGCCGAGCAACTGGAGGACCACGGCGTACGGGTCGAGGGTCCTGCCTCGCACCACAAGGCGCCGAAGGGCGCCGAGACCCTCGCTGCGCACAGGTCGGCACCGCTCTCCGAACTCGTCGAACGGATGCTCACCAACAGCGACAACGACATCGCGGAGGCCCTCGCCCGCCAGACGGCGCTCGACTCGCGCAAGTCGGCCGACTTCGAGGCCGGCGGCCGAGCCGTCGCGGCGGAGCTGCGGAAGCTCGGGGTGCCGGTCAAGCGCGCGGAGTTCGCGGACGGAAGCGGCCTCGACCGTGCCGACAAGGTCTCCGCCTCGCTCCTCAGCCGCCTCCTCGTCACCGCCGCCGACCCGGACCGCGCCCACCTGCGCAGCGTGCTGACGGGGCTGCCCGTCGCGGGCTTCACCGGAACCCTCGACGACCGCTACGACGACGCGGACGGCAAGGGCGGCGCCGGCCTCGTACGCGCCAAGACGGGCACCCTCACCGGCGTCAACACGCTCGCCGGCACCGTCGTGGACGCGGAAGGACGGCTGCTCGCGTTCTCCTTCCTCACCCACGGCGCGAAGGATCCGCAGGCCGCGCAGCGCGCCCTCGATCGCGTCGCCTCGGCCCTCGCCAACTGCGGTTGCCACGACTCGCCTTCGGCGCGCTGACCCCCTCCCGCGCGTCCCCGGGAGAGGGACGGTCGACGGGCCGGCTCCCACTCGGCGCCCGTGGCACGTACCGTGAAAACCATGACGAGCCTCGGTGGTACGGAGACGGTCGACTGGAACCTCGCGGTGGCGACCGCGACCCGGCTCGCCAGGCCGGGCCCGGACGTCGGCCGCGAGGAGGCGCGGGCGATCGTCGCCGAACTCCGCGGGCACGCGGAGTCCTCGCACGAGCACGTCACCGGCTTCACCGGGCTCTCCCCGGCCGAGCAGCAGGGCGCGGACGCGCCCGTCCTCGTCGTCGACCGTCCCGGTTGGGTGCGGGCGAACGTCGCCGGGTTCAGGGAGCTGCTCTCGCCGCTGCTGACCAAGGTCGAGCAGCGGCGCGGGGCCACCCCCGGCGGTGCGGTACTGGGCGCGGTCGGCGGCAAGGTCACGGGCGTCGAGGTGGGGATGCTGCTCTCCTTCCTCTCGTCGCGCGTCCTCGGCCAGTTCGAGACGTTCGCGCCCGCCGGCTCCGGGCTGCCGGCGGGGGAGGGCGGCGGGCGCCTCCTCCTCGTCGCGCCGAACATCGTCCACGTGGAGCGCGAACTCGACGTCGAGCCGCACGACTTCCGCATGTGGGTCTGCCTCCACGAGGAGACGCACCGCACCCAGTTCTCCGCCGTGCCCTGGCTCAGGGACCACCTCGAAGGCGAGATCCAGACGTTCCTCGGCGAGACCGAGGTCGACCCGTCGACGCTGCTGGAGCGCCTCCGCGAGGCGGTGCAGTCCTTCGCCGGCTCCCGCCAGCAGGGCGGCGAGGCGCCGGAGCCGGCGGCCGGGAGCCTCACCGACCTCGTGCAGACGCCGGCGCAGCGGGAGGTCCTAGCCCGGCTCACCGCGGTGATGTCGCTGCTGGAGGGCCACGCCGACTACGTGATGGACGGCGTCGGGCCGCAGGTGGTGCCCTCGGTCGCCGAGATCCGCGAGAAGTTCCAGCGGCGCCGGGCGAGCGGCGCGAGCCGTCTCGACCAGGTGATGCGCCGCGTCCTCGGCCTCGACGCCAAGCTGCGCCAGTACAAGGAGGGCGAGCGGTTCGTGCGGACCGTCGTGGACGAGGTCGGCATGGAGGGGTTCAACCGCGTGTGGACCTCGCCCAACACCCTGCCGACGAAGGCGGAGATCGACGCTCCGGCCGACTGGATCGCGAGGGTGCACCGCCGCGCGGAATGACCTTCCGTCCGACGGGAAAAGGGAGCGCTGCTGATATCCGACAACGTTGGCGAAGTGGTCGAGAATCCCGGTAATCACCCTTCCGAGGGAGCGTGATGGCCGGGTGCGCGTGCGATGCTCGGGGAACACCGTACGTCTCTGTCACCATCTACACACTCTGAGTGAAGCAGTCTCCCTCGGCGAGGAAGTGAATCGGACATGGGTCCCCACCCCGCGGTCGCCGCAATACGCCTGGCGGTTCGCCGCACCCTCCATGACGTGCTCAACGAGCACGCAGCAGCATGCCGCCCCTCACACGCCACCGTCCCCGCCCCGTCCGCGGACCCGGGTCCGCGCGTCCCCGCGAACGCCGGCGCACCCACCGCCCGCGCCGCCGACCCCCCGGCCGCCGGCGAAGAGCCGGCCGCCCCCCTCGTGCTGGTCGCCTGCTCCGGCGGCGCCGACTCCATGGCGCTCGCCTCGGCCCTCGCCTTCGAAGCGCCCCGCCTCGGTGTCCGCGCCGGCGGGGTCACCGTCGACCACGGTCTCCAGGAGGGCTCGCAAGAGCGCGCCGCCGACGTCGCAGCCCGCCTCGCCGACCTCGGCCTGCGGCCCGTCGAGTCCCTCTCCGTCGAGGTCGGCCGGAACGGCACGGGCCCCGAGGCCGCCGCCCGCGAGGCGAGGTACGCAGCTCTCGACTCCGCGCTCGAGCGCACCGGAGCAGCGGCCGTCCTCCTCGGGCACACCAGGGACGACCAGGCGGAGACGGTACTGCTCGGCCTCGCCCGCGGCTCGGGTACGCGCTCGCTCTCCGGGATGGCCGCCGTCTCCGGGACCGCCGGCCGCTACCGTCGGCCCTTCCTCGCCGTCGACCGACAGACCACTCGCAGGGCCTGCCTCGCCCAGTCCCTCTCCGTCTGGGACGACCCGCACAACGCCGATCCCGTCTTCACCCGGTCCCGGGTCCGCCACGAGGCGTTGCCCGCGCTGGAGAAGGCGCTCGGGAAGGGCGTCATCGAAGCCCTCGCGCGGACGGCCCAACTCTCCAGGGACGATGCCGAGGCGCTCGACGCCTGGGCCGCCGAGGCCGAGCGCACGGTGCGGGTCGGGGGGTCCGCATCGGGCACGTGCCAACTCGACACGGCGCGGCTGCACGCGCTGCCGCCCGCGGTACGGCGCCGGGTGATGCGCCGCGCCGCGATCGAGGTGGGCGCGCCGGCCGGCTCCCTCTTCGCCGTGCACGTCGAGGAGATGGACCGGCTGATCACCTCCTGGCGCGGGCAGCGGGCGCTCAACCTGCCCGGCCGTGTGGAGGTCTCCAGGGCGGGTGGCAGACTGGTTCTTCGGCAGGGCTCGGCCGGCTGACCGATTCGGACGGGCCGCGGAGACCGAATGAGAGCTGCGCCGGTGGATGAGAAGGACATGGGCACCGACCTGGAGTCGGTGCTCATCAGCAAGGAAGAGATCGACGCCAAGCTCGCTGAGCTCGCCGGGCAGATCGACGAGGAGTACGCCGGCAAGGACCTGCTCCTGGTGGGCGTGCTCAAAGGCGCGGTGATGGTCATGGCCGACCTCGCCCGCGCGCTCTCCAACCCCGCCACCATGGACTGGATGGCCGTCTCCTCCTACGGGGCAGGCACGCAGTCCTCGGGTGTGGTCCGCATCCTCAAGGACCTCGACACCGACCTCCAGGACAAGCACGTCCTGATCGTCGAGGACATCATCGACTCCGGGCTCACGCTCTCCTGGCTCATCTCCAACCTCGGCTCCCGCGGGCCGGCTTCGCTCAACGTCTGCACGCTGCTGCGGAAGCCCGACGCGGCGAAGGTCGACATCGACGTGAAGTGGATCGGCTTCGACATCCCCAACGAGTTCGTCGTCGGCTACGGTCTCGACTACGCGGAGAAGTACCGCAACCTCCCCTTCGTCGGGACGCTCGCACCGCACGTCTACGGTGGGTGAGGTCACCGTCCCGAACCGGGAGGCGGGGATCGGAAGGCCCGGGAACACACGGCTTCCGCCCTCCGTTGTCCCTCCGTTGGACGGTGTGGGAAACCGGTGTTGTTGACCGCCCTCGGCGGCGCCGGGTCACAATGCTGGGGTACCGTCCGAAGGTCAGGCTTTTCAACTCACTGTGGCAGGAGGGACGGGGCGTGCACGCCTCGTATGGATGGACGTGAAGCGATACTTCCGTGGGCCGGTCATGTGGATCGTGCTGGCCGTCCTCGCCGTGGTCGTGTTGATGCAGGTCGTCAGCTCGTCTGGCGGCTACAAATCCGTGGACACCGGCCAGATCGTGCAGGCGATCGACCAGGACAAGGTGAAGTCCGCCGAGCTGACGACGGGTGACGAGGAGACCGTCAAGCTCGAGCTGAAGGACGGCGCCAAGGTCGAGGACAGCGACAAGATCCAGGCCAGCTACATCGACGACCAGGGCTTCGATCTCCAGAAGAAGCTCCAGAGCAAGTACGACCAGAAGGAGATCCCGAAGGGGTACACGGTCGCTCCGCAGAAGCAGAACCCGTTCGTCGGGATGCTGCTCTCGCTGCTTCCGTTCGTCCTGATCATCGTCGTCTTCCTGTTCCTGATGAACCAGATGCAGGGCGGCGGCTCCCGGGTGATGAACTTCGGGAAGTCCAAGGCGAAGCTGATCACCAAGGACACTCCGAAGACCACCTTCACCGATGTCGCCGGGTCCGACGAGGCCGTCGAGGAGCTCTACGAGATCAAGGACTTCCTCCAGGAGCCGGCGAAGTTCCAGGCGGTCGGCGCCAAGATCCCGAAGGGTGTGCTGCTCTACGGCCCGCCCGGCACGGGCAAGACGCTCCTCGCGCGGGCCGTGGCCGGCGAGGCGGGCGTCCCCTTCTACTCCATCTCCGGCTCCGACTTCGTCGAGATGTTCGTCGGCGTCGGCGCCTCCCGCGTCCGCGACCTCTTCGAGCAGGCGAAGGCGAACGCACCGGCGATCGTCTTCGTCGACGAGATCGACGCCGTCGGCCGCCACCGCGGCGCCGGCATGGGCGGAGGGCACGACGAGCGCGAGCAGACGCTCAACCAGCTCCTCGTCGAGATGGACGGCTTCGACGTCAAGGGCGGCGTCATCCTCATCGCGGCGACCAACCGCCCCGACATCCTCGACCCGGCGTTGCTGCGGCCCGGCCGCTTCGACCGCCAGATCGCCGTCGACCGCCCGGACATGCAGGGCCGCGAGGAGATCCTCCAGGTCCACCAGAAGGGCAAGCCGATGGCGACCGACGTCGACCTCGGAGCCGTCGCCCGCCGCACCCCCGGCTTCACCGGTGCCGACCTGAGCAACGTCCTCAACGAGGCGGCACTGCTCACCGCGCGCAGCGACCAGAAGCTGATCGACAACAAGTTCCTCGACGAGGCGATCGACCGCGTCGTCGCGGGTCCGCAGAAGCGCACCCGGATCATGAGCGACAAGGAGAAGAAGATCACCGCGTACCACGAGGGCGGGCACGCCCTCGTCGCGGCGGCCTCTCCCAACTCGGACCCGGTGCACAAGATCACGATCCTCAGCAGAGGCCGGGCGCTGGGGTACACGATGGTCCTCCCCGACGAGGACAAGTACTCCACGACGAGAAACGAGATGCTCGACCAGCTCGCCTACATGATGGGCGGACGCGCGGCCGAGGAGCTCGTCTTCCACGACCCGACGACGGGCGCCGCCAACGACATCGAAAAGGCGACGGCCACCGCTCGGGCGATGGTCACCCAGTACGGCATGACGGAGCGGCTCGGGGCGATCAAGTTCGGCTCCGACCAGTCCGAGCCGTTCCTCGGCAAGGAGATGTCGCACCAGCGCGACTACTCCGAGGAGGTCGCGGGGCTCGTCGACGAAGAGGTCAAGAAGCTCATCGAGACGGCGCACAACGAGGCGTGGGAGATCCTCGTCGAGAACCGCGACGTCCTCGACAACCTCGTCCTGGCGCTCCTGGAGAAGGAGACCCTCGGCAAGCAGGAGATCGCCGAGGTCTTCGCGCCCGTCGTGAAGCGCCCGACCCGCCCCGCGTGGACGGGCTCCTCGCGCCGGGCCCCCTCGACGCGGCCCCCGGTGTCGGCCCCCGCCGCTGCCCTCTCCAACGGCAACGGCGCCTCGGTCGACCTCGGCAAGGAGATCGGCCCCCGGGATTCGGACGCGATCGTGGAGCCCGTCGACCCGGAGAACAGCTGAAGGCGTCCCGCCCCTGAAGCGGGGTCGCCCGCGCCACACCGGCGTAGCGGAATGCCCACCGCGCCCCTCGGGTTTCCCACGAGGGGCGCGGTGGGCGTCTGTGCATCTGAGAGGCAGGAGCGAGGAAGAGATGACCGACCCGGTGACGCTGGAGGGCGAGGGCGAGCCGTTCGGCGAGTTCGACGAGAAGCGCGCGGAGAACGCTGTCAGGGAACTGCTGATCGCCGTTGGTGAGGACCCCGACAGGGAGGGGCTGCTCGACACCCCGGCGCGGGTGGCCAGGGCGTACAAGGAGATCTTCGCCGGCCTCCAGCAGCAGCCGGAGGACGTGCTGACCACCACCTTCGACCTGGGCCACGACGAGATGGTCCTGGTGAAGGACATCGAGGTCTACTCGACCTGCGAGCACCACCTCGTCCCCTTCCACGGCGTCGCACACGTCGGCTACATCCCGTCGAGCACCGGGAAGATCACCGGACTCTCCAAGCTGGCCAGGCTCGTCGACGTCTACGCCAGGCGCCCCCAGGTGCAGGAGCGTCTGACCACGCAGATCGCCGACGCGCTCACCCGCATCCTGGAGCCGCGCGGCGTGATCGTCGTCGTGGAGTGCGAGCACATGTGCATGTCGATGCGGGGGATACGGAAGCCCGGCGCGAAGACGGTGACGTCGGCGGTCCGCGGTCAGCTCCGGGACGCGGCGACGCGGTCCGAGGCGATGAGCCTCATCCTGCGCTGACCGGAGCCGCGCCGGCGGACAAAAGGCAGGGCGGGTGGCCGCGTCAGTCGGCCGAGGGCGCCGCCGGGGCGTCGTCCTCGTCCTCCGGGAGGCGGCAGATGCGCTCCAGGTAGACGGCCGCCGCGACGACGGCGGCGCCTGCGACGACGGCGAGGCCCGCGTGGAGCGTCTGCGAGCCCCGGAGTGCGTCGTCCCCGCCCGAGGTGAGCAGGAAGACGCCCGTGCCGCCGTACATGCCGGCGACGAGCGCCGCCACGAGCGCGCTCGCCTGCCCGAAGAGGACGGCACGCGCCGCCACCATCGGCTCGACGCCCTTGGCGTCCGGCTGCCTCTCCCGCTGCGCCTTGAGCCGCGCGCGGAGCGAAAGTGCGGTGGCGAGCAGGACGGCCGCGATGGCGCCGAGGACGATCGGCGCCGCGACGGGGACGCGGGGGAGCGTGCCGTAGGTGTCCCACAGCCCCGCGCCCGACCAGGAGAGCACCCCTGCGATGAGGCAGACGCCGACCAGGGTGCGGATGCGTAGTTCCTTCACCAGTGCCTCACGTCGCCGTCTCTCGGTGTGCGGAGTCGCCGGGTGCGCGCCCCGTGCGGCAGGCTACCGGTCGCGCGCTGCGCGGCGCACCGCCGGGCGCCGGCCTCCGCAGGGCGGCGGGCCGGCACCGGTCGGTGTCCGCGGTGCTGCCAACGTTCAGTCGGGCAGGCTGAGTTCCAGGTCGGGACGGGGCGTGACGCCCTCGCGGCCGAGCGCGTCGAGCAGCGCGGTCACCGTGCCGCGCCCGGGGAGCTCGGCTCCCGGGTCGACGTCGTGCCAGGGCACGAGGACGAAGGCACGCTGGTGCGCCCGCGGGTGCGGCAGCGTCAGCCGCGGGTCGTCGGAGCGGACGTCCTGGTACGAGACGATGTCGACGTCGATGGTGCGCGGCGCCCAGCGCTCGTCGCGTACCCGCTCCAGCGCCTCCTCGACGGCCTGCCCGCGTTCCAGCAGGGAGGCGGGGGGCAGCGTGGTGCGCACGAGGACCACCGCGTTGAAGTAGGCGGGCTGGCTCGCCGGATCGACGCCCCAGGGGATCGTCTCGTACACCGGTGAGACGGACTTCACCTTCAGACCGGGGGTGTCGGCGAGTGCGTCGACCGCGCTTTGCAGTGCCTCGAGGCGGTTGCCCAGGTTGCTGCCGAGGGAGATCACCGCGAGCTTGGGGTTGTGCAGCGTCGTGTCGGCGTCGTCCACCTGCCGCACCACGGAGGCGGGCACCGGCTGTACGGTCGGGTCACTGTTCGGCGTCATGCGCGGCTCCGCTTGATGGTGATGGTCACGTCGTTGAACGGGACGGCGATCGGGGCGTCTGGCTTGTGGACGACGACCTCGGCCTCCTGCACGACCTCGTGCGCGAGGCAGACATCGGCGATGCGCTGGGCGAGCGTCTCGATCAGGTCCACCGGCTCCCCCTCCACGACAGCGACGGCCTGCTCGGCGACGATCCCGTAGTTGACCGTCCGGGAGAGGTCGTCCTCCGTGGCGGCGGGGGCGGTGTCGAGGCCGAGTTCGAGGTCGACGACGAACGTCTGACCCTCCTTGCGTTCCCGTTCGAACACGCCGTGATGCCCACGGGCCGTCAAGCCGCGCAGTGCGACGCGGTCCATGCGTATCACTCCCGTCGGTCGGTGGAGGTGTGCGGTTGCGCGGTGCACGGAAGTACACCTGAAATCGAATCTACCTGCGAGCACGCGTGCCGGGAGCGCCCGGGGTGCCCGGCCGGACCCCGGTTCACGCACCGCGGGGAGCGGCGGACGGCCCGCTGCCCGAGGGTGCCACCGGCTCGGGCCGCCGCCTACCCACAGCACCGGTAGCCACTCGCGCGCCGTCCCTCAGTGGCACGAACGGGTGCCGGGAGCCGCACGCCGCTGACGCCGGGGAGCGCCAACGGGAGGCGTCGCGGGGCGGGTTGGGCGCACGTCGTCAGGCGGGCGGCGGGTCCTCGCCCGGTACGGTGGGCGTGGTCCCCCCGGCGCTCTCCTCGTTCTCGACGAGGACGGGCGAGCCGTGGTGCGACCACAGCCGCCAGCCCCCCTCGTCGCCGGCGGCCGGATCGGGGGCGGCGTGGCGGAAGACGTTGGTCGCCACCACGAGGCCGCCGACGAGCGGGCTCGCGCCGTCCTCGTCCGCTGGGCCCGAGCTGAGGATGTTCTCCGTGCAGCTCACGAGCGCGGTGTCGCCGTGCACCGAGACCTCGACGTCGGTGAGGAAGAACTGGATGTACTCGGTGTTCGCCATGATCAGCGCGTAGGAGCGGAGCACCTCGGCGCGGCCGCTCAGCACCGGCCAGCCCGGATGCACCACGGTGACGCCGTCCTCCAGCCAGAGTGCGGAGAGCGCCTCCAGGTCGCCCTCCTCGACGGCCTGGTACAGCGCGGTGTTGGCGGCCTCGACCGCCTCGATGTCCGTGCGCGCGCTGCTCACGCGGCTCCCTTCAGCCCGGCCGGGACGGGGTCATGCGCTGCGGCCACCCTGCCCGGGACCTGCGTCCTCCACACCTTCGGCGCCCTCGACCGCCCGGACCACACGCACCGCGTCCGCGCTCGCGCGGACCTCGTGGACGCGGACGGCCCAGGCGCCCTCGCGAGCGGAGAGCGCGGAGACGGCAGCCGTCGCGGCGTCCCGCTCGCGGGCGGGCGGGGGAGAGCCGTCGGGGCCGGCGAGCGCGTGGCCGAGGAAGCGCTTGCGGGAGGCGGCGACGAGGAGCGGCCACTCCAACTCGGCCCGGATGCGGCCGAGCCGGGAGACGAGGGCGAGGTCGTGCTCTGCCTGCTTGGCGAAGCCGAGACCGGGGTCGACGATGATCCGGTCGCCGGCTATGCCCCCCTCCACGGCGCGCTCCACGCTCTCCCGAAGCTCGTCGACGACCTCGGTGACCGTGTCGGCGTACTCCGCGCGGTCGTTCATGTCGACCGACTGCCCGCGCCAGTGCATCACCACGAACGGAGCGCCTGCGGCGGCGACGGCCGGGACCATCCGCGGGTCGGCCCGCCCTCCGCTGACGTCGTTGACGAGCGCGGCCCCCGCGGCGAGGGACGCCTCCGCGACGGCGGCCCGCATCGTGTCGACGCTGACGACGACGCCCTCGGCGGCGAGCCCCCGCACCACGGGGAGCACCCGGCGCAGCTCCTCGTCCTCGTCGACGCGCGGGGCGCCCGGACGGGTCGACTCCCCGCCGACGTCGACGAGGTCGGCCCCGTGCGTGACGAGGTCGAGTCCGTGCTTGATCGCCTTCTCGGTGTCGAACCATCGCCCTCCGTCGGAGAAGGAGTCGGGTGTGACGTTCACTACGCCCATGACGGCACAGCGGTCCCACTCCGGAAGGCCGGCGACGGAGCCACGATCGGTAGTCATCTCTCCAGCGTAGGGCGTACGCCGAGGCGGTCGCGCGGAGCCGGCGTCAGGTGAGCCACCGCTCGGCGCGTGCGGTGCGGCGGCCGGTGCGGGAGCGGTCGGCCTGGGCGAGGAGGAGCGCGTGCGCCTCGTCGGCGTCGCGCAGCCTGGCGTGCGCCGTACCCCCGGCCCCGTTGTCGACGGCGACCGAGGCGAGGGAGAGGCTCCGGTGCCACGGCCCCTGGCGCAGCCGTACGCTCTGCACCTTGGCGTGCGGGACGAGCACGGTGCGCCGCTCCAGCAGGCCGCTGCGGGCGACGAAGACGGCGTCCGTCGTGCCGTGCGCGAAGGCCCGCCACAGGAACGGCGCTCCCAGCCGTGCGCGGCGCGGTCCGCGTGCGGCGGCTGCGGCGGCGGCCGACAGGTCGACGCCGGGCAGGACGCGTGCGAGCACCTCGGCCGCCGCGGCGCGGTCGGCGACGGGCAGCAGCGTGCCGCCCTCCTGCTTGCCCATGCCGGCGACCTCCAGCTCCACGCGGACCCAGCCGAGCCGCCGCCACAGCAGCGGTTCGCGCACGCGGACGGCCTGGACGCGTCCCGGCGGGACGGTCGCGTGCTCGCGGCCGAGGAGGCCGTGGTCGATGCGGAGGCCGTCGGGCGAGTCGTCGACGGTCCAGTCGTACTCGGTGACGAGGCGCCCGAAGGTGGTCCGCCCGGCCAGGCTGAGCGCCGGCACCAGCAGCGCGAGCAGCGCGAAGACGCTCCCCGTCACCGCGTACAGGACGCCGGGCGCGACGAGCGAGCCGAGCACCGCGACCCAGAAGGAGCCCCGCAGCGCGGCGGCCGCGAGCTGGGTCCGCGGGCGCACCCGGAGCAGCCGGGCGGCGGGTGCTTCGCCGGCGTGGCGGGCCGTCTGCGGCGCCATCCCCGCAGCGAGCGCGAGGAGTTCGGCGCGCAGGGCGACGGCCTCGTCCTCGCCGAGGTAGGCGAGCTGGTCCTTGCTGTCGGTGCCGACGAGGTCGAGCGTGAGCCCGGCGACGCCGACGGTGCGGCCGAGGAGCGGGCGGTGGACGTCGACGGCCTGGATGCGGTCGAGCCGCAGGTGGGCGGTGCGACGGAAGAGGAGCCCCGTGCGGATGCGCAGTTCGGTCTCGGTGACGAGGTAGCTCGTGCACCACCAGGAGAGGAAGCCGTAGACCGCGGCGGCCGGAACCACCACGAGCAGCCCCGACGCCAGCCAGCCGAGGCTGAGTTCGGTGACCCAGCGGCGCGCCTGCTCGGCGTTGTGGAGCCCGGTGACGGCGAGTGCCGCTATCGGTGCCCATGCTCTGCGCCAGGGCGTCACCGGGTGGAGCGGCGTGCCCTCGGGACGGGTCGGGAGGAGCCGGACGACGGCGCGGCGGACGGGACCGGCGGGGCTGACGGGCTGCGGGGTGCGGGAGTCGCGTACGTCGGTCACAGGCCGGCCGACCTCGTCTCGCCGAGCTCGGTCAGGCGGTCGCGGAGGCGCTGCGCCTCGGGCGGCGTCAGCCCGCGCACGGCGGCGTCCGTGGTGGCGGCCGCGGTGTGGAGCTGGAGCCGGGCGAGGCCGTACCGCCGCTGGAGCGGGCCCGAGGTCACCTCGACGAGCTGCATCCTGCCGTAGGGCACGACGGTCAGCCTCCGCCACAGGACCCCGTGATCGATCAGCAGGTCGTCGGCGCGCTCCGCGTACCGCCAGGAGCGCCAGTTGCGCGCGAGGGCGCTCCAGGCCCAGGCCGCCGCGGCCCACGGCACCAGCGCGAGCAGCGCCCAGAGCCCCGCCGTCGCCCAGAGGACGGCGGCCGCCACGGCTCCCGCGAGGAGCAGCGGACCGCAGACGAGGAGTCTCCGCATGCGCAGCAGCGCCCGGTCGACGCCTCGCCACTCCCCTTCGTGCGGTGCGTGCGCGGTGCCCGCCGTTGTGTCGGTGGTGTGGGGAGCGCTGCTCATGCCTTCCAACGTACGGGCGCGGCTCCGCGCGTGGTATCCACCTGAGGTACAGGACCGGGGCGCTGCTGACAGACTGAGCGCATGGAGACGACGCGGACGGAGACCACGGTCGGGATCGGGGGCGCCGCGGAGAGCACCGACATGGTGCTCAACATCGGCCCGCAGCACCCCTCGACGCACGGGGTGCTGCGGCTCCGCCTCGTCCTCGACGGGGAGCGGATCAGCCGTGCCGAGCCGGTCGTCGGCTACATGCACAGGGGGGCCGAGAAGCTCTTCGAGGCGCGGGACTACCGGCAGATCGTCGTCCTCGCCAACCGGCACGACTGGCTCTCGGCGTTCTCCAACGAACTCGGCGTCGTCCTCGGCGTGGAGCGCATGCTGGGCATGGAGGTGCCGGAGCGCGCCGTCTGGACGCGGACGCTCCTCGCCGAGCTCAACCGCGTACTGAACCACCTGATGTTCCTCGGTTCCTATCCCCTCGAACTCGGCGCGATGACGCCGATCTTCTACTCCTTCACCGAGCGCGACGTGCTCCAGCGGGTGATGGAGGAGGTCTCGGGCGGGCGGATGCACTACATGTTCAACCGCGTCGGCGGCCTCAAGGAGGACCTGCCCGCCGGGTGGCGCGACCGCGCGCGGCAAGCGGTCGCCGCCGTGCGCGCACGCCTGGGCACCTTCGACGACCTCCTCCTCGGCAACGAGATCTTCCGTGGGCGCACCCGCGGCGTCGGCGTCCTCGACCGGGGCACCGCGCACGCGTACGGCGTGAGCGGTCCGATCGCGCGCGCCTCGGGCGTCGACTTCGACCTGCGCAGGGACCAGCCCTACCTCGCCTACGGGGAGTTGCAGGACGTGCTGCGCGTGGTGGTGCGTTCCGAGGGGGACTCGCTCGCCCGCTTCGAGGTCCTCCTGGACCAGGCGCGCAACTCGCTCGACCTCGCCGACGCCTGCCTCGACCGCCTGGAGCGGCTGCCGCAGGGTCCGGTCAACCAGCGGCTGCCGAAGGTGCTCAAGGCGCCCGAGGGCACGTCGTACACGTGGACGGAGAACCCGCTCGGGCTCAACGGCTACTACCTGGTTTCCAAGGGGGAGAAGACGCCGTACCGGCTGAAGCTGCGGTCGGCCTCGTTCAACAACATCCAGGCGTTGGCCGAGCTGCTGCCGGGGACCCTCGTCGCGGACATGGTGGCGATCCTCGGATCGTTCTTCTTCGTCGTCGGCGACATCGACAAGTAAGCGACAAGCAGACGCCGGCGCGCGTCAGTTGGGGACGGCTCCGTGGAGGCCGCCGAAGCCGGGCGCCGGCGTGCTGGCGTGGCCGCTCGGGTCCTGGCGCTCGACCCCGACCTGCTCGTCGGGGGACGGATGCGCCTCTTCCCGCGGCGGTCCCTCGGGCTCGGGGCGCGACGCCGCGTCCCCTGCGCCGAAGAAGTCGAAGCGCTGCGGCTGCTCGGTGCGCGGCTCGGGCAGTGCCGGGGACGGCGGGAAGGGCGCGGCAGGGCCGAGCGCCGGCGGGGCCGCCGCACGCTCCTCGGCCTCCCTGCGCTCCTCGGCGGCCCGGGCGGCGGCGGCCTCCTCGCGGCGCCGCTCCTCGGCCTGCTCGCGCTGGTGCGCCGCATTGCGTGCGAAGTGCCGCAGTGCCTCGGACGCTTGGAGGTAGGTGAGCGGGGTGGGGGCGCCCGAGGCGTGCCGATGGTCCGTCGCCGCGGCGGTGAGCGCCCGCGTCGGCTCCGACGCCTCGATCTCCAGTTGGCGCCTGCCCTCCAGGGCGCTGGCGCGCTCCGACTCGGCGTGCGCGTACCGCCGCAGCAGCGCGGCGTGCTCCGAGCGGAGGCGGGCGAGCTCGGAACGCTTGGCGCGGAGCTTCTCCTCCAACCGCGCGCGCAGCTCCCCGGCCTCCTCGGCCTCGCCCTCCAGCTCGGCCTGCCGCTCCTCGGCCCGCCACTCGAGGCTCGCCTGCTTCATGCGCAGTTCGGCGACGCTGCGCCCGGCGGCCTTGTCCCAGCGCCGCAGCAGCACGCCGCCGACGACGGCGGCAGCGGCAGCGGCGGCGGCGAGCCCGCGCAGCACCACCGTCGCGGTGTCGTCGATCCCCGGCTCGCCGACGAGCCAACTGCCGCCCGCGCACGCCAGCGCCGGGACGGCGACGGCCGTCGGCGTCAGGAGCCGGTGCAGGGGCGGCGAATGGCGGTGGCGTCCACGTGGCATGGCTGGAATGTACCCGGTGTCGCGCGGGCGACGACACCGGACAAAGGGCATCGTTACCGCGTCGCGTCGCGGGGGTCCCTGCGTGCGGTCCTGCTCAGTCGAGTCCCTGCTCCTCGAGGTAGGCGCGGGCGACGTCCTTCGGCTTCTGGCGCTCCTCGTCGACCTTGCGGTTGAGGTCGGTGAGGTCGTCGGTGGTCAGCGCCGCCGTGAGGCGGGCGAGCGCGGCGGCGGTCTTCTTGTCGCCCGCGCTCTCCGCGTTGACGACGGGGAGGACGTTGTCGGCGTGCTGGAGCTTCTTGTCGTCCTTGAGCACCACGAGGTCGAAGCGGTCGAGCGTGGCGTCGGTGGTGGTGGTGAGGACGAGCTGGTCCTCGCCGTCCTTGACGGCCTGCTTCGACTGCGCTGTCCCGACGCCCTTCGGGTCGATCTCGGTGACGTCGATGCCGTACGTCTTCTCCAGGCCGGGGCGGCAGAAGGGCCGCGTCTCGCACTCGTCGCCGGCGGCCACCTTCACCTTCTCGCCGCTCCTGCCGAGGTCGGAGAGCGTCTCGAGGTCGTGCTCCTTCGCGTACTCCTTCGAGACGGCGAAGGCGTTCTGGTCGACGGCCTTGCCGGGCGGGAGCACCTTCAGGCCGCGGGGCTCGGCGAGCTTGCGGAGCGCGGCGACGGTCTCGTCGCGGTCGCTGGAGGCGACCGGCTTCGCCTTGGGGCCGTTCTTCTTGGCGTTGAGGAACTCCGCCATCGTCGCCGCGTACTCGGGGACGACGTCGATCCTGCCCTTCTCCAGTTCGGGCGCGTAGAGCTCGCGGTTGTTGACCTTCTTGACGGTGGTGTCGTACCCGGCCGTGTCCAGCACGCCGGCGTAGAGCTGCGCGAGGATCCGCGACTCGGTGAACCCGGCCGAGCCGACGACGAGTTCGTCGCCGCCTCCCGTGTCCTCCTGCTCCTCCAGGTCCTCGCCGCCGCAGGCGCCGAGGGTGAGGACGAGGACTGCGGCGGCTCCGGCGCCCAGCGCTCTCCTCGCGGTGCGGCCGGTCCGTGCGGTGGTCTCCATCGGGACTTCCTTCGTCTCAGGGCTTCTGGCGGTGCGCGGTACGCGGTCAGACGGACGCGGGCTCGGGGGACGCGGCCGGCTCCGTCCTGCGTGTGTGCCGGCGCAGTGGGTCGAGGAGGCGTTCGGCCGCGGTGAGCGCGGCCTGGACGAGCAGGGCGAGGACGGCGACGAGCAGCGCGCCCGCGACGACCTGCGTGGTGTCGTAGTTGCCGAGCCCCGCGGTGATCAGCCGTCCGAGCCCGCCGCCCCCCGGCAGCGCGGCGAGCGTCGCCGTGGCGACGAGCTGGACGGCGGCCGTCTGCACGCCCGTCGCGATCAGCGGGAAGGCGAGCGGGAGTTCGACCTGCCGGAGGAGCTGCCAGCCCGTCATCCCCATGCCGCGCGCCGCCTCCACCACCTCGCGGTCGGCCTCGCGCACACCGGTGTACGCGTTGGTCAGCAGCGGCGGCAGCGCGAAGAGGACGAGCGCGACGATCGTCGCCGACTCGCCCCACTGCCCCAGCGGGCCCATGCTCAGCAGCACCAGCACGGCGAACGTCGGCACCGCGCGCCCCGCGCCCGCGAGGTTCACGGCGAGCGCGCCCCCGCGGCCGACGTGCCCGAGCCAGAGCGCCGGAGGCAGCGCGAGCGCGCAGGAGATCACGAGGCAGATCCCCGTCAACCAGGCGTGCTCGCCGAGCCGTTGGAGCACCCCGCCGGCGCCCGTCCAGTGCTCGGGTGAGGTGAGCCACTGCCACACCTCGGGGACGACGTCCATCGCTCAGCCCGCCTTTCCGGCCGCCCGCCGACGGCGCGTCCAGGGCGTCAGCGCGCGCTGAAGCCAGAGGAGGAGCAGGTCGGCGGCGACGGCGAGGACGACGCAGAGCGCCGAGGCGGTGAGCACCTGCGACTTGAAGTAGCTCTCCATGCCGTCGTAGATGAGGTTGCCGAGCCCGCCGTACCCGACGGTCGCGCCGACCGTCGCGAGCGAGACGGCGGTGACGGTCGCGATCCGCACCCCGGCGAGGAGCGCGGGCAGCGCCAGCGGAAGCTCGACCTCCCACAGCAGCCGCACGGGTCCGTACCCCATGCCGCGTGCCGCCTCGGTCGCCTCGGCGGGCACGGACTCCAGGCCCGCGAGGACGTTGCGCACCAGCACCGTCAGCGAATAGAGCGCGAGCCCCGTGACGACGACCGCGGCCGAGAGCCCGAAGAAGGGGAGCAGCAGCGCGAACATCGCGAGCGAGGGGATCGTGTAGAGCACGGTGGTGAGCCCGAGCGCCGGCCCTCTGGCGAGGCGCCACCGACGCGCAGCGAGGGCGAGCGGCACGGCGAGGAGCAGCGCGAGGCCGACGGCGGCCGCGGTGATCCAGACGTGCTCGGCCGTGGCGGCTGCGAGTTCGCCGCCACGTGTGCGGACGTACTCGCCGCAGAACCACGCGTTGGTGGCGAGGCAGTCCGTCGTCTCTCCGGCCGAGGTCAGGGCCGGTCCGGTCTCGGTCAGCACGCCGTCACCTCCCGCTCGGCGTCCCAGGGACCCTACCCGCGATCCGGTAATGCGTGCGATTCTTCGGCAGCTTCGGGGAGACTTGTGGCGGCGGCGTACACGCCGCAGCAACCGGCAGCCACAAGGACGCAGATGATCCGCTTCGACAACGTCACCAAGCGCTACCCGGACGGGACGCTCGCCGTCGAGGACCTCTCCTTCGAGGTGGCCCAGGGCGAGTTGGTCACCCTCGTCGGGCCCTCGGGATGCGGGAAGACGACGACCCTGAAGATGGTCAACCGCCTGGAGGAGCCCACGGCGGGGCGCATCCTCGTCGACGGAGAGGACATCGCGGCCGTCGAGCCCGTGCGCCTGCGGCTGCGGATCGGATACGTCATCCAGCAGGCCGGGCTCTTCCCGCACCGGACGGTCCTGGAGAACACCGCGACCGTTCCGCATCTGCTCGGCTGGCCGAAGAAGCGGCAGCGCGAGCGCGCCCGCGAACTCCTCGACCTCGTGGGCCTCGACCCGTCGGAGTACGGCGACCGCTTCCCCGACCAGCTCAGCGGCGGGCAGCGGCAGCGGGTCGGGGTCGCGCGGGCGCTCGCCGCCGACCCGCCCGTACTCCTCATGGACGAGCCCTTCGGCGCCGTCGACCCGGTGGTGCGCGAGCGGCTCCAGGAGGAGTTTCTCCGCCTCCACTCCACGCTCGACAAGACGGTGCTCTTCGTCACACACGACATCGAGGAGGCGGTGCGCCTCGGTGCCCGGATGGCCGTCTTCGGCGACCACCGGATCGAGCAACTCGACACCCCGGCAAAGGTGCTGGGCGCGCCGGCCAACGACCGGGTGGCCGACTTCGTCGGCGCCGACCGCGGGCTGAAGCGGCTCTCCGTCACGCCCGTCGAGCGCAGCGACCTGGAGCGGCCGCCCGTCGTCCACCTCCAGGACCGCCTCGACAAGGCCGACGAGCGGATGCGCACCGCCGCCGCGCGCTGGGCCGTCGTCCTCGACGACGCCGACGAGCTCCACGGCTGGGTCTCGGCGCCCGCCGTGCACGCGGCCTGCGAGGGCGGCGGCGGCGACCTCGGCACGGTGCGCGAGCACGCACGGCGCATGGAGGCGTGGCTCCGCCTCGGCTCCACGCTCAAGCACGCGTTCAGCACCATGCTCCAGTACGACGCGGGGTGGGTCGCCGTCCTCGACGACGCCGACCGCTTCATCGGCGTCCTCACCCCCGCCGGGCTCCACGAGGCGCTGCGCCGCTCCGTCGATGCCGACGAACGGCAGGTCCCGCGGACCGAGGCGGCGGCCTGCGGGGTGCCGGACGCCTGACTCAGGCCAGCGGGTCGTGCGTCTCCACCGGGCAGACGAGCCAGCCGAAGTCGCCGAGTCCGCCCTGCTCCGTGAGTTCGGCCGCCTCGCCCGCCGCGGCCAACTCCCTCACGTAGCGCGCCGGGTCGTCCGCGGCGAGCGAGAGCGGTGGGCGGGTGCCGCGGACGCCGAGCGTGTGCAGCGCCTCGCGCTGGCTGCGCAGCAGTGCGGGCCCGGGTACGGCGGCGGCGCACGCGTCGAGCGCGACGTGCGCCGTCAGGTCGCAGGTGCCGTCGGCGACGGGCCGTACCTCGCGGCCGTCGCGGAAGCCGGTGAGCGTCGCGAACGGCGGCCGGTCGGCGCGCTCGTGGCCGTAGTCGACGGCGACGGCGACGCCGGCGGCGAGCGTCTCGACGGCCGCGGCCCAGGCGGTGTCGCGCGGCTCCCCGATCTCGGCCCGGGCGCCCGGCTCCGGCTCCGGCGGCCACCACCGCGCCAGCCACGCGGCGTCGTCTGCGTCGAGCCGGCCGCCGAGGCGTTCGGCGCCCGAGCGGTCGGTGAGGACGTAGCGGAGGGCGCCCTCGGAGTCGACCTCCGCCACGTCGAGCGGCACGTTGTCGAGCCACTCGTTGGCGAAGAGCAGCCCCCGCACGGTGCGGTGCCCCGGCAGCGCCTCCGCCCACTCGATCCGCGCGTCGAGCCCGGCCGGGCGCTCCGCGCGCTCCACCGCGACGGGACGCAGCCGCTTCGCCAACTCCTCGGGGACGGCGGCGAGCAGACCGGTGAGGAGCTCGCCGCGGCCGGCCCCCATGTCGACGCACTCCAACCCGTCGGGGCGCCCCAGGGCTTCGTCGACGCGGCGCAGCAACTCCGCGACGGCGCGGGCGAAGAGCGGCGACGCATGAACGGAGGTGCGGAAGTGGTCGCCCGGCGCCTGCCCCGTGTAGAAGCCGCCAGGGCCGTAGAGCGCCTCGACGGCGGCGTCGCGCCAGCCTCTGAACTCGGTGTGCACGCGCACACGCTAGCGGGAGGCGGCCTCCACCTTGGGGAGTAGTCACGGGGCCGCGGATCGGCCGTCGGGCTGACCCGGTCGGCGTGGCCGGCTCCATACGCTGGATACCGTGAGCCGCATCTACGACTTCCTCCGCAGACACCCCATGTGGGTGGACGGCTTCTGGGCGCTGCTTCTGCTGGGGATCTCGGCGCTCTACCTCTTCGCGGGGCAGGTGGTCCAGGGGGACACGGACCTGCCCTCGGGGCTCGTCGACGGCCTCACGTTCGTGCCGATCGCCCTCGCGCTCTCCGCCGCCGTGGCGCTCCGCAGGAAGCTGCCCGAGCAGATGCTGCTCCTCGCGACGGGTGCCGGGGTGGCGCAGCTCGTCGCCGATGTGACGGTCTACCCGGGCGACTTCGCGCTGCTGGTGATCATCTTCACCGTCGCCTCGCGGGGAGCGCGGTGGGCCTCCCGGTTCGCGCTCGTGGGCGCCGTCGCCGCGCCTTCGCTCTCCGCGGTGCGATGGCCGACGGAGGGGCAGGACCCCTCGGGCGCGGTCTTCGGCACGATCTTCATGACGGTCACCTTCGTCCTCGCCTGGGTGCTCGGCGACTCCCTGCGCACCAGACGCGCGTACTACGCGGAGCTGGAGGAGCGCGCCACTCGCCTGGAGCGGGAGCGGGAGGCCCGCGCCAAGGTCGCCGTCGCCGCCGAACGCGCCCGGATAGCACGGGAGTTGCACGACGTCGTGGCGCACAACGTCTCCGTGATGGTGGTGCAGGCCGACGGCGCGGCGTACGTCCTCGACAGCGCGCCCGAGCAGACGCGGGGCGCGCTGGAGACGATCTCCGGCACCGGACGCCAGGCGCTCGCCGAGATGCGCCGCCTCCTCGGCGTCCTCCGCACGGGGCAGGACCCGGACGGCGACGCGGCGGCCTACGTGCCGCAGCCCGGCGTCGAGCAGCTCGCCGAACTCGTCGAGCAGGTGCGGAGCGCGGGGCTCACCGTCGACTTCCGCATCGAGGGGTCCCCCAGGGCGCTGCCGAGCGGCGTCGAGCTGACCGCGTACCGCGTCGTCCAGGAGGCGCTCACCAACAGCCGGAAGCACGGCGGGGACCAGGTGGGTGCGAAGGTACTCCTGAAGTACGGGGAGCGGGAGCTGACGCTGCTCGCCGAGGACGACGGCAGCGGCGAGGACCGCCGGCTCCACGAAGGCGGCGCCGACGGGCTCGGCCACGGGCTCATCGGGATGCGCGAGCGCGTCGACATGGTCGGCGGCAGCCTCCAGGCGGGGCCGCGCCCGGGGGGCGGGTTCCGGATAAGCGCCGTACTGCCACTCCCCGAAGCCGCGGAGGCGGCGCCGGCCCAACGACGGAGGAACCGATGACGATCCGAACCATGCTCGTCGACGACCAGATGCTGCTGCGCGCCGGATTCCGGATGGTGCTGGCGGCGCAGCCGGACATGGAGGTGACCGCGGAGGCGGGCGACGGCGGCGAGGCGCTGGAGCTGCTCCGCTCGACGGCGGTCGACGTCATCCTCATGGACGTCCGCATGCCGGGGATCGACGGGGTGGAGGCGACGCGGCGGATCTGCGAGGGCGGCGAAGGCGGCCCCGGCGACCCGAAGGTCCTCATCCTCACCACCTTCGACCTCGACGAGTACGCCTTCTCCGCGCTGAAGTCGGGCGCCGCGGGCTTCATGCTCAAGGACGTCCCGCCGACCGACCTCCTGCAGGCGATCCGCGCCGTCCACAGCGGCGACGCCGTCGTCGCGCCCAGCACCACGCGGCGGCTGATAGACCGCTTCTCCGAAGTGCTTCCCGCCGCCAAGACCGAGCCGGAGACGGGCGTCCTCGCCAGGCTCACGGAGCGCGAGCGCGAGGTGCTCGGGCTCGTCGCACGCGGGATGTCGAACGGGGAGATCGCGACCCGCCTCGTGCTCTCGGAGGCGACGGTGAAGACGCACGTCGGCCGCATCCTCACCAAGCTCGACCTGCGCGACCGCGTCCAGGCGGTGGTCCTCGCGTACGAGCTCGGCGTGGTGCGCGCCTCGGGGTCCTGAGGCGCCCGTCAGCGCAGCACTGTCTCCAGGAAGTCGCCGCCGAGCCGCGCCACCACCGGGATGTCGAGCTGGTACTTGACGTACCGGCCCTGCCGCTCGACGGTCACGAGGCCGGCCTTGCGGAGCACGGCCAGGTGGCGGGAGACCTCGGGTGCGCTGAGCGCGTACACCTCGGCTAGCTCGCCCGTCGTGTGCGGGGAGCGCGAGAGGCTGCGGCACATCCGCATCCGGACGGGGTGCGCCAGCGCCTCCATGCGCAGCGCGAACTGCTCGACGGAGGCGGGGGTCTGCTGCCGGGGCTGCGGCGGTGCCACCGGGTAGTGGACGACGGGGCGCCAGCGGGGGCGGTGGAGCACCATCAGGTGGGGCCAGTTGAAGGTGGTCGGCACGAAGGTGAGACCGGTGCCGCGGGTGTCGGTCTCGGCGTCGGCGAGCTTGTCGATCTCCAGGCGGGTGCCGCTCTCGTCGAGCGAGAGCGCGGGGGAGATGTCGGTGAGGGCCGCGCGCATGCCGTGGTGGAGGAGGAGGTCGCGCTTGCGGCGCGCGTCGGCGCTGAGGCGGGGGCCGACCTGGGTCCAGATGTCGGCGAAGAACGCCTCGTCGCACTCCTCGAAGAGGCGGCGCATCCAGCGCCGCATCCGCGGCGGGTCGTCGATCAGCCGCCTGGTGAAGTCGAGTTGCTCCCGGCCGCGCGCGGCGGCGAGAGCCAGCGCCTGCTCGCGGAGGCCCTCGTCGTGGAGCGGGGAGCGCGGGCTGAGGCTGTCGTACTCGGAGAGGCAGGTGAACTCCAGCGCGACGGTGACGTACTCCTCGTCGTCGAGCTTGTCGAGCAGGTCGAGGTCCTCGGCGAGGGTCTCGCCGGGGCGGCCCTCGGCCTCCGGCCGGGCGGCGAAGCCCAGCAGCAGGTCGGAGAAGGTGGCGCCCCAGAGCAGCTCCGTGCAGCAGAGGCGGTCGGCGAGGTCGGCAGGGGTGCGCGCCGAGATGTCCGCCGCCCAGGAACCGGCGCCCGGGTGGTGCGCCGGTGCCGCCAACGTGTGCAGCACCGTGCCGAGTTCGGCGAGCGGGGAGGGGCGGAAGACGGTCCGCTCCGGGCTCAGGTCGGCGAGGTGCACGGTGATGCTCATCCCGTCATGATGCGCAGGTCGCGGCTGCTGCGGCACGTCGTTTGACCGCGGGCGTCAATCGGTGCCTGCGCCGCGGGCCGATTGACGCCGCCGGGGAATCCGCGGGCCCCGGGGTCGAGTACGGCGGGACCTTCGACGGCATGACAGTCACCCAGCAGTACGCGATCGACCTGTACCGACTCGGCCGTACCGTGCCGCCCGCGCCCGGCACCGTCGAAGCCCGCCGGCTGGGCGCGTGGTGGCGCCGTCGGCGTGCGGCGGCGCGGTCCCGGGCGGGGAGGCGCCCGGCCGGTTAGTGCCCCGGCGGAGCGGGACGAAGTGCCGCAGCAGCGCGGGGGGTTCGGCACCCGCGATCGGTTCGGCGAGCCCTCGCAGGCGGAGCGCGCGACAACCTCACGCCCCCCGGACGCCTCGCCGGTCTCTTCGTCCACGGTGAGGACCGCAGCACCGGAGTCCCGCGGGGCGACGCGCTCCGTCAGTCGGATGTGCTCCGCGTCGCGGTGCTGTTCCCCGTGACCCCTGCCACCAGAAGGGTGGCCAGGCGGGCGGCGTCGTAGCGGGGGTCGTCGTCGCCGCCGATGCAGAGGTTGCCGATGCCGCGCATGAGCATGTATCCGGACACCCGCCCGGAGGCCCCCGGTTCGAGCGCGGCGTCGAGCAGGGCGTCGCACACCGGGACGAGCCGGTCGACGAAGTACTGATGGAGGGTGTTCACGCCCTCCGTGTCGGACCCGAGCGCATCGGCGAGCCCGTGTTTGGTCACGAGGAAGTCGACGAAGCCGGCCGCCCACCGTTGGAGGGCGACTCCGGGGTCGCCGGACTCGCGCAGGAGCGCAGGGCCTGCTTCGGCCAGCGCTTCCACCTGGTGCTGATAGACCGCCGCCACCAGTGCGGGACGCGTGGGGAAGTGGCGGTAGATCGTCCCCATGCCCACCCCGGCGCGTGCGGCGATCAGCCGCACAGGCGCATCCACACCGTCCGTCACGAAGACAGCGGCGGCGGCCTCGAGCAGGGCCTGTTCGTTGCGCCTGGCGTCGACGCGCTTCGCGCGGGGCGTCGGGCCGTCCGGGCCGGGAGTCGTCATGGGGAACCTTCGTCGAGACTTGCTAAGCGGAGCACTGCTCCGTATTGTTTCGGAACGGCGCTCCGCTTCTATTGTGCTCGGCGGGTGCCCCGAACGCAAAGGACGAGTGATCTCCATGAGTGGTACTCCCCCAACGACCGACACCCCGATCGTCCATGCCCTCGACGACATCGTCGGCGCCGGCGGCCCGGTCGTCTCGGTCGCCCCGGCGCGCCTCGACGCGCCAGGCCGAGCGCTCCCGCTCGACGTGCGCGTCTCCGCCCCCGTGACCGGACACGACCTGCCGGTGCTGCTGTTCTCGCACGGCAACGGATGGTCGCTCGACGGATACGCACCCCTGACGGCCTTCTGGGCGTCTCGCGGGTTCGTCGTCGTCCAGCCGACGCACCTGGACTCCCGTCGCGACGGCATCGGGTTCGACCACCCCGGATTCGGCCGGGTCTGGACCGAGCGGCACGCCGACCTCGTGCGGACCATGGACCAGTCGGAGACGATCGAACGCGCCGTGCCGGGCCTTGCGGGGCGGGTCGATCGTGACCGCGTCGTCGCAGCCGGACACTCCTGGGGCGCCCAGACCGTGCAGATGCTGCTCGGCGCCCGCGTTCTCGACAGCACGGGCGAGGCCGGCCAGGGCTACGCGGACCGACGCGTGCGGGCCGGCGTGCTGCTGGCCGCGACCGGGATCGGGGGCGAGGAGCTGCACCCGTTCGCCCAGGAGCACTTCCCGTTCATGAACCCCTCGTTCGCCGAGCTGACCACGCCCGCACTCGTGGTGGCCGGCGACCACGACCAGTCGAAGATGTCGAGCCGCGGCCCGGACTGGTTCACCGACGCCTACGTCCACAGCCCGGGCGCCACCGACCTGCTGACCCTGTTCGACGCCGAGCACTCCCTGGGCGGCATCCCGAATTGGGAAGCCGCCGAGACCACCGACGAGAACCCGGAGCGGGTCGCGGTACTGCAGCGACTGACCACCGCCTACCTGCGCAGCGCGCTGGACCCGGCCGATTCCGGATGGGCGAAGGCCACCGCGGCACTGGCTGAGACCGGTGCGGCACTCGGCCGCATCGACAGCAAGTAGTCCGGAGCAGGTAGCCCCCGGAAGTTCCACCGTGCCCGCCTGGACCATCGCGGCAGCCTCCGCCGCTGCTCGATCAGGTCGCGGTGAGGGCATGGCGGGCCGGGGCGTCCGTGCAAACGTCCGGACCGGGTGCCGGCCTGAAGGCGTACCCCAACCCCGCCATTCGCCGGCCCGTTCGAGGAGGCGGTCGGGGCAGCCCGCGGTCCGGCGGCGGCGTGACGGCGTGCGGCGGGGTGGGGGAGTGCGCGACGCGGGCATCGCGCGGCAGCACAGTGGTGGCGTCGGCGAGGGAGGCGTCGAGCCGCTCAACGCGTCCGCGACTCCGCAGAGGCGTACGCGGTCGGCGTATCCGCTCGCAAGTGCGCGGCCGTCCTCCAGGTCAAGGGCGTGGAGGACGGTCCCTTCCGCCGTCACCAGCAGCGGCTGGGGCGCCGTCTCCGCCGTGTGGCAGCCGCAGAGGTACTCGACGCTGGACGGGCGGAAGACGACGAGCCCGTCGAGCCGCCCCTCCGCCGTCCGGCCCGCAACTCGGCGCGGCGTGCCTCGAACTCGGCGTCGTCGAAGGGCGGTCGCTCGGCGGCGCGCACGGCTGCTGCCCGCTCGGCGGCGAGCCGGGGCGGGCCCTGCGCGTTGCCGAGGTCCGCGAGGACGGGCCGCCGCTGCGGTGTGCTGCCCGTGCGATCCCTCTCCGCGGAGACCCGTGCACGTCCCTTGCACGCTCCTGCACGGTTTCCTTCAGCGCCGGTCGATGCAGCCCCGCTGCAACAGGCTGCGGACGCTGCACGACTTCGCACGCTGCGGCACGGCCACACGGGCAGCCGCCGTCCTGCACTGCCCGCCGCGTCGTGCTCCTGCGGCGCACGGCGACGCGTGCACGCCCCTCGTAAGAGGCTTTTCTCCAGGCCGAGTTGGAGACGGCCGCGGCCTCCGGCCGAACCGACGAACCCGTCCCACCAGCGACGACGCACGTGCCTTCCGGCTGAGCAGGCCGCTGGTCCCGAATCACGGCCCTCTTCCGCGCCGGCGCCAGGCATTAGCATGGCCGAGGAACGTCCGGTACCCGGCCCCAGGGACCGGAACGCAGACGGAAGGCCCCCGGTGAACCCTGCCGAGCACACCCCGCACCCGCCAGAACCCGCGCCCTCGCCCCGCGCGCAGGACAGACCCGCCCGCCTGTCGGTCGGCGTCGTCGGCGCAGGGCGGGTCGGGCCGGTCCTCGCCGCCGCCCTGGCGATGGCCGGGCACCGCACCGTCGCCGCCTCTGGCGTCTCCGAGGCGTCCCGCAGGCGCGCGGCCGAGCACCTCCCGGACGTGCCGCTCGTCGAGCCCGCCGAGGTGCTCGCGCGCTCCGAACTCGTCCTGCTCACCGTCCCCGACGACGCCCTCCCCGGCCTCGTCGCCGGCCTCGCGGAGACCGGCGCCGTCCGTGCGGGACAGCTCCTGGTGCACACCTCCGGCCGGTACGGAACCGCCGTGCTCGACCCGGCCACCCGTGCCGGCGCCCTGCCGCTCGCGCTCCACCCCGCCATGACCTTCACGGGGACCGCCGTCGACGTGCACCGCCTCGCCGGCTGCTCGTTCGGCGTGACGGCGCCCGAGGAGCTCAGGCTCGCGGCCGAGGCGCTGGTGATCGAGATGGGCGGCGAGCCCGAGTGGATCGAGGAGGCGTCGCGGCCGCTGTACCACGCGGCGCTCGCCGTGGGTGCCAACCACCTCGTCACGCTCGTCGCCGAGTCGATGGACCTGCTGCGCTCCGCCGGAGTGCAGGCGCCCGAGCGGATGCTGGGGCCGCTCCTCTCCGCCGCGCTCGACAACTCGCTCCGCTCCGGCGACGCGGCGCTGACCGGACCCGTCGCCAGGGGTGACGCGGGCACCGTCTCGGCGCACGTCGCCGAGCTGCGCAAGCACGCGCCGCAGAGCGTCTCCGGCTACCTCGCCATGGCCCGCGCCACGGCGGACCGCGCGCTCGCACACGGGCTGCTGAAGCCGGAGCTCGCCGAGGACCTCCTCGACGTCCTCTCCGGCCCCGCCGACAGTCGCTCGCGCAGGGCGAAAGGCGACGCCCAACGACCCGAGGACGACGACGAGTCGGGAGACGACCGATGAGCGGAACACCCCTGTTGGTCGGCACCGCGGACGAGCTGCGCGCGGAGCCCGGCGCCCCGCGCACCGAGCGCGCCGTCGTCATGACGATGGGCGCGCTCCACGAGGGCCACGCGGCGTTGATCCGCGCCGCGAGAGAACGCGTCGGCCCGCAGGGGCGCGTGGTCGTGACCGTCTTCGTCAACCCGCTCCAGTTCGGCCCGGGCGAGGACCTCGACCGCTATCCGCGCACCCTCGAAGCCGACCTGCGGCTCGCGGCCGAGCACGGAGCCGACACCGTCTTCGCCCCCTCGGCCGACGAGGTCTACCCGAGCGGGACCCCGGAGGTCGGGCTCTCGGCCGGAGTGATGGGCGAGCGCCTCGAAGGCGCCTCGCGGCCCGGCCACTTCGACGGGATGCTCACCGTCGTCGCGAAGATGCTCCACCTCACCGCCCCCGACCTCGCCTTCTTCGGCGAGAAGGACGCGCAGCAACTCGCCCTCGTGCAGCGCATGGTCGCCGACCTCGACTTCCCCGTGCGGATCGTCGGCGTCCCCACGGTGCGCGAGCCCGACGGCCTCGCGCTCTCCAGCCGCAACCGCTACCTCTCGCCCGCCGAGCGCCGGTCGGCGCTCGCCCTCTCCGCCGCGCTCGACGCGGGCACCGCGGCGGTGGCGAAGGGGCCCGACGCCGTGCGCGCGGCGGCCCGCACGGTCCTCGCAGCCGCCGAGCCCGAGGTCGCGACGGACTACCTCGCGCTCGTCGACCCGGCCGACTTCACCGAAGCGGAAGGCGACCACCGCGGCGAGGCGGTGCTCGCCGTCGCCGCACGCGTGGGCACGACCCGCCTCATCGACAACGTCCGCCTCCCCCTCGGCGACGCGGCGGGCGGCCCCCGGTGACCGCCGGCGCTCCGCCGCTCGCGGCCCCGGCGCCCGGCTGGACGGTGGAGGCCGACGTCGTCGTCGTCGGCTCGGGCGTCGCCGGGCTCACGGCGGCGCTCCACTGCGCCGACACCGGCCTGCGCACCGTCGTCGTCACCAAGGCGAGGCTCGACGACGGCTCGACGCGCTGGGCGCAGGGCGGCATCGCAGCCGCGCTCGGCGAGGGCGACACCCTCGAAGAGCACCTCGAGGACACCCTCGTCGCCGGAGCCGGGCTCTGCGCCGAGGAAGCGGTCCGCGTCCTCGTCACCGAAGGCCCGGACGCCGTACGCCGGTTGATCGCGGCGGGCGCCCGCTTCGACGCCGAGCACGGCGCCCTCGCGCTCACCCGCGAGGGCGGCCACCACAGGCGCCGCATCGCGCACGCCGGAGGCGACGCCACCGGCGCGGAGATCTCCCGCGCCCTCGTCGCCGCCGTCCGCTCGCGCGCCGGGCTGCGCACCGTCGAGGGCGCCCTCGTCCTCGACCTCCTCAAGGACACCGAGGGCCGCGCCGCGGGCGTCACCCTGCACGTCATGGGGGAGGGCGAGCACGACGGCGTCGGCGCGGTGCGGGCACCGGCCGTGGTCCTCGCCACCGGAGGGATGGGCCAGGTCTTCGCGGCGACGACCAACCCGCCCGTCTCGACGGGCGACGGCGTCGCGCTCGCGCTCCGTGCCGGAGCAGAGGTCTCCGACCTGGAGTTCGTCCAGTTCCACCCGACCGTCCTCTACCTCGGCCCCGACGCCGAGGGACAGCAGCCGCTCATCTCCGAGGCGGTGCGCGGCGAGGGCGCGCACCTCGTCGACGCCGGCGGCGCCAGGTTCATGGCGGGGGCGCACCCGCTCGCCGAACTCGCCCCCAGGGACGTCGTCGCGAAGGCGATCACCCGCACCGCGGCCGCCCACGGCACCGACCACATGTTCCTCGACGGCCGCCACTTCGGCGCCGCGATGTGGAAGAACCGCTTCCCCACGATCCTCGCCGCCTGCCGCGCCCACGGCCTCGACCCCGTCACCGAGCCGGTCCCGGTGGCGCCCGCCGCGCACTACGCGAGCGGCGGCGTCCGCACCGACCTCCACGGCCGCACCACCGTCCCCGGTCTCTACGCCTGCGGCGAGACGGCCTGCACGGGCGTGCACGGCGCCAACCGCCTCGCCTCCAACTCCCTGTTGGAGGGCCTCGTCTTCGCCGAGCGCATCGCGGCCGAGGTCGCCGCCGACGCGCACACCCGGACCGCGGCCGAGCAGCTCCCCGCGCCCCGCGCCGTCGAGCACACCCGGCTGCTGCCGCCCGAGTCCCGCGGCGCCGTGCAGCGCCTCATGACGCGCGGCGCCGGCGTCCTGCGCTCGGCGCCCGGGCTCGCGGCAGCGGCGGCGGAGCTCGCCGGGCTCCGCGAGGCTCCCGAGGCGGCGAAGGCCCCGGCCGCGTCGGTCGAGAGCTGGGAGGCGACCAACCTCCACCTGGTGGCGACGGCCCTCGTCGCCGCGGCGGGCGCCCGCGAGGAGACCCGCGGCTGCCACTGGCGCGAGGACCGCCCCGACGCGGACCCGGCCTGGCGCCGCCACCTGGTCGTCTCGTTGGACACCCCGCCCCCCGCCGCACCGCGCGCCGGGCGCAGTAGGGTCGAGGCGCCCGAGAGCCGCCCGGAGTTGAGGACCACCGGGTCGACGGCTTTCCCGGGCACCGTCCAGGAGCCGCCCGCGAGCAGCCGCGGACCGCGCAGAACGACCGAGGAGAGACCGTGACCAGCCCCACCCAGGACTCCTCCCAGGAGCGCCGTCCCGAGCCCGTCGATGTCCCGCTCCTCCAGATCGGCGGCCCGGCGGCGGGCGCCGACGGCTGCGGCGACTCCTGCGGCTGCGGCGGCCACGAGGGCGCGGGCCTCGACCCGATCGACTGCGGCCTCGACCCCGACCTCGCCGCCCTCCTCGCCGAGGCGGGCCTCGACCCCGTCCAGGTCGAGGACGTCGCGCACCTCGCGATCGAGGAGGACCTCGACAACGGCGTCGACGTCACCACCGTCGCCACCGTCCCTGAGGACGCCTTCGCCGTCGCGGACTTCACCGCCCGCGAGGCCGGCACCGTCGCGGGGCTGCGGGTCGCGGAGGCGGTCCTCTCGGTCGTGTGCACCGACGAGTTCGAGGTCGAGCGGCACGTCGAGGACGGCGCCCGCGTCGAGCGGGGACAGCCGCTGCTCACCGTCCGCACCCGCACCCGCGACCTGCTCACGGGCGAGCGGAGCGCCCTCAACCTCCTGTGCCGCCTCTCCGGCATCGCGACCGCGACCCGCGCCTGGTCCGACGCGCTGGAGGGCACGCGCACCAAGGTCCGCGACAGCCGCAAGACGACGCCGGGCCTGCGCGCACTGGAGAAGTACGCGGTGCGCTGCGGCGGCGGCGAGAACCACCGGATGTCGCTCTCGGACGCCGCGCTCGTCAAGGACAACCACGTCGTGGCGGCCGGCGGCGTCGCCGAGGCGTTCGCGCGGGTGCGCACCGAGTTCCCCGGCGTCCCCATCGAGGTGGAGGTCGACGAACTCGCCCAACTCGAGCCGGTGTTGGCGGCCGGCGCCGATCTGGTGCTGCTCGACAACTTCACCCCGGCCGAGACGGCGGAGGCCGTCCGCCTCGTCGCGGGCCGCTGCCGTCTGGAGTCCTCCGGGCGCCTCACCCTCGCGGGCGCCGCCGAGTACGCGGCCGCAGGCGTCGACTACCTCGCCGTGGGCGCCCTCACCCACTCGTCGCCGATCCTCGACATCGGCCTCGACCTGCGCCCCGCGGGCGCGTTCGCCGAAGACGACTGACGGAGCGACGAAGACCGCATGCTGCTCACCATCGACGTAGGCAACACCCACACCGTCCTCGGGCTCTTCGACGGCGAGGAGATCGTCGAGCACTGGCGCATCTCGACCGATCCGCGCCGCACCGCCGACGAGTTGGCCGTGCTGCTCCAGGGGCTCATGGCCATGCATCCGCTGCTCGGCGAGGAGCTCGGCGACAACATCGAGGGCATCGCGATCTGCTCGACGGTCCCCGCCGTCCTCCACGAGCTGCGCGAGGTCACCAGGCGCTACTACGGCGACATCCCCGCGATCCTCGTCGAGCCGGGCGTGAAGACGGGCGTCCCGATCCTCATGGACAACCCGAAGGAGGTCGGCGCCGACCGGATCATCAACGCGCTGGCGGCCGTCGAGCTCTACCGCGGCCCGTGCGTCGTCGTCGACTTCGGCACGGCGACCACCTTCGACGCCGTCTCCGCGCGAGGCGAGTACGTGGGCGGCGTGATCGCCCCCGGCATCGAGATCTCGGTCGACGCGCTCGGCGTACGCGGCGCGCAGCTCCGCAAGATCGAACTCGCCCGCCCCCGGAGCGTGATCGGCAAGAACACCGTCGAGGCGATGCAGTCCGGCATTCTCTACGGCTTCGCGGGCCAGGTCGACGGCGTCGTCAACCGGATGGCGGCGGAGCTCGCCGACGACCCGGACGACGTCACGGTGATCGCTACCGGCGGCCTCAGCCCGATGGTCCTCGGCGAGGCGACCGTGATCGACGAGCACGAGCCCTGGCTGACGCTGATCGGCCTGCGGCTCGTCTACGAGCGGAACGTCTCCCGCGTCTGACCCCGCCGACCCGACCCCGCGGACACGCCCCTCGGCCGTCCGCGGGGAGGTCCGGGCTGCCCGCGTCACCGATCGCCACGCCCGAAAGCAACTTTAAGTCCCTTTTTTCGCTTCTGGACTTATCGTCTGGCCATGCCCACGCCCTACGGTTCCCGCGGCGGCATGGCGTTCAGCGCAGAGGAACTGCGCGTACTGCGGAGCGCCCTCGCCCTCGCCCTGAAGGCCGATCCCGTCGCCGCCGACGCGCACGGCTGCGTGCGGCTCGCCGACGCCGTCGAGGAGGCCGTCAGCGAGTCCCGGCGGCTGCGCTCCTTCCTCCTCGCCGACCTCGCCCGCTACCGTGAGGCGCTCCCCGGGGCCGCCGCCGGCTACCTCGCCGAACTCGAAGAGGCCCTCACGGCCGGCTACCTCCCGCGCCCCGACGATCTCGCGGCGCTGCGTTCCCTCTGCGCCGAGGCGGCGGGGCCGCAGGAGCGCGCCCGCCGCGAGGCGCTCCTGCTCCGCTGCGAGCGCATCGCCGACCTCGCCGTCCGCACCCGTCTCCCCTCGCTGCCCAGGGGGCGCAGCGCGCCGTCGCCCGAGACGCCGCGCATCCCCGCCC
This sequence comes from Streptomyces xiaopingdaonensis, assembly GCF_000262345.1. Classification (GTDB taxonomy): domain Bacteria; phylum Actinomycetota; class Actinomycetes; order Streptomycetales; family Streptomycetaceae; genus Streptomyces; species Streptomyces xiaopingdaonensis. The sequence continues at coordinate 23,484 of NZ_AJTQ01000356.1, read as the reverse complement.
CCGCCCGCCCGGCGCACGAGCCCCACGCTCTCCCCGCCGACGCCCCGCAGCCCCGACTCGCCCCCGAGCCCGACTCCACGGAGCCCCTCGCCCCGCCGGACACCGCATCGCCTGCCCCCGCCCCCGAGGGCCCCGAGCTGGACGCGGCGCCCGAGGAGAACGGCGACCAGGAGACACCCCCGGACGAGGGCGCCCCGGCCGAGCCCCCGTCCGAGGAGCCCGAGCCCCAGCACGCTCCCGGCCGCGAGGAGACCGAGCCCCCGTCCGCGCACCCGGTCCAGCCCGTGCCCACCCCGGCCGAGGTCTTCCCTCCGCGCCGCCCCGGCCCGACGACGCAGGCCCACCCGACCCCGGCCGCGACGGCCTGACCCGGCCCCCTTCCGGCGTCCGGGGCGTACGGAAGGGGGCCAGGGGCCCCGCGCTAGGGTGGTGCCCCGACCGTCTAGGAGGCCCGGAGCCATGGACTACATCGCCGCACTCACACCGCCGTTCGTGATGGCGGTCGCCTTCACCGCCCTCATCGTGACGATCGTGAAGAGCCAGGGCGGAGCCAACAAGGCGAAGGAGGACGGCGCGGTCGACGCCGCCCTCGCCAGCGCCGAGGCCGTGCAGCAGTCGCAGTCCGGGAGCCCCGCGCAGCAGCGCTGACCTGCTTCCGCCCGAGCGGAGGTGGGTTACGCGCCCCCCGATGCAGGCCGGAAAACCCTCCGTATCAGGACATCTCCCACTACCATTCACACGTGCCTCGGCCACTGGGAGAGTTGGAAGACGCCGTCATGACGCGGATCTGGCGGTGGAATCGTCCCGTCACGGTCCGGGAAGTCCTCGAGGACCTCGAATCGGAACGCACCATCGCCTACACGACGGTGATGACCGTAATGGACAACCTGCATCAGAAGGGCTGGGTCCGTCGGCACCAGCAAGGCCGCGCCTATAGGTACGAACCCATCTCCACGCGTGCCGCCTACTCGGCCGCGCTGATGAAGGAGGCGTGGTCGGCGAGCGACAACCCGGCGGCCGCTCTCGTCGACTTCTTCGGCATGATGTCGCCGGAACAGGTCGGAGTACTCAGGGACGCACTCCGCGTCGTCCAGTTGAACGGCGTGCGCGTGGACGAGCCGAGAGAGGGCCCGCCTTCCGCCGAACCAGCGGAACGGCCTTCCGACTCCCAACTCCCTTCCGACGGCAACGAGTCGGATCTCCCGGAGACCGGCACTTCTCGGAGTTCGCCAGGACCTCGGAGCGCGGAACCCCCGGCTTCGGGCGCCGGCGGTTCCGAGCGATAGCGTCCGTTGCATGTCCGCAGCCGATCCGCATAGCGAAACCACCGTGCGCAGGGCGCGGACCGCCGATGTCCCCGCGATGCACGACCTCATCGACGCGTACACCCGCGAGCGCATCCTGCTCGGGAAACAGTGGGTCACGCTTTACGAGGACATCCAGGAGTTCTGGGTGGCCGAGCGCGACCACGACGGAAGGATCGTCGGGTGCGGCGCCCTCCACGTCATGTGGGAGGACCTCGCCGAGGTCAGGACGCTCGCGGTCGCCCGCGACCAGCGCGGCACGGGTATCGGGCACCAGGTGCTCGACAAGCTCGTCAGGACCGCGCGCTGGATCGGCGTGCGGCGCATTTTCTGCCTCACCTTCGAAGTCGACTTCTTCGCCCGGCACGGCTTCGCCGAGATCGGCGAGACGCCCGTCGACGGCGATGTCTACAGCGAGCTGCTCCGTTCCTATGACGAGGGAGTGGCGGAGTTCCTGGATCTCGAACGGGTGAAGCCGAACACCCTGGGCAACAGCCGCATGCTGCTGTATCTGTGAACCGTCGGGACTTCTCTCCCGCGCCGAACACGGCGGCGCGAAGGCGGGGTTCGGGGATCGCGTCCGAACAAGACGCGATCCCTTTGACGCGACCTCTCACGGGATGCGCGGCGAACCGTCGCCACGTCGGTGAAGAGGGCGTCGCTATGTCCGAAAGGTCCGTCAATCATGAGCAGGTCGGCGGCAAACTCGGTCCGGGGTTTGTGTTTTACCGGGAAAAGCGGTTTGCTTTCGTCGTCAGTATCAGTATTCAGTTATCGACGAATGGGAGTAACCGGTGGCGCAGAAGGTCCAGGTACTTCTTCTCGACGACCTCGAGGGCGGAGAGGCCGACGAGACAGTGACGTTTGCACTCGACGGCAAGTCCTACGAGATCGACCTCACGTCGGCGAACGCGGAGAAGCTGCGCGGTCTGCTCGAGCCGTACGTCAAGAGCGGGCGCCGCACCGGCGGGCGCTCGGCACGCGGCAAGGGCCGCGCGTCGGGTGGCAGCTCCCCGGACACCGCGAAGATCCGCGCGTGGGCGAAGGAGCAGGGGTACGACGTCAACGACCGCGGTCGGGTGCCGGCCGGCATCCGCGAGGCGTACGAGAAGGCCACGAGCTGAACAGCGGAGCGGCCGGCAGCCCCGGCCGCGACGAGCCGGGCGCGCACGACGCGTCGCCGCCCGGCGGCCGCACCGGGCCGACTCCGCGGCCCGGCCGCAGCGCCGGTGCATAAGGCGGACCAAAGCGGCTCCCTCGGGCCCGCGCCGGGCGGGCGGCTCACCGGGGCCAGCCCCGGGTGCGCCGCCGGCCGGCCCCGCCTCACTCTGCGCGACGGCGCCAGGGCCCGTGCGGCCGGCTTCGGCGCCGAGCACCGGTTCCGGAGCGTGACGCCCGCCAGTGCGCGCCGCTCCGTCCTGCCCTGCCGAGGTCCTTCGCCGGGGCCCGCCAACGCCGTGGTGGTGACGCTCAGTTGGGCGCTCACGTCACACTGTGCTTCCTGCGCCTCTCCTGGGCGCGCAACCCTGTTCGCCGTCAGCGGATGTGCTGCCCCGCGTACGCCCCCGTCGGCATGGACTGTGCGTGTTCGGGGGTAAGAGCCCCGACAGGAGAGGAAGAGCGGCGCGTGACGGCTCGGACACGGCGATCGCAGCGCTCCGCCCCAGGTGGTGGGCGGCTCGTGAGGTCCGTGGAGACGGCACGTGCTCCGGAGGCGGCAGCGGTGGAACGGGGGTGAGGGGCAGCGGTGTCCGTTACTGACGGGCGTGTCGACGGCGCCACGTTCGCCGTCGGCGTAGTGGAACCAGGCGGATACGCCTGGCCTGCGGGAACATCGTCTCGCACCATCGGGTTGGAACTGTTGTCGGCTGCCCGGGGCACGAGACGATGGACCGGTGTCGGCAGTTGGAATGAGCGGTCCCCCGTTGCGGGACTAAGCTGCGGAAGGACAGCGAGGGGAGCGTCCCCTCACTGCCTGACCGCTCTGAGGAGCGATTAACGATGTTCGAGAGGTTCACCGACCGCGCGCGGCGGGTTGTCGTCCTGGCTCAGGAAGAAGCCCGGATGCTCAACCACAACTACATCGGCACCGAGCACATCCTTCTGGGCCTGATCCACGAGGGAGAGGGTGTCGCCGCTAAGGCCCTGGAGAGCCTCGGGATCTCGCTTGAGGCTGTCCGCCAGCAGGTGGAGGAGATCATCGGCCAGGGCCAGCAGGCGCCCTCGGGCCACATCCCCTTCACCCCCCGTGCCAAGAAGGTCCTGGAGCTCTCGCTCCGCGAGGCCCTTCAGCTCGGCCACAACTACATCGGCACCGAGCACATCCTGCTCGGCCTGATCCGCGAGGGCGAGGGCGTCGCCGCCCAGGTCCTCGTGAAGCTCGGCGCCGACCTCAACCGGGTGCGGCAGCAGGTCATCCAGCTGCTCTCCGGTTACAGCGGCGGCAAGGAGGCGGCCACGGCGGGCGGCCCCGCCGAGGGCACCCCTTCGACGTCGCTCGTCCTGGACCAGTTCGGCCGCAACCTCACGCAGGCCGCGCGCGAGTCCAAGCTCGACCCGGTCATCGGGCGCGAGCAGGAGATCGAGCGCGTCATGCAGGTGCTCTCCCGGCGCACCAAGAACAACCCGGTGCTGATCGGTGAGCCCGGCGTCGGCAAGACCGCCGTCGTCGAGGGCCTGGCGCAGGCGATCGTCAAGGGCGAGGTGCCGGAGACGCTGAAGGACAAGCACCTCTACACCCTCGACCTCGGCGCCCTCGTCGCAGGCTCCCGCTACCGCGGTGACTTCGAGGAGCGGCTGAAGAAGGTCCTCAAGGAGATCCGCACTCGCGGCGACATCATCCTCTTCATCGACGAGCTGCACACCCTCGTCGGTGCAGGTGCCGCGGAGGGCGCGATCGACGCGGCGAGCATCCTCAAGCCGATGCTCGCCCGGGGCGAGCTGCAGACGATCGGCGCGACCACCCTCGACGAGTACCGCAAGTACCTCGAGAAGGACGCAGCCCTGGAGCGCCGCTTCCAGCCGATCCAGGTCTCCGAGCCCTCGCTGCCGCACACGATCGAGATCCTCAAGGGCCTCCGCGACCGGTACGAGGCGCACCACCGCGTCTCGATCACCGACGCCGCGCTGGTCGGCGCCGCCACCCTGGCGGACCGCTACATCTCCGACCGCTACCTCCCCGACAAGGCGATCGACCTCATCGACGAGGCCGGCTCCCGGATGCGCATCCGCCGGATGACGGCACCGCCGGACCTCCGCGAGTTCGACGAGAAGGTCGCCAACGTCCGCCGCGACAAGGAGTCCGCGATCGACTCGCAGGACTTCGAGAAGGCGGCCTCGCTCCGGGACACCGAGAAGCAGCTGCTCGCGCAGAAGGCGAAGCGGGAGAAGGAGTGGAAGGCCGGCGACATGGACGTCGTCGCCGAGGTCGACGAGGAGCTGATCGCCGAGGTCCTGGCGGCCTCCACCGGCGTCCCGGTGATGAGGCTGACCGAGGAGGAGTCCTCCAGGCTGCTGCGCATGGAGGAGGAGCTGCACAAGCGCGTCATCGGCCAGGAGGACGCCATCAAGGCGCTCTCCCAGGCGATCCGGCGCACCCGTGCGGGCCTCAAGGACCCGAAGCGGCCCGGTGGTTCGTTCATCTTCGCCGGCCCGTCCGGTGTGGGTAAGACCGAGCTCAGCAAGACCCTCGCCGAGTTCCTCTTCGGCGACGAGGAGGCGCTGATCTCGCTCGACATGTCGGAGTTCAGCGAGAAGCACACCGTCTCGCGGCTCTTCGGCTCCCCGCCCGGTTACGTCGGTTACGAGGAAGGCGGCCAGCTCACGGAGAAGGTCCGCCGCAAGCCGTTCTCCGTCGTCCTCTTCGACGAGGTGGAGAAGGCCCACCCGGACATCTTCAACTCGCTCCTCCAGATCCTGGAGGACGGCCGCCTCACCGACTCCCAGGGTCGCGAGGTCGACTTCAAGAACACGGTCATCATCATGACGACCAACCTCGGCACCCGGGACATCTCCAAGGGCTTCAACCTGGGCTTCGCCGCCCAGGGCGACGTCCGCACGGGGTACGACCGGATGAAGGCCAAGGTCAACGACGAGCTGAAGCAGCACTTCCGCCCCGAGTTCCTCAACCGCGTCGACGACACCGTCGTCTTCCACCAGCTCACCCGCGAGGACATCGTCCGCATCGTGGACCTGATGATCTCCCAGGTGGACGAGCGGCTGAAGGACCGGGACATGGGCATCGAGCTCAGCACGGAGGCCAAGGAGCTGCTCGCCAAGCGGGGCTACGACCCGGTGATGGGTGCCCGTCCGCTGCGCCGGACCATCCAGCGCGAGGTGGAGGACATCCTCTCGGAGAAGATCCTCTTCGGGGAGCTCCGTCCGGGCCACATCGTCGTCGTCGGCACCGAGGGTGAGGGTGAGGACAAGCACTTCACCTTCCGGGGCGAGGAGAAGTCCGCGCTGCCGGACGCTCCCCCGGTGGAGTCGGCCGCCGGAGGCGGGCCGAACCTCTCCAAGGAGGGCTGAGCGGCAGGCGATTCCGTCGGCACGAGGGCCGGCACCCACACTCCGTGGGTGCCGGCCCTCGCCCGTTCTGCGCCGTCCGACGGCGGTACGTGTCCGAGAAAGCTCAGGACGGGTACGCGCCCTCCGGCACCTCGCTGGTCGTGGCGTTGCCGCCGAGCGACTTCTGCAGGGAGAAGGTGAGCACCGAGTACTGCGTGCCGCCCTGGACGGACCGGGTGGTGAACTTCGCCTTGTCGTCGAACTTCTCGAAGGAGCAGCCGCGGCTGAACGCCTTCTCGCCGGAGTTCCAGTCCGTGCCCGTGGTGAAGAAGACCGTGTACGTACCGTTGGCGACGTTGTTCACCCGTGTGGTCTTGCCCTTCCGCAGGTAGATCGTGAAGACGGGCGACCGGCCGCGAGCGAAGGTGACCGCCGCGTCCGACTCGGAGCCGTTGCGCAGGGTGAGCCTGCCGAGGCCGCCGCCCGGGCCGCCTTCGACGAAGGCGCCGTTGGCGAGCCTGCGCTTCTTCGGCTTCTCCGTCCTCACCTTGCGCAGTTTCGCGGAGTACCCGAGGTCGGCGAGGCGCTCGATCGCCTCGTGGGCGTCCTTCCGGGCCCGGGCGTCGTGGAGTTCGCTGCGCGGGGCGACGGCGCAGCGGCTGTCGCCCTTCACCGCGTCGCCGAGTTCCTGGGCATACCTGGTGAGCGCCCCGGCGAGTTCGGACTGCGTCTCGAAGGCGTCGTCGGGTGCCTTGACCGCGGTGAGCCGCTCCACGGCGGACTCGGCTTCTCCCGCTGCCTCGTCCACCGCTTTCTCCAGGTTCTTCGCGCCCGACGCCGAGTCGACGTCCGCCAGCGCCCTGTTGAAGGGCTTCAGCGCCTCGGTCAACTCCGCTTCGTACTCGGCCGGTTCTACGGTCGGGGACGGGCTGGCGCTCTTCCGTTCACCCGCCGGCGCCGCCTCGTCCTCCGCCGACGAGCAGGCTGCCAGCGGCAGCAGGAGCACCACGGCGCCGGCCACCAGCCCGCGCGCACCTCCGCGCCCGACACCCGCCATGGCCCCTCCCCGATCTCCCCGGCGCGGAACGGTCGTCGCCCGCCGCGTTCAGGCTTCTCCTGCGGTGCTCGGGTGTCAACCGTGTGTGTGCATGCTGTGGACATGCTGTTACCTTCAGCGCCGGAGCCACAACCACCGCCGGACACCGCCCAGTTGGGGTCCGGGCACGGCCTGCGGCGACGTCATCCCCGGCCGTGTGCATCCCCGGCGGCGCGCTGTCCCTGCCAGAGGCCGAGCAGCGCGAAGAGGACGCAGATCCCGCCACTCGTGATCGACACGATGCTGCGTACGGTCTCGCCGGGGAGCGCGGCGCCGAGCACGGCGGCGACGAGGAGGACACCGCCGGCGGCGTAGAAGGCGGGAGCGGCGGCCTTGTTGGCCGCTCGCCACGCGACGTCGCCCGAGAGGCTGCGGCGTGTGCGTACGCCGACGAAGCGGTTGCGGGGGAGCCGCTCCGTGGTGCCGAGCCAGGCGGTGACGAGGAGGGCGACCGCTGCCAACAGCAGTACGGCGCCGACGAGTAGGCGGGTTCCGGCCCCGTCCTCGTCGAGCGCGAGTGTGGTCCAGGCCACGTCGTGCGGCCGCACCTCCCTTGCGGTGCCGGCTGCTTGGGCCAGGGCTGCTGCGCACGCCATCGTTGCTCTCCCCGTGTCGGCTGGTGGCCGAGGGCGGACACCCTCGTCCTCGGGGCTACCTAACCCGTTGCACGCGGTTCATGCGGCCTGCTGGCGGCGGGTGTTGAGGCGCCGGGCCACCGCGAGCGGAGTGAACGGGGTCACTTCGCGGGGCGCTCCGGAGGGGGCCGGGTGTGGGCTCACGCACAGGGGATGGCGTGCCTACGAACGGAATTAGGAGACGGCGACGCGGGCCTTCGGGCGGCGGGCTTGCAGTTTCTTCGCCGTACCGGGGGAGATGGCAGAGTTATGAGCGGTTTGCCTGGTTTATTACTCTTTGGAGTCCATGTCATTACTGCCGCTCTTAGTAGGAGCAATCCTTGATGTCCCCCTAGGCGTCCGTTATCACTGGACATGCTTCTTGAGGCAATCAGGAAGCAACCCCCCACATCCGGAGGTAACTCCCTCATGTCCAAGACCACCGCGAAGCGCATGACCCAGGCCCTCGGCAACCGCCGCACCCGGGCGGTCGTCCTGGCGGCAGGGTTCAGCGCCTCGATGGCCCTGGGCGCTGGCAGTGCCATAGCCGCAGACGGCGGCCACTCGGACGCCTTTGCCGCGGGTACCGCGTCGCAGATCGCCGGTTCTGCCCGCGCGCAGGCCGACAACCAGCTGAAGGACGCGGACGCGAAGAAGAAGGCCGCCGACGACCGCAAGGCCGACGAGAAGGCCGAGCGGAACTCCGAGCGGGGCAACGGCTGGACGTCGCCGATCGCCGGCGACTACGAGTTGAGCGCGACGTACGGCAAGGACGGCGGACGCTGGGCCTCCGGCCACTCCGGCCAGGACTTCGCCGTGCCGACAGGTACCGGTGTCGAGTCCGTGAACAGCGGCACCGTCGTCAAGGCCGGCGGCAACGGTGCGGGCGACGGCCCCGCATACGGCAACGCCGTCGTGGTCAAGCACGACAACGGCCAGTTCTCGCAGTACGCCCACCTCAGCTCCGTCGACGTCAAGGTCGGCGACAAGGTGAAGGCCGGCGAGGAGATCGCGAAGTCCGGTAACACCGGTAACTCCTCCGGTCCCCACCTCCACTTCGAGCTCCGTACCTCGGCCGACTACGGGACCGCGATCGAGCCCGTCGACGCCCTGAAGGACCACGGCGTGAAGCTGTGACCCGTCCGCGGCGGTCCCCAGGACCGCCGCCCCCCGTCTACTGAGCCCGGCGCCCGACCTCGCGGTCGGGCGCCGGGCTCGTCGCCGTCGGGTGGACCCACCGTACGAAGGCGAGTGAACACAGTCTGCTGGTGCGGAAGTTGTCCACAAGCAGCGGGGCGGTGTCCCTGCCGCCTGTCACGATCGCTCGATGACGACCACCCCGCGCGCGGCACACCTGCGGGCGTTGCGGCGCGCCAAGGACGCGATGGACCGCGGGCGTTCGGACCCTCGCCTCGACCTCGCCGCCATCGCGGCCCACGCCGGGTACTCCCCGCACTACTTCCTCCGCGCCTTCAAGCGGACCTACGGCGAGACCCCGCTGCGGTACCTGGGACGCCGGCGCATGGAGCACGCCGAGGAACTGCTGCGCGCGGCCGACCTGTCGGTCACGGAGGTCTGCGAGCGCGCGGGCTTCGCCAGCCTCGGCACCTTCTCCACGCGCTTCAAGGCGCGTACGGGTGTCGCTCCGGGCGCGTATCGGGCACGCCATCGCGGCGGCGTTCGGGGACGTGTACCGACGTGCTACGCACGGCTTCTCAGCGGTGCTGGAGGGAGTGGCCGGGCCCGGTGCAGGGCTGCGGCGGCCGGCGTCGGCGGCCACGGAGTCGAGGGTTCCGGTGAAGAGGGCAATCTGGAAGAAGCGCGGTGAGCGGCCGACTGCATACGGTGAAGGGGCAGTTGGGGAGCCCGAGCGCACGGCGTCCACCGCTGCGAGCCGCCCGTCCGTATGGCCCGTAACTGTCCGGGGAGCTCCCGTATGATCACCGAACTCGCCTTCACCACCCTCTGGTCCACCGACCAGGAGCGCACTCTCGCCTTCTGCACGGAGAAGCTCGGCCTTGAGCTGCGGTGCGACGTGAGAGAGGGGAGTGCGCGTTGGATCACGGTCGGGGTGCCGGGCGTGGAGCGTCCCGAGATCGCCGTCATGCCGACCGACGGGCCGGGTCTCGACCCGGAGTCGGCGGAGGCCCTCAGCACGCTGGTCGCCAAGGGCGTGCTCGGAGTCTGCGCCTTCCACACCGACGACTGCCGGGCGGAGCATCGCCGACTCGAGCAGCGCGGCGTCGAGTTCGTCCTGGAGCCACAGGAGCGTCCGTACGGCACCGAGGCGATGTTCCGCGACGACAGCGGCAACTGGTGCGCGCTCACTCAGCCCCGCGCGGCCGAGAAGGAGAAGGAGCAGTGAACGTCACACGGCACGGCCTCCGGCCGGAGGCCGTGCCGCCCGGAGCCTCAGCCCCGGGGGAGGCGGTAGACCCCGCCGGCGAGCGGTTCGACGAGCCCGTCGGCCACCAAGCCGTCGAGGGCGCGAGCCCGCTGCACCGGTTCATGCCACACCCTGTCCAGGACTGCCTGCGGCACGGGGTGATGGGCCTCCCGGAGCACGGCGAGCAGCCGCCCGCGCACCTGGCGGTCGGTGCCGGCATAGGACTGCACGCGTCGTGCCGGACCCTGGTGCGGAGGGGAACCTGCGAGCCGCCAGGCACAGAGCTGTGCGACGGGACAGCGTCCGCACTCGGGGCTCCGTGCAGTGCACACCAGCGCGCCCAGCTCCATCGTCGCGGCGGCCCAACTCGCTGCCGTGGAGTCCTCCTCGGGCAGCATGGCGCGGGCCAGCTTCCGCTCGGCCGCGGTCGTCGCGTTCGGTGGGAACTCGCGCCCGTTGACGGCACGTGCAAAGACCCGTCGCACATTGGTGTCGAGCACAGCGTGCCGCCGTCCGTAGGCGAACGAAGCGACGGCGGCTGCGGTGTACTCACCCACTCCGGGAAGAGCGAGAAGCTGCGCATGGTCTTCCGGCACGTCGCCTCCGTGGCGTTCCGCTATGGCGGCTGCCGCGCCGTGGAGCCGCAGCGCCCGTCGCGGATAACCGAGGCGGCCCCAGGCACGCACGGCTTCGCCCGGCTCTTCGGCTGCAAGATCGGCGGGGCGGGGCCAGCGCGAGAGCCACTCCTCGTAGACAGGCAACACCCTGTTGACCGGGGTCTGCTGCAGCATGAACTCGCTGACCATCACGCCCCAGGCGCCAGCCTCGGGGCGCCGCCAGGGAAGGTCCCGGGCGTGCTCGGCAAACCAGTCGATCACAGGGGCGTGGAACTCGCTGGCCGCGCGCTCGACGGGGGAATCGACAGAGGAAGGGGATGTCCGTGGCGCCGGAGAGTCGGCGGAGGAAGTCTCGGTGGTCGCAGTCATGGCAGAGCCGATCCTGGCATGTAGCTCGCCCGTGGGAAAACGGCCACGCGGCACAGCCGCCCACACCCGACGTCCATACGGCCGTGTGCGGGGTTCCGGCCCGCTTCGCGCGTGTGATGGTGCTCGTCCTGCTTCTCTGGACGACGGCCCCCAGCGGCCCTGCGCGCAGACGAGGAGGTGGGCTCGCGGCGAAACGTCAGGAGGCGAAGGCGCATTCGTCAACTCGCGTCGCGCCGGCCCCGAAGTGGTGGACGCAGCCGGGGTGGTGGGCCCCACCTGCTGCTCAGGTCAGCGAGTTGGCTCCCCGTGTGCACGGAGACGGTCCCAATCGTGCAGTATCTGGCGGGCGCGGGTCGGCCGTGTGGCTGATGTCTCGTAAGGTTTCCGCGTGGGATCTCTGCGCAATCCGATCGGGCCGCTCCCTTCCTCCATCTACTGGCGTCGAAGGGCAGTTGCCGTTGCCGTCCTGGCACTCCTGGCCGTGGTCGTCGTCTGGGCCGTCTTCCGTGACGGGGGCGAGTCCACCAGCGACGACAGCAAGGGCGGCGGCGGTCCTGCAGCCACGATCACTCCGGGGCCCTCGGGCTCAGGCCCCGGGATCAGTGAACGCCCCGGCGGCCGGGACGAGGAGAGCGGTTCCGAGGCCTCGGAAGGCGGCTCCTCCGGCTCGGACGACGGGGACGGGAGCGACGCCGACGACTCGAAGGGCGGCGGTTCCACCGGCGGCTCGGGATGGGGCGATGCGGGCGGCGGCGCCGGCTCCGGTTCCGGCACGGCGGGAGGGTCCGGCGGGGAAGGGGCCGGGAGCGACGAGGGCGGCGTGCCCGCCGGGTCCTCTCTGCCCGAGTGCCGTGAGGGAGATGTCGAGTTCTCCCTGAAGAGCGTCAAGAAGACGTACGGCAGCAGTACGCGACCACGGTTCAAGCTGGCAGTCGAGAACAACCGTGCCACGGCTTGCAAGCTCGACTTCGGCCCCACGGCGACCGTCGTCACGGTGAAGGACTCGGAGGGCGCGACCGTCTGGGCCTCCGATCACTGCCCGCGCACCGAGAAGCCGGCGTACGTACAGCTCCCCGCCAACCGCGAGACCACACGCACCTTCTCCTGGTACCGCAAGGCCAACGCCGCCAACTGCGCCACTCCCCGCAGCAGTTCGGTCTCCACCGGCGACTACCGGATCGAGGTGGATCTGAACGGCCTGCGGAAGGTGAGCGCCAAGTTCACGCTGGACTGACCTTCGGCGGCCCCCGTCGAAGGACGAGGCCGCACCTCGACGAGCTGTGCGCCGGTTCCGGAGGATGCGCGACCGGTTCGCTCACCTCGCTCGCGCCCTCGGGCTGCTGAGAGTGGGCCGACGCCGGGCTGTTGGGCGTCCCCGGGACTCCTCACCCGACGGCCTCACCTCACTGCGGAGAACGCTGAAGCACGGGCGGCGCCCCTGCAACACGGTCGCTGCGGGCGCCCGTTGAAAAGCGACCGAGGGCGGGTCACGTGCAAGCACGGGCGGCCCCCACCAAGTCGCCTCCCGCCCCGGCGGGCCGGCCGTGGGGCAGCCGGCACGAAGGAGCGTCCATGCCAGGCCCCGAGCCCCTCGCGACCCACGGCCGGACACCGCTCGCCGGCGGCCCGCCGCCTGGCCGCCGCTCGTCCGGCAGCCCACGGCCCCCTGGAGCCGCCGACGACGGCGGTGCCCGCCCCGGCTCCCACCGGGCAACTCTCAGACGTACCGCTCCAGGATCGAGGACTCCGCGAGCCGGGAGAGGCCTTCGCGGACGGAGCGAGCCCTGGCCTCGCCGACCCCCTCCACCGCCTGAAGGTCGTCGACGCTCGCCGCGAGCAGCTTCTGGAGTCCTCCGAAGTGCTCCACGAGCCGCTCGATGATGGTGCCCGGCAGCCGCGGCACCTTGGCCAACAGGCGGAACCCGCGCGGCGAGACGGCCGAGTCGAGGGTCTCCGGCGAGCCGCTGTACCCCAACGCCCTCGCCACGGTGGCGAGTTCGAGGAGTTCCGTGTGGGTGAGCCGGTCCAGCTCGGTGAGGGCCTCGGCGACGGTGCGGGCGCGGCGGCCCGAACCGGCGGCCTGCGGTACGTAGTCGCGCGCGACGAGTTCGCGTTCCGGCTCCACACCGGCGATGAGCTCGTCGAGCTGGAGCGAGAGCAGCCGCCCGTCGGTCCCCAGCTCGACGACGTACTCCGCGATCTCCGTGGCGATGCGCCGCACCATTTCCAGGCGCTGCGCGACGGCGGTGACGTCGCGCACCGTCACCAGGTCCTCGATCTCCAGGGCCGAGAGCGTGCCCGCCACTTCGTCGAGGCGGAGCTTGTACCGCTCCAGCGTCGCGAGCGCCTGGTTGGCTCGGGAGAGGATCGCGGCCGAGTCCTCCAGGACGCGGCGCTGTCCGTCGACGTACAGCGCGATGAGCCGCATCGACTGGCTCACCGAGACGACGGGGAAACCCGTCTGGATCGACACCCGCTGCGCCGTCCGGTGCCGGGTGCCGGTTTCCTCCGTCTCGATGGAGGCGTCGGGGACGAGCTGGACCCCGGCACGGACGATCTTCGAGATGTCGCGGTCGAGGATGAGCGCCCCGTCCAGTTTGCACAGCTCACGCAGACGCGTCGCCGAGAAGTCCACGTCGAGGACGAAGCCGCCGGTGCACAGCGCCTCCACCGACCTGTCCATCCCGAGGACGATCAATCCCCCGGTGTTGCCGCGCAGTACGCGCTCCAGGCCGTCGCGGAGCGCTGTGCCCGGAGCGACCGCACTCAGCGAGGCGCGCATCAGACCCTCGGCGCCGGCGCTCTGGCCGGCCCTTCCGGGGGCTGTTGCCCGGTCGTTGGCTGCCACTGCACTCCTTCGGTCGTGCGGGTGCCTGTCGGCATCGGGTCGTTGACGTGCATCCGCCGGCAGGATCGCCGCAACTGGTTTGTCACAAGCGGTTCGTCGTACATGCCTGCCGGCATGTCGCAGGCGACGGGCAAGACCGGGGCAAAGTCTACCGGCGGCGCACTCACGACCGTGCGGGACCGCCGTGGCCGGGCGTTGTGCGAGGCCGAACTCCCCGACCGCGGACGGCCGTCGGCGGGTCCACTCGTCTGCCGACACTCTCAGCCGACGGGCTCCTCGTCCCGGCGCACCGGCCGTTTCGGCAGCACGCGCAGCGCCTCGCCGACATCGGCCACCTCCAACACGCGCATGCCGTCCGGTATCCGGCCCGGGTCCGCGGGGACGAGCGCGTGCGTGAAGCCGAGCCGCGCGGCTTCGGAGAGCCGCCGCTGCACACCGGTCACCCGCCGTACTTCCCCCGCGAGCCCGACCTCCCCGACCGCGACGAGGTTCTTCGGCAGCGGCGTGTCCGAGGCGGCGCTCGCCAGCGCCAGCGCGACGGCGAGGTCGGCGGCCGGCTCGGTGAGCTTCACGCCGCCCACCGTGGCGCTGTAGATGTCCCGCTTGCCGAGCGCGCTGATCCGCCCGCGCTGCTCCAACACGGCGAGCATCATGGAGACTCGGGAGGTCTCCAACCCCGAGGTGGTTCTGCGCGGTGACGGGATCTGGCTGTCGACGGTGAGCGCCTGCACTTCGGCGACGAGCGGCCGCCGACCCTCGAGTGTCACGGTGAGGCAGGTGCCGGGGACGGGCTCGGCACGGTGTGTGAGGAAGAGCCCGGAGGGGTCGGCGAGGCCGGTGATCCCCTCGTCGTGCAGCTCGAAGCACCCGACCTCGTCGGTCGTCCCGTAGCGGTTCTTCACGCCGCGGACGAGGCGCAGTCTCGCGTGCCTGTCGCCTTCGAAGTGCAGCACGACGTCGACGAGATGCTCCAACAGCCGCGGCCCCGCGATCGCTCCGTCCTTGGTGACGTGGCCGACGAGCAGCGTCGACATCCCCCGCTCCTTGGAGGCACGGATCAGAGCGCCCGCCACTTCGCGCACCTGGGCCATGCCGCCGGGCGCCCCTTCGAGTTCGGGCGAGGCGACGGTCTGCACGGAGTCGAGGACGAGCAACGACGGCTTCACCTCGTCGAGATGGCCGAGCACGGCGGAGAGGTCCGTCTCCGCCGCGAGGTAGAGGTCCCCGCTCAGCGCACCGATCCGGTCGGCGCGCAGCCGCACCTGCCCCGCGGACTCCTCACCCGTGACGTACAGGGTGCGGTGGCCCGAGCCCGAAGCGCGGGCCGCGACGTCGAGCAAAAGCGTGGACTTCCCCACGCCTGGCTCGCCCGCCAGAAGCACCACGGCCCCCGGCACCAGCCCACCGCCCAACACCCGGTCGAACTCGGGGACTCCGGTGCTCCGCGCCGTCGCCTGCTCGCCGTCCACTTGCGCGATGGGCAGCGCAGAAGCGGAGACCCTGCCGGGGGCCGTGGTCCGCACACCGGGGCTCCCCGCCTCCTCGACGGTGCCCCACGCCTGGCACTCGGGGCACCGCCCGAGCCATTTCGCGGTCTGCCAGCCGCACTCGGTACAGCGGTAGGCGGGACGGTCCTTGGCGGACGACTTACGGGTTGCCATGGCCCTCACGGTAGTCGCGCCCACCGACAGAGAGCGGCCCGCCTGCCGGGCGGCCGTCCGCGCCGTACACCGCGGAAACCCGAACTCGCCTGCCTGCCGCGGTACTTAGCGGATATCGTTACCCGGGTCGGTCCTCACCGCAGATAGTCATCCGTACGGATTAAAACTGCGCAACCAGGACCGGTAAAACGCCATCATCCGCCTACCGTCACCGGGTGATGACCAGCAGGCGCGAAGACACCGCAGACCCCACCGGCGCACCACCGGCGCACACCCAGGTACACCGGCGTCGCGACGACCGCTATCTCGACGGCCTGTTCACCTACTGTCTCTCGGTCGTGTGCGAGCACGAGCCGGCCGTCTCCGCCCTCGGGGAGGCCCTCGCCGTGGCCCACCGCCGCCGCGAGCGAGGCCGGGCCCCCGCGGAGCCGGCGCTGTACCGGGCATGGCTCTACGCCCTCGCCCGCTGGTCGTGCACCTACCGGCTCGCCGCTGCCAGGGAACCCGAGGGCCCGGAGCTCTCCGGCGAGGCGAGAGCCCACCGCCGTCGCCAACTCGCCGCGCTCGCCTGGCCGGAGGCGTCCGGGCAGACACCCGTCGAGCGGGACGCGCTGGAACTCGCCGTGCGCCACGGTCTCGGAGCCCGCGAGGTCGCGGCGGTGCTGTCCCTCGACACGCAGGAGGCGAGCGCCCTGGTCTCGCACGCCTCGTGCGAAGTGGAGCGCACCAGAGCCGCGCTCGCCGTCGTCGAGTCCGGCGGCTGCCCCGCCGTCACCGGTCTCGCGGGGGAGGAGCAGCTCCTCCTCGGCACCCCGCTGCGACGCGAACTCGTCCTCCACATCGACGACTGCGACCGCTGCCGCAGAGCGGCCGAGCGCGCCATGTCGGGCGTGCGGTGGCCCGGCACCGCGCCGACCAGCGCCCGCCTCGCGGTGCTCGAGGCTCCGCGCGCCGACATCGACGCCGCCGTCGAAGCGGCCCTGCACGCCCGCTCCCGACGGCTGCCGCGCTTCGACCGCGCCGGCTTCCCCGTCGCGGACCGCGAACGGGAGGCCCGCCGCGAGCGTCTGCGCGGCCGGGCCGTGACCGCCACCGTGGTCGCGGCCGTCCTCGCCGCTCCGGTGCTGACCCTGTGGGCGGCCTGGCGCGGCACCTCCGACACGGCCGAGAGCAGCGGCCCGGGCTCCGCCTCCGAGTTCCACGAACGGGAGATCCCCTACGAGAAGGCCGGCCAGGCCGGACCGCAGCGCCCGAAGAAGGCGGACGGCGACCACCGCGTCTCGGTGGCCGTGACCCACCCGGCCGGCGACTCCCGCCTCGCGACGCGAGCCGAACCGCGGGGGGACGGCGTCGTCCTCACCCTCACCGCCCTCGGCGGCGAGCCCGTCCACTGGTCCGTCTCCACCGAGGCCGGCTGGCTGCGCATCGTCCCCCCGCACGGCGTGCTGGAGCCGGGCGACGACGTCACGGTGCGGGTCACCGTCGACGCGTCGCGTGTGCCCTCGGGCCGTTGGTCGACGCGGCTGGTGGTGGCGCCGTCGGGCGCCGTGGTGAGCATCGCGGGGAGCGGCAGCAGCACGGCGCCCGGCGCCACGCCGCACCGCCCGTCTCCCGGCGGCCCCGACGCCGGCTCCTCCGTACCGTCGAGCCCTTCCGGTCCATCCCGGCCGCCGACGGACCCGCAGCCCCCGGACGACTCGGAGGACCCCCAGTCCCCCGGGGAACCGCAGGACCCGGAGAGCCCCGGCGAGCCGGAGGAGCCGAGCGAGCCCCCGACAAGCACACCCCCGCCCTCGTCCACGCAGCCGTCGGCGCTCCCCGCACGCTGAGGCGCGGGGCCGCCTCCGAGCGCGGCCGCGTCAGGCCGGGTCGGCCGGGTGCGGCGCGAAGAGCGGAAGCTCCGACGCCAGGCGCTGCTCGCAGAGTTCGGCGAGCTTGGCGTAGCCGGCCTCGCCCATCAGCTCGGTGAGCTCCGGCTCGTAGGAGACGTAGACGGGCTCGGAGGCGCCGTGCGCGGACGGCGCCCCGGTGCACCACCAGTGCAGGTCGTGCCCGCCGCCGCCCCAACCCCTGCGGTCGTACTCGCCGATGGAGACGTAGAGCACCTCCTCGCCGTCCGGCCGCTCGACCCACTCGTACGACCTGCGGATCGGCACCTGCCAGCAGACTTCCGGCTTGGTCTCCAGCGGCTCGCGGTCCTCCTTGAGGGCGAGCGTGTGGAGCGCGCAGCCCTGACCGCCGGGGAAGCCGGGGGAGTTGTTGAAGATGCAGGCGCCGTTGTACCGACGGGTCTGGCGCTCGCCCTCGTCGTTCACCTCCGTCCAGCCGGTCTCCGTGCCGATGTTGTGGTTCTCCCACAGCTCCGGTGTGAGACGGGCCACGTGCCCGGCGACGCGCTCCTCGTCCTCCTCGTCGGTGAAGTGCGCGCCCAGTGTGCAGCAGCCGACCTCGGCGCGGCCGGGCGTGATTCCGCTGCAGCCGCGGCCGAAGATGCAGTTCCAGCGGCTCGTGAGCCAGGTCAGGTCGCACCGGAAGACCTGTTCCTCGTCGGCGGGGTCGTCGAACTCCACCCACGCACGTGTGAAGTTGAGGCCCACCTCTTCGTCGCGCGCCTCCCGGCCAGGACCCGTGCGCTGTCCCGGAGTTGTCGCCACCGCTTCGTCCACGCCCACGTCGCCTGCTTCCGTACTGCCCTGGTTCATATGCTTCGCCGCTTTCGTCGTACCCACGCGCCCCAGCGTAAGAGAGAGAGCGCGCGCCCCTTGCACGGCGCACCCACGGACCCTTCGCCGTCGGTCCATCGGCTCTTCCAGCGCGCGCGGGCGACGGCGGCTAGCGTGCTGTCCATGAGACTCGGAGTGCTCGACGTGGGTTCGAACACGGTCCATCTGCTGGTGGTCGACGCGCACCCCGGCGCGCGCCCCCTCTCCGCCTACTCCCACAAGGAGGAACTCAAACTCGCCGAACTCCTCGACGCACGCGGCGCGATCAACGCGCAGGGCGTCGAGCGCCTCGCCGAGGCCCTGCGCACCGCGTCACGGACCGCCGAGGACAAGGGCGTCGAGGACCTCCTCGCCTTCGCCACCTCGGCCGTCCGCGAGTCGAGCAACGCTGAGAGCGTCCTCGCGCATCTCGCCGAGGAGACGGGGGTCAAACTCCAGGTCCTCTCGGGCCCCGAGGAGGCGCGGCTCACCTTCCTCGCCGCGCGGCGCTGGTTCGGGTGGTCCGCGGGGCGGCTCCTCGTCCTCGACATCGGCGGCGGCTCCCTGGAGATGGCGTACGGGATCGACGAGCAGCCCGACGCCGCCGTCTCCCTCCCGCTCGGCGCCGGCCGGCTCACCTCGACGCTGCCGGGCGACCCGCCCGAGGCCGGCGCCTTCCGCTCGTTGCGGCGGCACGTGCGCGCCGAAATCGCCCGTACGGTGGGGGACTTCACCCGGCTCGGACGGCCGGACCACGTCGTCGGCACATCGAAGACCTTCAAGCAGCTGGCCCGCCTGACGGGAGCCGCACGCTCCTCCGAAGGACCGTACGTACGGCGGCAGCTCACCCGCGAGGCGCTCGAGAGCTGGGTGCCGAAGCTCGCCGCGATGCCGTCCGACGAGCGGGCCGCGCTCCCCGGCGTCTCCAGGGGGCGAGCACGGCAGCTCCCGGCGGGGGCGCTCGTCGCGGAGGGCGCCATGGACCTCTTCGGCGTCGACGTTCTGGAGACGTGCCCGTGGGCGCTGCGCGAGGGCGTCATCCTGCGCCGCCTCGACCACCTGGACACCGCGTAGCGGAACCCGAGCCGCCCCGCCGGGCCGCCGCACGGGCGCGTGCGCGGTCGCGGGGCCGAGGGCGGCCCGGGCTTCCGCGGTCAGGCGTTCTAGGCTGTGCCCGTGGTCGAGCGAGCGATGCGTATCCCCGGCGCCAAGGTCGCGTTGTCCACCGCCTCGGTCTATCCGGAGTCCACGGCGGCGGCCTTCGAGATCGCGGGACGCCTGGGTTACGACGGCGTCGAGGTGATGGTCTGGACCGACCCGGTGAGCCAGGACATCGAGGCACTCCGCCGCCTCTCCGACTTCCACGGGGTCCCGATCCTCGCCGTCCACGCCCCCTGCCTGCTGATCACCCAGCGCGTCTGGTCGAAGGATCCGTGGGAGAAGTTGAAGCGGGCACGGAGCGCGGCGGAGAGCCTCGGCGCCTCCACCGTCGTCGTCCATCCGCCCTTCCGCTGGCAGCGGTCGTACGCACGGGACTTCGTGCGCGGCGTGTGGCGGATGGCGGACGAGACCGACGTCAGGTTCGCGGTCGAGAACATGTACCCCTGGCGCTACCGCGATCGCGAGATGCTCGCCTACGCCCCCGACTGGGACCCGACCACCGACGACTACCGGCACTTCACGATCGACCTCTCCCACACCGCGACGGCCCGCACCGACACCCTCGCCATGGCGGCTCGCATGGGGGACCGCCTCGGCCACGTGCACATCGCCGACGGCGTCGGCTCCAGCAAGGACGAGCACCTCGTACCCGGTCGCGGCAATCAGCCCTGCGCCGAGCTGCTGCAACAGCTCGCGGAGCACGGGTACGACGGACACGTCGTCGTCGAGGTGAACACCAGGCGGGCCATGTCGGCCGCCGAGCGCGAGGCCGACCTCGCGGAGGCGCTCGCCTTCACGCGCCGCCACCTCGCAGGCGGGGCCGGCGCGTGACCGCGGGACGTCGAGGGCGCGGCAGGCCCCCGCGCGACGAGGGCGCGGGCCCCGGCACGAGGGAGCGCATCCTCGCCTCGGCGCGCGCCGAGTTCGCCGGCCGGGGCTACGACAAGGCGTCGATCCGTGCGATCGCACGCGGCGCCGACGTCGACCCGGCGCTGGTCCACCACTACTTCGGCACGAAGGAGCAGGTCTTCGGCGCGGCCGTCGAGGGCGCGCTGGCGCCGGTGCTGAAGGTGCCGGACGCGCTCGCCGCGAGTACGCCCGACGGCTTGGGCGAGGCGGTGGCCAGGACCTTCCTCGACGTCTGGGAGAACCCCGAGACGTGCGAACCCCTGGTGGCCATCGTCCGCTCGGCCGTCAGCAACGAGCAGGCGGCCGCCGTCTTCCGCGGCCTGATCACCAAGAACCTGATGTCCCGGGTCGCCGGCCTAGTGTCGGTCCCGGACCCCGAGTTCCGCGTCGAGCTGGCTGCGACGCAACTGGTGGGGGCCGCGCTGCTCCGGTACGTCATCAAGATCGAGCCGCTCGCTTCGCGACCGCTCGAGGACGTCGTCGCACGCATCGCGCCGATCGTGCAGCGGCATCTGACCGATCCCTGACCTTGACGCTCACGTCACGGCGCACCGGCGGCTGCGGGCGCCGGCCGCGGTACGCGTACCTCAGGAGCACTCGGACCGGTCTCATCATCCGAACCACGGGTCCGGATCGCGGTCCCCGGGCGTAGGCTCGATGACTCAGGAGTGCACGTTCCGGCCCGCAGCGGCCGACGGTCGAGACCGCAGTCGACCTCCGGCACAGCGGGACGGGCGCGCCCGTCGTACGCACAACACGTGCTCACAAGGGAGTGGAGCAGCCATGCCCGAGCTCAGGTCCCGCACCGTCACCCACGGCCGCAACATGGCAGGGGCGCGCGCCCTCATGCAGGCATCCGGGGTAGCCCGTGAGGACTTCGGGAAGCCGATCGTGGCCGTGGCCAACAGCTTCACCGAGTTCGTCCCGGGGCACACCCACCTCCAGCCCGTCGGCCGCATCGTCAGCGACGCGATCAAGGCGGGCGGCGGCATCCCGCGCGAGTTCAACACCATCGCCGTCGACGACGGCATCGCGATGGGCCACGGCGGCATGCTCTACTCCCTGCCGTCCCGCGACCTCATCGCCGACTCCGTCGAGTACATGACGGAAGCGCACTGCGCGGACGCACTGATCTGCATCTCGAACTGCGACAAGATCACCCCCGGGATGCTGATGGCGGCGATGCGCCTCAACATCCCCACGGTCTTCGTCTCGGGCGGCCCGATGGAGTCGGGCACGGCCACCCTCGTCGACGGCTCCGTCCGCAAGCTCGACCTCATCACCGCCATCTCCGACTCGGCCGACGAGTCCGTCTCCGACGAGGACCTGCGCCGGATCGAGGACAGCGCCTGCCCCACCTGCGGCTCCTGTTCCGGGATGTTCACCGCCAACTCGATGAACTGCCTCACCGAGGCGATGGGCCTCGCCCTCCCGGGCAACGGCTCCGTCCTCGCCACCCACACCGCGCGCCGCGACCTCTACGAGAACGCCGGCCGCACCGTCGTCGAGCTCGCCCGCCGCCACTACGACGAGGGCGACGAGACGGTCCTCCCGCGGAACGTCGGAAGCCGCCCCGCGTTCGAGAACGCCATGGCCCTCGACATCGCCATGGGCGGCTCCACGAACACGATCCTCCACCTCCTCGCTGCCGCCCAGGAGGCCGAGCTCGACTTCACGATGGCCGACATCGACGCTCTCTCGAAGCGCCTGCCGTGCCTGAGCAAGGTCGCCCCCAACGTCGCCGAAGGCCGCACCTACTACATGGAGGACGTCCACCGCGCCGGCGGCATCCCCGCCATCCTCGGCGAGCTCTACCGCGGCGGCATGCTCAACGAGGACGTCCACACCGTCCACGCCCCCTCGCTCGCCGACTGGCTGAAGAGCTGGGACATCCGCGGCGGCTCCCCGTCAGCCGAGGCGCTCCAGCTCTTCCACGCCGCCCCCGGCTGCGTCCGCTCGGCCGAGGCGTTCTCCCAGTCCGAGCGCTGGGACACCCTCGACACCGACGCCGCACACGGCTGCATCCGGGACGTCGAGCACGCCTACTCCTCCGAGGGCGGCCTCGCCGTTCTCCACGGCAACCTCGCGGAGAACGGCTGCGTCGTGAAGACGGCAGGCGTCGACGAGTCGATCCTCACCTTCCGGGGCCCCGCCGTCGTCTGCGAGTCCCAGGAGGAGGCAGTGGAGCGCATCCTCAACAAGACGGTGAAGGAGGGCGACGTCGTCGTCATCCGCTACGAGGGCCCCAAGGGCGGCCCCGGGATGCAGGAGATGCTCTACCCGACCTCCTTCCTCAAGGGCAGGGGCCTCGGCAAGGCGTGCGCCCTCATCACCGACGGCCGCTTCTCCGGCGGCACTTCCGGCCTTTCGATCGGGCACGTCTCCCCCGAGGCGGCGGGCGGCGGCGCCATCGCCCTCGTCGAGGACGGGGACGAGGTCGTCATCGACATCCCGCAGCGCACCCTGAACCTCAACGTCCCCGAGGACGAGCTCGCCTCGCGCCGCGAAGCCCTCGCCGGCGCGTACGCCCCCAAGTCCAGGGAGCGCAAGGTCTCCACGGCCCTCCGCGCCTACGCGGCAATGGCCACGAGCGCCGACAAGGGCGCGGTCCGCGACCTCGGCCTCCTGGAGCGCTGACCCGCTTCCGGAGCGGGGCTCGCTGCTCGCCGGCAGCGGGCCCCGTCCGTTCCCGTAGTCGCCCGCCGACCGGCCGAGGCCGCCCGTACGGCGTGCATCCTCCCTGTGGATAATCGGCACCGTGCCCGACAACGACCGATCCGCCAGCGAGCCCACCCCCGAGCAGATCCGCTTCTACGGCACCACCTGGGTCGACCACTCCGCCGGCTACGCCCTGCGCCGCGTCGGCCTCGGCCTCGGGGCGGTGGTCGCCGCCGTCCTCGGTGCGTTCCTGCTGCGTTTCGCCTACGAAGGCGTCGCCGTCGCGGAGGTGGGCAGTTGGGCGGAGCTGCTGCTCGTCCTCGCCTTCGCCGTGTGCAGCGCGCTCGCCTTCTCCCGCACGCTCGGCTCGTACAGCCGGCGTCCCGACGCCAAGGACGCGTCGGTCGAATCCTCGATGCGGAGCATCCGGCTGGTCGGCTTCGTCGGCGTGCTCCTCGCCTACGCCCTCCGCACTGTCGTCGAGGCACCCGGAGAGAAGCTCGCCCGCGCGGAGTACGAGCAAGCCCTCGCCCGCCACCGCCGCCGCCGCGCCGCCCGCACCGGCAACCCCGCAGCGAAGCGCCGCTCCCGCCGCCGCTGACGCCGCGTGCCTTGGGGCACAGCGCGCTGACTCCCCGCCGCCACGTCCAGCT
>NZ_AJTQ01000355.1 GCF_000262345.1 Streptomyces xiaopingdaonensis | reverse complement strand
GGGGGGGAGCCGTATCGACGCGGGTGCGCGATCCCGCGCACCCGAACGAGCCCTGCCCTGACGACCCTTGACGCGGCGGGAGCGCCGACCCATAATTCCACGCATGGTGAATAAAGACGCAGCCGCGCCTTCCCAAGGCGCACCGGCGATCGAAGCAGCAGGTCTGACCGTGCACCGCGGCAGTCGCCGAGTCCTCGACGACCTCTCCTTCGCCGTCGAGCCCGCTCGCGTCACCGGCCTCCTCGGCCCCTCCGGGGGCGGCAAGTCCACCCTGATCCGCGCCGTCGTCGGCACCCAGGCGAAGGTCGGCGGCACTCTCCGGGTGCTCGGCCGCCCAGCGGGTTCGGCGCCTCTCCGCTCCCGCGTCGCCTACGTGACGCAGTCCCCCTCCGTCTACCTCGATCTCACACCCCGCCAGAACCTCGACTACTACGCCTCCGTCCTGGGCATCCCGCGCAAGGAGCGCCCGGCACACGTCGAGCGCGCCCTCGCCGACGTCGACCTCACCTCGCACGCCGACGACCTCACGGGCAGCACCTCGGGAGGCCAGCGCTCCCGCGTCTCCCTCGCCGTGGCGCTCCTCGGCGCCCCGCAGCTCCTCGTGCTCGACGAGCCGACCGTCGGCCTAGACCCGGTCCTCCGCCGAGACCTCTGGGACCTCTTCCACCGCCTGGCCGAGAGCGGCACCACCCTCCTCGTCTCCTCACACGTCATGGACGAGGCCGAGCGCTGCGACCACCTGCTCCTCCTGCGCGAGGGGCACCTCCTCGCGGCCGACACCCCGGAGAACCTCCGCACCCGCACCCACGCAGCGACCGTCGAGGACGCCTTCCTCGCCCTCGTCGACGAAGCCTCAGCGCACCACTGACGCCATCCCTCCCGAGCGCCGAAGAAGGCCGCCATGAACGTCACACGCACCCTGGCCACAGCCCGCCGCGTCCTGCGCCAACTCAGCCACGACCCCCGCACCATCGCCCTGCTCCTCCTGGTGCCGGTCTTCCTGCTGGTGCTCCTGTACTACGTCTTCGACGCGGACCGCCAGAGCTTCGACGGCATCGGTGCCTCACTCCTCGGCATCTTCCCGCTGGTGACGATGTTCCTGGTCACCTCGATCGCGACGCTCCGCGAACGCACTTCGGGGACTCTCGAACGCCTGCTCTCCATGCCTCTCGCCAAGGCCGACCTGATCGGGGGGTACGCCCTCGCCTTCGGTCTGCTCGCGGTCGTCCAGGCCGCCGTCGCGACCGGCACCGCGATCTGGCTCCTCGATCTCGACATGGCCGGCTCCCCCTGGCTTCTCCTGCTCGTAGCCCTCCTCGACGCGCTTCTCGGCACCGCGCTCGGGCTCTTCGTCTCGGCTTTCGCCGCCTCGGAGTTCCAGGTCGTCCAGTTCATGCCGGCGGTGATCTTCCCGCAGATCCTCCTGTGCGGGCTCTTCGCCCCACGCGGTTCGATGCAGCCGGTCCTCGAAGCGATCTCGAACGTCCTCCCGATGTCCTATGCGGTCGACGGCATGAACGAAGTACTCCGCCACTCCGACCCCACCGGCGACTACGTCCGGGACCTGGCGGTCGTCCTCGGCTCCGCGCTCCTCGTCCTCGCCCTCGGCGCTGCGACCCTCCGCCGCCGCACGGTCTGACACCGCTCACCGGACACGTCGACGCCGGGCGCGGCGGCGGTGGAAGGATGCGAGGGACCGCCGGCTCAGACCGGCAGCTGTCAGGCACGTGTAGGAGATGAACCGCCAGATGACACAGAAAGTCGCAGTCCTCGGCACCGGCAAGATCGGCGAGGCCCTGCTCTCCGGAATGCTGCGGGGCGGCTGGTCCCGCTCCCACCTCATGGTGACCACCCGGCGCCAGGAGCGAGCCGACGCCCTGCGCGCTCGGTACGGAGTGGAGGCCGTCTCCAACGCGGAGGCCGCCAAGAGCGCGGACGTCCTCATCCTCACCGTCAAGCCGCAGGACATGGCGACTCTTCTGGAGGAACTCGGGCCGCACACCCCGGCGGACCGGCTCGTCATCAGCGGTGCCGCGGGTCTCACCACGTCCTTCTTCGAGGAGCGCCTTCCTCAGGGCGTTCCCGTGGTCCGTGTCATGACCAACACCCCGGCCCTCGTCGACGAGGCGATGTCGGTGCTCTCCGCGGGAACACACGCCACGGAGAGCCACCTCGCCCTCACCGAGGAGATCCTCAACGGAGTCGGCAAGACGCTCCGCGTCCCCGAGTCCCAGCAGGACGCCGCCACCGCCCTCTCGGGCTCGGGCCCCGCCTACTTCTACTTCCTCGTCGAGGCGATGATGGACGCGGGCATCCTGCTGGGGCTGCCGCGCGACAAGGCACACGAGCTGGTGGTCCAGGCAGCCGTCGGCGCGGCGGCGATGCTCCGCGACAGCGGCGAACGCCCGGTGACCCTTCGTGAGAACGTCAGCTCTCCGGCGGGCACGACCATCAACGCGATCCGCGAGCTGGAGAGCCACCGCGTCCGCGCGGCCTTCATCGACGCCATCGAGGCGGCCCGCGACCGGAGCAGGGAACTCGGCTCCTGAGCCTGGCTCGTCGAAGCTTGACAGTGGTGGGGGTGGTCCGTAGTGTTCTCCGAGCTGCCCCGGAGGCTCTGTGTTTCGTGTGGGTGGCTCTTCTGCCGTCTGGTGGCGGTCTCTTCTGGTTGGTTTTCTCGTTTCTCTGCGGG
>NZ_AJTQ01000354.1 GCF_000262345.1 Streptomyces xiaopingdaonensis | reverse complement strand
TGCAAACCGCCCTGTCACCAACGTGCCGGGACAACACACCTAGGCGCGCTCGCGGGCGGGCACCATCCGGCGAGTACCCGTTCCGGCGAGCTGCCGGACGCGGGTGACCACAGCCCGTGTTCGCACGCCGGGGCTCCGGGATGGCAGGGTGTCCCCTCGGTGGAGCCGTGCGCGCCACCGAGCACCCAGGAAGAGGCAGAGAGGAGACCGCCATGTCGTCGAAGCGTCGCCGCAAGAAGAAGGCCCGCCGCAACAACGCGGCCAACCACGGCCGCCGGCCCCAGTCCTGAGGCCGACAGGCCCCGAAGCCCGACCCCCGCTCCCGCAGGCGCAGCCCCGCGGGGGCGGGGGTCGTCGCGTGTCCGAGGGTCTCGGACAGGCCGTCATCCCCCCGTCACCGAGGGTCCGTTGCCGGTGCCGGTGTGCTTACGAGCCGTGCCTCGGAGCCATTGACGGGAGGCCCTGGGGTGGGCTCCCTCATAGGAGCCAGCTCACGTCCGAAACTGGTTCGTAGGAAGTACCGGTCCGCGGCGCCATGGAGGGCGTCCGTGTGCGCGGGCGCTCGGCCGGGCCCCGTAAGCCGCTTCGTAGGTCACATCTTTGCCCCTGGGCCGAGCCTGCTCTAACAATTGCGGACATTGCACGCCATAGCGGACGAACCTCCGCGAGGCACGCACGCAACCGGAAAGGGCACTCACCCTCATGCTCAACGCCACCTTCCTGAACCGCCCCTCGAAGCTCCGTACCTACTCCGTCGCCGGTGTGACAGCCGCCGGTGCCGCAGCGGCGCTCGTGATGGCGGGCACGCCGGCCGCGGCTTCGGACGCGCCGAGCGACCAGGGGGCGAAGAAGACCGCCACCGCGCAGCCGGCCAAGACCGCCGACGTCAAGGACGGCAAGGTCCTCGACATCCCCGGGCAGCGCGGCCACGAGGGCGACCTGACCAACGCCAAGGCCCAGGGCAGCATCCTCGACAAGGACGCGCAGGCCGGCGACAACAAGAAGGCCAAGAGCGGCGACGAGAAGAGCGGCAAGGCCGAGAAGGCCGACGACCGCGCCAAGAGCGACGCCGCCTCGCGCTCCGCCGAGCGGAGTGAGCCGAAGAAGTACAGCAACAACCTCGACGGCTGGATCAAGGAAGCCCGCGATGTCATGAAGAAGAATGACATCCCCGGCTCCTACGACGGCATTAAGCGGAACGTCATGCGCGAGTCCGCGGGTGACCCCAACGCCGTCAACGACTGGGACGTCAACGCCCAGAAGGGCACCCCTTCCAAGGGTCTGCTCCAGGTGATTCAGCCCACCTTTGACGCCTACCACGTCAAGGGCACGGAGAAGGATCTGACCGACCCGGTCGCCAACATCGCCGCGGCGAGTAACTACGCCGCCGACAAGTACGGCTCGATGGACAACGTCGACTCCGCGTACTAAGGGGAACACGGCCGCAGGGCCCGACCCCTCGCAGCGGGCCGGGAGCAGGGCGCACAGCCCCGCTCCCGGCCCGCTTTCGTATGCCGGATGCCGGGGCTTCGAGCGGACGACTCGAAGCCCCTCGCCGGATGCGGTGCTTCGGGCCGAGCGCACGGGAGCGCGGGCGTCCGTGACGGCGCTTTGCGCGCCTGGTGTGCGCCCTGGGCCAGTGTGCGTCCGGGCTCGACGCGCACCTCTGACGCAGCCCTCCCCGCCCCGTACGCGGGGAGCGACGCGCCCGCCAGGCGGATGCGGTGGGAGGGGTGGCGGGCCGCCGTCGGCTCGCAGGCGGAGACGCCTGGGGGCGCCGCTGTTTCGCTGCCACGCCTGGGCGTCGGGAGCTGTGGGGGCTCGCTCACCCTGCGTGGAGCAGGGCTTCGCCGGCGCGGCCGCCCGCGCGACGCCCCTGTTCGGCGCCGGCCCGCTGGGGCCGAGGGGCTGCCTGCACCCCGTGCCGTACGCCCCACGGGGTGAGGGAACGGCTGGGCAGGGCGCACGATCCCTGGCACGGCTGCGGTCGCACCAGACTGTCTGCCGCGTCTCGGCTCCCCTCATATGCGCGTACGCACCCGAGCCCCAGCAAGGGGGTACGCATCGGCGTCCCGCGGCTCGCGCCGGTCCTCTGGCTCAACTCCCGTATGCCGACAGTCGGTTACGTACCGTCGCACCCGGGCCGGTGCCGGGTGCGCTCGCTCATAGGGCCCACGTCACCCCCGAAGGACCGTAGTCGCGGCAGCGCCGCGCCGGCCCTTGCGTGCGACGGGCCCCGCGGGCGCGAGTGCCGTCGGCGAACGTACGGCAACGAAACGGCGTCGTAGGTCACACCTTTGCCCCGGGGCTCGACCTGCTTTAACAATTGCGGACATTGCTCGCTGATGCGGACAAAGATCCTCATCGGACCCGCAAACGAAAGGGCACCCACCCGCATGCTCAACGCCACCACCTTCCTGAACCGGCCCTCGAAGCTCCGCACCTACTCCGCCGCCGGTGTGGTCACCGCAGGCACCACCGCGGCTCTCGTGATGGCGGCGGCACCTGCCGCCTCGGCACAGGGCGCGCCGAGCGACCAGGGGCCGAAGAAGGTCGTGTCGCAGCAGGACGGCAGCGTCGCCAAGGTCGCCGACGTGGACAGCGACAAGGCCCTGGCCATACCCGGCCAGCGCGCCCACGGCGGTGATCCGACCAATGCCGACGCGCAGGGCAGCATCCTCAGCTCCGCCGGCCAGGCCGGCGGCGAGGACGGCAGCACGAAGACCGGCGCCGAGGGCACCAAGGGCAACGACGCCGCTGAGAAGGCCGACGACCGCGCCAAGGACGGCGCCGCGTCCCGCTCCGCCGAGCGGAGCCAGCCGAAGAAGTACAGCAACAACCTCGACGGCTGGATCAAGGAAGCCCGCGATGTCATGAAGAAGAACGACATCCCCGGCTCCTACGACGGCATCAAGCGGAACATCATCCGCGAGTCCGCCGGTGATCCGAAGGCGATCAACGACTGGGACGTCAACGCCAAGAACGGCGTCCCGTCGAAGGGTCTCCTCCAGGTGATCCAGCCCACCTTCGACGCCTACCACGTCAAGGGGACCGAGAAGGACCTCTACGACCCGGTCGCCAACATCGTCGCCGCCTGCAACTACGCGGCTGACAAGTACGGCTCGATGGACAACGTCGACTCCGCGTACTAAGGGGAACACGGCCACAGGACCCGACCCCTCGCAGCGGGCCGGGAGCAGGGCGCACAGCCCCGCTCCCGGCCCGCTTGTCGTGTGCCGGGGCACGTCATGGGCGACGGATGCCCGATGCAACGTCCTGTCCCGCAAAGCGATCACATAACGTGGCCCGCGACCCGGGGCCGTGCCCCGCAGACCGTCCGCCTGCCCCGGAGGCCCGATGCCCGCTTGCTCTGCGACCCCGTACCTGCCGCCGCTCCACCACACGGCGCTTCCCCAGGAGCCCGCCGGCGGCCTCGCCGGATGGGCGGCCGATCTCGTCGACGTTCTCGGCGGTCCCGGCGCCGGGCTGGCGATCGCGCTGGAGAACCTCTTCCCGCCGCTGCCGAGCGAGGTGATCCTCCCGCTCACCGGGTTCGCTGCCGGGCAGGGCGTGCTCACGCTCGGGTCAGCGCTCTTCTGGACCACGCTCGGGTCGGTCGTGGGGGCGGCCGCCCTGTACTGGATCGGAGTGCTCTTCGGGCGGGAGCGGATGTACGCGCTCTGGGAGCGGCTGCCGCTCGTCAAAGTGGCGGACCTGGAGCGCACGGAGACGTGGTTCGGGCGTCACGGGACGAAGGCCGTGCTGCTGGGGCGCATGGTGCCGGTCTTCCGGAGTCTGATCTCGATACCCGCGGGCGTGGAGCGGATGCGGCTGCCGCTCTTCCTGGCGCTCACGGCACTCGGCAGCCTGCTGTGGAACACCGTGCTGGTGACCGCCGGTTACTTGCTGGGCGACCGCTGGGAGCTGGTGGAGCAGTACGTCGGGGTGGTGTCGAAGGTGGTGCTCGGCGCGGTCGTCGTGCTGCTCGCGGCCTGGCTGACCGTGCGTCTCCGCAACCGAGGCGAGCGCCGTAGGGGGACAGGCGACGCCTGACGAGGCTGCCGGTCGGCTCGCCTCAGATGTGGGAGCCGCCGTCGACGCGGAGATCCACGCCGGTGAGGTAACTCGCGTCGGGCGAGGCGGCGTAGGCGAGGGTGGCGGCGATCTGCTCCGGGGCCGCAGCGCCGAGAGGCGAGGCGATGCGGGCGTAATAGCTGTAGTCCGGGCCGGGCGGTAGCACGCCGGAAGCCGTCAGCGGGGTGTCCACCGTGCCCGGGGAGACGGCCACCACCCTGATGCCGCGGCCTGCCAGCTCCGCCGCCAGGCTCAGCGTGAAGCCGAGCACGGCGCCCTTACTCGCCGAGTAGGCGGTCATGTACGGGTTGCCGTGCGCGGCGGCCGTCGAGGCCACGTTGACGATGACGCCCGTCCCCTCCGGGAGGTGCCGCAGCGCCTCACGGCAGCACAGCGCGGTGCCCACCAGGTTGACGCGGTAGAGCCGGTCGAGGTCGGCCATGCTCAACTGCTCGATCGGCGTGGTGCGGTGGACGCCCGCGACGTTCACCAGGACGTCGATACCGCCGAGTTCCTCCGCCGCTGCGTCCACCACCTCCTGCACGGTGTGCTCCTCGGTCACGTCGGCCGTGCGAACCGTGAGGCTGCCTCTTTC
>NZ_AJTQ01000353.1 GCF_000262345.1 Streptomyces xiaopingdaonensis | reverse complement strand
GGACCGGGGGCTCGCGGACCGGGGGCTCGCGGACCGGGGGCTCGCGGGCTGCGCACTCGCGGCCTGAGCGGTAGCGGCCTCGGCGGTGGCGGCCAGGCCCTCGGCCGAGAGGTCGAGCGCGCAGACCTGCGCTCCCTCGGCCACGAGGCGCAGCGCCGTGGCCCGGCCGATGCCCGACCCGCCGCCGGTCAACAGGACTCTGGTGCCGTCGAATCGCTCCACTGCCCGCCTCCACGCCTACGCTTCCACCGGGCGCCGACGGTAGGCGGGGCGACGGGCTGCGGCCGGGCGGTTCCCGGTCAGCGGGACGGGCGGGGCCTGCACGGGCTTCCGACAGGTAGGAACGAACGTCGAGAGGCCAGGAGGTGCTGTGAAACTCGGGATCACCACACCCGTCGTCGTACGGCTGCCCGGAGCCCACGGGGAGTGGGAGCGGGAGGCCGGGCCCGGGGTGCTCGCCCGGGTCGCCGAGGCCGCCGACCGGCTCGGATACCACCACCTCACGTGCAGTGAGCACGTTGCGGTCCCCGAGGAGATCGCCGAGGTGCGCGGCGGCACCTACTGGGACCCGGGCCCCACTCTCGGCTATCTCGCCGCGCACACGCGGCGTATCCGTCTCGCGACACAGGTGCTGGTCCTCGGCTACCACCACCCGCTCCAGCTCGCCAAGGAGTACGGAACACTCGATGCGCTCAGCGGCGGACGGGTGGTGCTGGGGCTGGGTGTCGGCTCGCTCCGCGAGGAGTTCGCGCTTCTCGGCGCCGAGTTCGAGGGCCGCGGCGCCAGGGCCGACGAGGCGCTGCGCGCCCTTCGCGCGGCTCTCGGACGCCGGGTGCCGGAGTTCCGCGGGGAGACGTACCGGTTCGAGGGGATGGTCGTCGAACCGCACGCCGTGCAGCGGCGGGTGCCGTTCTGGATCGGCGGTCGGACGCGACGCTCGCTGCGGCGCGCCGTCGAACTCGGGGACGGCTGGGTGCCGTTCGGTCTGCCGCTGGAGCGGATCGCCGAACTGCTCGCGGACGCAGGCACACCCGCGGGGTTCGAGGTGGTGCTCGGCCCTTCCGCCTCGATCGACCCGCTCGGTGACCCAGGCGGCTGCGCCCGGGCGCTGCAGCGCACGCGCGCCGCCGGCGCGACCGTCGCCGGCGTGCGCATCCGGGCTGCCTCCGCCGAGCACTACGTGGAGCAGTTGGAGGCACTGCGCGAGCAGGCGCAGGACGCCGGCTGCGAGTTCGAGGGAACGGCCGAGGACGGCACCCGTGCGGGATAGGGCATGCCGCGGCGCCGGCCGGGCGACGCCTTCGCCTGGCACGCGGCGACGGACACGGGCTCGGCACAGGCGCCCGCCCAGGACGGCGGAGTACTGCGAGGAGGCAGCGGGATGAGCGACGAACAGGGCGCAAGAATCTCCGACTTGGAGGAGCGGCTCGCTCGCCTGGAGGACGAGCGGGCAGTGACTCGGCTGATCACTGCCTACGGTCCGCTCGTCGACGCGGGGTGCGCCGATGCCGTTGCCGCGCTCTGGGCACCCGACGGTGTCTATGACGTCGACGAGATCCGCATGGAAGGGCGCGAGCAGATCGCCGCGATGGTGCGCAGCGGCAGGCACCCACGGTGGATCGCAGACGGCTGTGCGCACGTCGTCGGACCGCCGCACGTCACAGTGGAGGGCGACGAGGCGGTGGCCGTCGGCCACTCGCTGATGGTCGTCCACGGGGCGGAAGGGCACCGGCTCCGCCGTGCCACCGCCAATCACTGGCGCCTACAGAGGGGTTCGGCGGGATGGCAGGTGACCTCGCGCACCAGCCGGGTTCTCGACGGACGGACGGAGTCCCCTGCCCTGCTCGCCGAGGGAATGGGAGAGCCGCGGTGAAGGCGCCCCTCGCCGGACGGGTTGCGCTGGTGACGGGGGCCGGGGACGGCGTCGGGCGCGGGGTCGCCATGCGTCTCGCCGCGGACGGCGTGAAGGTGGTCGTCGCGGAGATCGACGAGTCGAGCGGGCGCAGTGCGGCACGGGAGATCAAGGAACGCTTCGGCGGCCGGGCGCGGTTCGTACGGACCGACGTCTCGGACCGCGGCGAAGTGGAGGCCGCGGTCGCGGCGGCGCTCGACGCATGGGGGCGTCTGGACATCCTCGTCAACAACGCGTGGGGCTCGGCCGACGTGGGAGGGGTGGAGGAGAAGACCGACGGCCAGCTCTCGCGGGCTTTCGACGTCGGCTTCCACGGGCCGCTGTGGGCGATGCAGGCCGCCTTTCCCTCGATGCGGGCGCGGGGCTGGGGGCGCGTGGTCAACATGTGCTCGCTCAGCGGAATCGACGCACACAGGGGGACGTTGGAGTACAACGCCGCCAAGGAAGCCCTCCGGACCTTGACCCGTACGGCGGCGCGCGAGTGGGCAGCGACCGGGGTGGTGGTCAACGCCGTCTGCCCGGCGGCACACAGCGCCGCCTTTCGGCGGGCAGCCTCGGTGCGGCCGCATACGGCGAGGGAAGCGGAAGCGGCCAACCCCATGGGGCGGCTCGGTGATCCGGAAGACGACGTCGCCCCCGTGGTGGCCTTCCTCGCGGGCGAGGGCTGCCGCTACCTGACCGGCAACACGCTCTTCGTGGACGGTGGCGCGCACATCAACGGCGTCGCCTGGGGACCGGAGCCCGAGGGGGCCGATTGAGCGCCGCACGTCCCGCAGACAGCACCCATCCGACGAACGCCCGCAGCAGGGCGGAAAGCAGGCCGCATGAGTGTCCTCAGCCAGTTCCGACTCGACGGCCGTGTCGCGCTCGTCTCCGGCGCGGGGCGCGGTATCGGTGCTGCGAGCGCCCTCGCGCTCGCCGAGGCCGGTGCGGATGTCGCCGTCCTCGCACGGACGCGGACACAGATCGATGAAGTGGCCGACCGCATCCGGGCGTTGGGACGCAAAGCGCTGGCCCTGCGCGCCGATGCCGGGAACCCGGACGAGACACGGCAGGCGGTCGAGGCGACGGTGGGAGCGCTCGGGCGACTCGACGTCGTCGTGGGGGTCACGGGCGGCACCGGACCCGGGCAGTTCCTCAAGACGGACGACTCCGCGCTCCGGAACGCCTACGACCGGAACGTCGTCGACGGCCTGCGGTTGCTGCGGGAGGCCGTCGTGCATCTCGCCGCCTCCGATGCCGCCTCCGTCGTGATGGTCTCGAGCGCCATCGGGCATCTCGTCGGCCGGGGGTACGTGGCCTACGGGGCGGCGAAGTCCGCGCTCGACCACGCCGTCCGCCTCCTCGCCGACGAGCTCAATCCGCGCATCCGGATCAACGCCGTCGCCCCCGGGGCGGTCCGAACCGAGGCGCTCGAAACTTTCGCCGCCACCGACCCGGCGATCCTCCGCACGCTGGAGGACTCCGCCCAACTGCGCCGCATCGGAAGCCCCGAGGAGATCGCCGCTGCGGTGCTCTACCTCGCCTCCCCTGCCGGCGCCTACATGACGGGGCAGGTTCTGGCGGTGGACGGAGGGCTGCTCGCCTCGAACATGCCCATGCCCTACCCGGATCTGTGAGGAGAACCGGAGCAGCCGTCGGAGCAAGCACGCTGCGAGCCGCCCTGCACACGTCCTGCCGGGAGACGGCAGGCGCCGCCTGCCGCGTGCCCCTGACCGCATGCCTTCCGAGGACCGTTCGATCCGGCCTCCCTCCGTCTGCGGACAACCCCTGAGCCGTGCGCACTGTGCGCTCATCCGCCTCACCTCCGAGGCACACTGTGCCCGTTCGGGAGGCGAATCGCTGATCTTGCTTGTTTCCTGTGGAATACCAGGCGGTTGTGGATAACTCCACCACCCGCATGAATGAACTCTGCGGCAACGCACTTGCCTCACCAGGGACTTTGCGAAAACGCAGCCGAGATCCCTCTTGGCGATCCCAGAGACTGAACCCCGTCAGCCCGTTGCTCCCCGTCCGGCACGAGCCGCAGACGGTGCCCGCAGCACACGACCACGCAGACTCGGGAGGTCCACCGTGACCGAGGCATCCCCCACCAACGGCGCGAGCAGGCCGCGCCCTGCTCGGACTTGCGGCTGCCACCGGAGTGACGACACGGGCGAGGCGAACCGGCACGAGAGTTGGCGGACCGGTCCGGAGAGGAAGGCAACCACCGCGAGCTGCGGTTCGGCCGGACCCACACCGCTGTCCGCCCCGACGTCTGCCCTCGGGACGCGGCAACCCGGGGGCGGTTCATCCCACTCCGAGAACCAGCCCGCTCGTCGGCACCGCGGTCCCCGCCGTCACCAGGACGTGCTCGACGTGTTCCGGCTGGTTGCAGGAGGTTCCGCGCAGGAGCCGTACCGCTTCCGCGATGCCGTTGACCCCGTGCAGGTACGCCTCACCGACCTGACCGCCGTGGGTGTTGGTGGGCAACGAGCCGCCCACCTCCAAGTGGCCGTCGGCGATGAAGTCCTTGGCCTCGCCGCGTGCGCAGAAGCCGAGCTCCTCCAACTGCGGCAGGACGAGCGGGGTGAAGTGGTCGTAGAGGACGGCGGCGTCGACATCACGCGGAAGCAGTCCGCTCTGTGCGTACAACTGGCGTGCCACGACGCCCATTTCGGGGAGCCCGGTGATGTCGGGCCGGTAGTAGCTCGTCATCATCTGCTGGTCGTCGCCGGAGCCCTGGGCCGCGGCGCGGATGACGGCCGGACGGTGCGGCAGGTCGCGGGCACGCTCGGACGAGACGACGACGAGAGCTTGGCCGCCGTCGGTCTCCTGGCAGCAGTCGAGGAGGTGGAGCGGCTCGGAGATCCAGCGGGACGCCTGGTGGTCGGCGAGAGTGATGGGGCGGCCGTGGAACCAGGCGGCGGGGTTGACCGCGGCGTGCTTGCGCGCGAGGACGGCGACCCGTCCGAAGTCCTCGCTGGTAGCGCCGTATTCGTGCATGTAGCGGCGGGCGAAGAGTGCGACCCACTGCGCCGGCGTGAGGAGCCCGAACGGCGTGAACCAGGAGTACTGGGCGCGGTCGGCCGTCGACGACATGGGGCGGTCCTGCATTCCCGCACCGAAGCGCTCGCCCGAGCGTTCGTTGAACGCCCGGTAGCAGACGACGACTTGGGCCGCCCCCGTGGCTACGGCCATGGCCGCCTGCTGCACGGTCGCGCAGGCGGCTCCGCCGCCGTAGCCGACTCGGGAGAAGAACGTCAGGTCCCCGATGCCGCAGGAGCGCGCCACCTGGATCTCCGGGTTCCCCTCCATGGTGTACGTGACGAGACCGTCGACCTCGGACGGCGCGATCCCGGCGTCGGCGAGGGCGGCGAGCACCGCCTCACAGGCGAGCCGGAGTTCGCTGCGCCCGGAGTTCTTGGAGAACTCGGTGGCTCCGATCCCTGTGATCGCGGCAGCGCCGTCGAGCGGATGCGTCACGGGTTCTCCTTACGAGCGGCCGAGAGCTGCGGGAACGCCGCGGCGTCCGGGAGGTGCAGGGTCACGGTGCCTGTTGCGTGGTCGCCGAGGCTGTTGGAGCCGCGGACGCGGACGTCGACGAGGTTGCCGGGCCTGGTTTCGGCGACCACGCCGGTGAGGGTCATGGTGTCGCCCGGGTGGTTGGGCACGCCCAACCGGATGCGGACGGCGCGGAGTCGGGCGTGCGGGCCCGCCCAGTCGATGACGTAGCGGCCGACGAGTCCGTTGGTGGTGAGGATGTTCATGAAGACGTCGCGGGAGCCGCGCTCCCTCGCCAGGTCGGGGTCGTGGTGGACGTCCTGGTAGTCGCGGGAGGCGAGGGCCGTGGCGACGATGAGTGTGCGAGTGAGGGGGATCTCCAGTGAAGGAAGCTTGTCGCCCGTGGAAACGTCGGCGTAGGCGAGGGACGGGAGTTCGGCGGGTGTGCTCATCGGGCGGCCTCCGTCCGAGGTGGTTCCGGCGCCGGCGGCGTCGCCGCCTCGCCGGTGCCGGCGGCGAGGAGTGCGCCGAGGCGGTCGAGGTCGGCTGCGGGGCTGCCGAGAGTGCCGGCGAGCTGCTTGCCCCACAGAAGATTGCGGTGGACGGGGTACTCGATGTCGACGCCGAGGCCGCCGTGGAGGTGGACGACCCGATGGACGACGCGCTGCCCCGCGTCGTCGGCCCACCACTTGGCGA
The DNA here is from genome assembly GCF_000262345.1 of Streptomyces xiaopingdaonensis. GTDB lineage: Bacteria > Actinomycetota > Actinomycetes > Streptomycetales > Streptomycetaceae > Streptomyces > Streptomyces xiaopingdaonensis. The sequence continues at coordinate 11,165 of NZ_AJTQ01000353.1, read as the reverse complement.
CCTCGACGGCGGTGCCGACCTCTCCCCCGGTGTCGAGGAGCCAGGCGGCCTGCCACAGCGTGACGCGCATGGCCTCCAGGTCGATGTAGCAGTCGGCGACTTGGTGCGCGACAGCCTGGAAAGCGCCGAGCGGCCGACCGAACTGCTCGCGTACGGCGAGGTGGCGGACGGCCTGCGCCAACGCCGCTTCGGCGACCCCCGCTTGGAGGGCAGCGAGGGCGGTGCGGGCGCGGTCGAGGAGATGCGGCAGGGCCGCCGGGCCCCCGAGCGGCACGGCGGGCGCCTCGTCGAGGGTGAGGTGTCCTGCGAGGTGGTGGTCGGTGGTCTCGGCGGGCTCGGTCGTGCAGCCGTCGCACTGCGGGTCCACGAGATAGAGCCCGGCTCGTCCGTCGGCGGCGTCCGTCGCGGAGACGACGACGGAGGCCGCTCCCGCGAGGCCGGGGACGGCCGCCTTGACACCCGTCAACGTCGTGCCGGCGTCGGCATGCCGGGCGCGTGTCGCCGGGCTTTCGGCGACCGCGGGCCCGAACTCCTCCAGGGCGAGGGCGAGTCGGGACGATCCGTCGGCGGCGCCCGGCAGGTGCGCGTCCCGCTGTGCGGGCGAGCCGTGTGCGGAGAGGGCGAGTGCGGCGAGGAGCGCGGACCACAGCGGTACGGGCGCCGTGGCGCGGCCCTGCTCGCGAAAGAGAGCGCAGAGTTCGAGGAGACCGAGTCCGGCGCCGCCGTGCTCCTCGGGCAGCGGAAGCGCGAGGAGTCCCGTCGCCGCGAGTTCGCGCCAGAGCGCGCCGTCGGTCCGGTCGGCGGCCCCGCCCACGGGACCCTGGCCGCCCGCACCGCCCTGCCCGCCCACAGGACCCTGCCCGCCCGCACTGCCCTGCTCGGCAGCAAGGCCCTGCTCGACGGCACGGACCCGCTCGGGCGTCGCGCGGTCGGTGAAGACCTGGGCGGCGAGGGCCCGTACGGCTGCCTGCTCCTCGGTGAGGTCGAAGTCCATTCAGCTGCTCCCCGCTCGGGCCGGCCGGAAGGCCGGGATCGTCAACTCGGCGTCCGCGTCGATCCACTGGAGTTCGACGTCCATCCCGATGCGCACCTCGCCCGGTGCCGTGCCGACGAGCTCGGCGATGAGCCTGGTGCCCTCGGCGAGCTCGACAACCGCGACGGTGAGCGGGTAGTCGAACGCCGGCACCTGCGGATGATGGACGACGGTGTAGGTGTGGACGACGGCCGCGCCGCTCGCTTCGACGGTGTCCCACTCGAAGGAGGCACAGTCGCCGCAGGCCGGCCCCGGCGGATGGCGCAACGTGCCGCAGTCGGCGCAGCGTTGGACGAGAAGCCGGTGCTTCCTGCACGCCTCGAACCAGAACGCGTTGTCCTGGTTGAGCGCCGGCCGCGGACGCCGGGCGCGGGGCGCCGCCGGCGGCCGGTAGCGCAGGGTGCGCCAGCGCTGGATGCCTACGGTCTCTCCCGCCGCGTCGCGGTAGGTCCGGCGGCTGGTGACGAAGTGCCCCTCCCCGAGGGAGGTGCTCTTGCGCGGCGAGACCTCCTCGACGACCTCGGTGACGGATATGCGGTCGCCGAGCCGCAGTTCCCGCATGTACTCCTGTTCGCTGTCGGTGGCGACGACGGAGGTGAACCCGCCCTCGTCAAGCAGCGCGGTCAACTCGGCCGCGGCCGGGGCGGGGCGGGCGCCGTCCCGGTGGGCCGCGTAGCCCCGCATCGTCCACGCCTGGAGCATCGTCGGCGGCGCCACGACGCCCTCGCGCCCGGTGGCCCGCGCCGCGTCGGCGTCGAGGTGGACGGGGTTGGCGTCGCCCATCGCCTCCGCCCAGTGCCGGATCATCGGGAGGTTCACCTCGTCCTGCGCCGGGGTTGCGGGCACCAGCTCCCGTCCGACGAGGGCTTGCAGGCGCTGGGTGAGGTCCGGTGTCATGCCGCCCTCCTCGCACGCGGGAGCCCGGCGCCTGTGGCGACCATGTCGCGGAGGACCTCGTTGACGCCGCCGCCGAAGGTGTTGACGACGCCCTGCCGGGAGAGCTGCTCCAGCTGCCCGGAGAGCGCGGCTCCCGGGGAGCCGGGACGGATACGGCCGGCGGCGCCGAGTACGCCGAGGAGGGTGCGGTAGACCTCCAGGTGCGTCTCGGTGCCGTAGACCTTGGCAGCGCCGGCGTCGGCCCCGGTGAGCGTGGCGTCGTTGACCGCGGCCGCCATCTTCCAGTTGAGGAGCCGCATCGCTTCGAGTCGGGCATGGCTCCGCGCGAACTCCTGCCTCACCCAGGGGAGTTCGAGAGCCCCGGTGGCGCGTGCGTGGTCGAGCGCCTGCTGCCAGAGGCCGAGGGTGCGCCCGCCCAGCGCCGCGAGACCGATCCGCTCGTGGTTGAGCTGGTCGGTGATGAGCCGCCAGCCGCCGTGCTCCTCGCCGACGAGCCCGTCCGCCGGCACCCGGACGCCGCTGTAGTGGGTGGCGGTGACCGACAGGCCGCCGACGGTCTCGATCGGCGTCCAGGAGAAGCCGGGGTCTCCAGTGTCGACGATGAGCAGCGAGATGCCCTTGTGCTTGGGCGCCTCGGGGTCGGTGCGGCAGGCGAGCCAGATGTGGTCCGCGGTGTTGGCGCCCGAGGTGAAGATCTTGCTGCCGTCGACGACCCATCCCTCACCGTCCCGCACGGCGCGGGTGCGCAGGGATGCGAGATCGGTGCCCGCGTCGGGCTCGGTGTAGCCGATGGCGAAGACGCGTTCGCCGGAGAGGATGCCGGGCAGGTAGCGGCGCCGCTGCGCGGGGGTGCCGTGCTTCATCAGCGTGGGGCCCACGGTGTTGACGGTGACGAAGGGGAACGGGACACCGGCGCGCTGCACCTCGTCGAAGAAGACGAACTGGTCCTCGGCCGACCGCCCTTGGCCCCCGTACTCGACAGGCCAGCCGAGGCCGAGCCAGCCGTCCGAACCGAGCCGGCGCACGATCTCACGGAACCGCCCCCCGCCGACGCCCTCCTCCGCGGCCCGGCGTCGCTCCTCCGGCGGCAGGAGCTGTGCGAAGTACCCCCGCAGCTCCTCCCGAAGCCGGAGCTGCTCCGGTGTTTCGCGCAGCTGCATGCTGCTCCTCCTCGCATCTGGTGTGTTCCTCCACGGACGGGCGGGCGCCTCTCATCCCGGCCCCGGGAGGAAGCGCTGCCGTCCGTGGCGGCTGAACTCCTCGCGCAGCGCGGCGCGTCGGACCGCGTCGAGCGGGCGGTACGCAGGGCTGCCACGTCCCTGCCGTTCGTAGACCGGGTCCTCGCAGAGCCACGCCTCCGCCTTGAGCGCGGGTTTGCGCACCTTGTTGGAGCCGGTCGCCGGGAGCCGGCGGGAGACGCGGACCAGGTGCGGCGCCTGCTTGGTGCCGAGGTCCTGCTGCTCCGCGAGGAAGGCGGCGAACTCCGCCTGGTCGAACCCGGCGCCCTCGCGGAGTTCGAGCGCTGCCATCACCCTGTCCCCCGAACGGGGGTCGGGTACGGCGTAGACGCCTGCGGCGACGACGTCGGGGTGGCGGCGGAGCACCTGCTCGATGCGGAGCGCCGAGGTGTTCTCACCGTCGACGCGTATCCAGTCCCCCGCGCGTCCGGCGAAGTAGAGGAAGCCCGCCGCGTCGACGTAGCCGAGGTCGCCCGTCCAGTACCAGCCGTGCCGCACGCGCTCGGCGTCGGCGGCCTCGTTGCGGTAGTAGCCCTCGAAAGCGTCGGCGCCGTCCTTGACGACGATCTCGCCGACCGCCTCCTCCGCGTTGCGCACCCTGCCGTGCTCGTCGAGGCGGGCAGCGGGACAGGTCGCCAACGTCTCGGGGTCGACGACCTGCACCGCTGGCCGCGCCGGCCTGCCGAGGGCGCCGGGAGGCGCCGCGGGGTCCTGGCGGACGGCGCCGCTGCCCTCGCTGGAGCCGTAGACCTCGATCAGCCGGCAGCCGAAACGGCGGGCGAAGCCGGCCTTGTCCTCGGGCGACGCCTCGGTGCCGAAGCCGTGGGTGAGGGTGTTCTCGGCGTCGTCCGGACGCTCCTCGGTCGCCATGACGTAGCCGAGCGCCTTGCCGACGTAGGTGAAGTAGGTGGCGCCGAACCGCCGTACGTCGGGCAGGAATCCGGAGGCGGAGAACCTCGGGGTGAGCGCGATCTCCGCGCCCGAGGCGAGCGACGGGGCCCAGAGTCCCATCAGCGCGTTGCCGTGGAAGAGCGGCATGCAGCAGTAGCTGACGTCGTCCCTGCCGATCGCGTACTTCGCGGCGTTGGCGTGCCCGAGCGCCGCGAGCCGCCCCTGCGAGCACCGCGCCGCCTTGGCCGTGCCCGTGGTGCCCGAGGTGAGGAGGAGCAGCAACTGCGTGCGCGGGGTGACCGCCGCCTCGGCGGCCGGAGGCGAGGTGTGCCGGGCGAGCAGACGGTGGTGGTCCGGGTCGTCGACGAGGAGGAACCGCTCGCGCTCCACGCCGACGTCGAGGCCGTCGAGGAGCGCCAGACCGGCTCGGTCGGTGACGATCAACTGGCAGTCGGTGTGCCGGACTTCGGCGGCGAGTTCGGCGCCCCGCCGGGTCGGGTTGATCCCGACCACGGTCGCGCCGGCGAGGGCCGCACCACCGAGCCAGAAAAGGAACTCGGGTACGTTCTCCAGCAGTACGCCCACGTGGAAAGGGCGCCCCTCGACGTGCAGTGCGCGCGCCAGCGCACCACGTGCCGCGCTGTGCCGGACCGTCTCGTCCCAGGTGTACGACCTCTCCGTGGTGCGGACGCCCGGGTGCCCGTCGCCGAGCCGCGCGAGCAGCAGTCCTGCGATGGTGTCGGTGGCCACGTGCTCCTCCTGCGTTCAGACGGTGGTGCGCCCCTGGCGCCACGCCTCGCCCCGCGGCCCGACCGGATCGACGAGGACGCAGTGGGTGCCCGTGTAGTTGGTCGGCATGCACTTGTTGCAGTGGATGCAGAGGGAGCGGGCGCGCTCGTCGTCGGCGATCCGGTGGACGAGGTCGGGCTCCCGCAGCAGCGCCCGTCCCATGGCGACGAACTCGAACCCCTCCGCCATCGCCGTGTCCATCACCTCCTTCGAGGTGACGCCGCCGAGGAGGATCATCGGCAGCTTGACGGCGGCGCGGATCTGCCGCGCGTCGTCGAGGAGGTAGGCGTCCTTGTAGGGGTAGGCGCGGAGGATGCGCTTGCCGAGGAGCTTCACACCGAGCTTGATCGGCTGGGGCATGACGGCGGCGAAGTCGTCCAGCGGTGCGTCGCCCTTGAAGAGGTACATCGGGTTGCCGAGGGAACTGCCCGACGTCATCTCCAGCGCGTCGACCGAGCCGTCCTCCTCGAGCCACTCGGCCACCCGGATCGCCTCGTCGAGCCAGAAGCCGCCGGGGACGCCGTCGTCCATGTTGAGCTTGGCGATGATCGCGATGCGGTCGCCCACCGCGTCCCGCACGGCACGTGCCGTCTCCCTGGCGAGTCGGGCGCGGTTCTCCAGGCTGCCTCCGTAGGAGTCGCCGCGGTGGTTGAGCTTGGGGCTGAGGAAGGAGCTGGCGAGGTAGTTGTGGCCGAGGTGCACCTCGACCGCGTCGAAGCCGACCTCGACGGCCATCCTCGCCGCGTCTCCGTGCGCGCGGACGACCCGCCGGATGTCCGAGAGCGTCGCGGCTCTGGTGACGCTCAACGTCGTCTTGTGGAAGATCCGGCCGGGACCGAGGCCCGGCGCCTTGTTGCCCTTCGGGTCGGCGACGGGGCCCGCGTGGCCCAACTGGGCCGAGATCGCGGCGCCTTCGGCGTGCACCGCGTCGGTGAGCTTGCGCAGCCCCGCGGCGGCCTCGGGGCGCCAGAGGATCTGGTGGCGGTCGGTGCGGCCGTCCGGGGCGACGGCGCAGTAGGCGACCGTGGTCATGCCGACGCCGCCGGCCGCGGGGCGGCGGTGGAAGTCGATGAGCTCCTCGGTGACGAGCCCGTGGCGGCTGAGCCCCTCGTAGGTCGCCGCCTTGATGGTGCGGTTGCGCAGTTCGAGGGGGCCGAGGCGAGCGGGTGCCAGCGGGTCGGGCGCTGCGGTGGGTTGCGTGGGGCGGGGGTTCACGAGGGCCTCCTCGGTGGGGCGTGGTCGTCACCGCGGCGACGCGTCGGCCGTCGCAGGGTGCGTGGTGCGGACGCTAGCGACGGCCAGGACCGGGCGGCCCCGGCCGTCCCGCTCACCGGGAGACGGCACGGGCTGCCGCAACACGGCGTGAGACGTTCCCTCCCCGCAGACCGCCGAGAGGGGACCGCCATGCGCCGGTACGCTGACCCCGCCGCCGCCCTCACCGAACTCACCGCTCCCGGCGCGGAGTTCGAGATCCACGACGAATCGGTGCGGGGCGCGACGATGCCCGTCTTCCGCCACCGCCACCGCTCGCTGCGTGACCTCCTCGCCGCCTCGGCGGCCCGCGGCGAGGCGGAGTACCTGGTGACGGCGGACCGGCGCCTCACGTTCGCGCAACACGCGGCGCAAGCGGCCTCGTTGGCCCGCGCGCTCCGCGACGGGTACGGCGTCGGCAAGGGCGACCGGGTCGCGGTGCTGGCGGCGAACTGCCCCGAGTGGGTGGTGGCGTTCTGGGCGGCGCAGGCACTCGGTGCGGTCGTCGTGGCGTTCAACTCCTGGTGGTCGCCGCGCGAGGTGGCGTACGCGCTGGGGCACAGCACCCCCTCGGTCGTCGTCGCGGACGCCGCGCGCGCTCAGCTCCTCGACGGGTGCCGGGTGCCCGTGCTCACCGTCGAGGAGGACCTGCCGCGCCTCGTCGGTGACGCGGACGCGCCGCTCCCGCAGCCGCGTGGCAACGAGGACGACCCAGCGGTGATCGTCTACACCAGCGGGACGACGGGCCGTCCCAAGGGCGCGGTGCACTCGCACCGCAACCTGCTCGCCGTCGTCGAGTACCTGCGGCTCAGCGACGCCGTGGCCGCGGCGGCCGGCGCCGCGGGCCCGCACCGCTACCTCCTCACCTCGCCGCTCTTCCACATCGCTTCGCTCCACAACCTCGCCGTGCCGCGCCTCGCCACGGGCTCCACTGTCGTGATGCACCAGGGCGCCTTCGACGCGGCGCGCGTGCTGCGCCTCATCGAGTCCGAACGGGTGACCCACTGGGGCGCGGTCCCGACGATGGCGCAGCGCCTCCTCGACGCACCCGACCTCGACCGGTACGACCTCTCCTCGCTGACGGCGGTGGCCCTGGCCTCCGCGCCCTCCTCCGACGCGCTCAAACGCCGCCTGCGGCAGGCACTTCCGGCGGCGGCGCACGCGCTCGTCGACAGCTACGGGTTGACGGAGACGAGCACCTCGGTCGCCGTGGCCGCGGGCGAGGTGCTGCGACGCAACCCCGGCAGCGTCGGGTACCCGACGGTCACCGTCGCGGTGGAGATCCGCGGTCCGCTCTCGGAGGCGCTGCCGGAGGGCGAGGACGGCGAGATCCACGTCCGCAGCCCTTTCAACATGCTCGGGTACTGGCAGGACGAGGAGGCGACCGAGTCCGTTCTCGACGGGGACGGTTGGCTGCGCACCGGCGACATCGGCAGGCTGGAGCGGGGGATGCTGTGGCTAGCGGCGCGCCGGTCCGATCTCATCCTGCGCGGCGGGGAGAACGTCTATCCGGCCGAGGTGGAGTACTGCCTGGAGGAGCACCCGGGTGTCGCCGAGTGCGCGGTGCTCGGCTCACCGCACGAGGACCTGGGCGAGGAGGTGGCCGCCGTCGTGGTGGTCAGGGCCGAACACGGGCCGACGCAGGCCGAGTTGCACGCCTTCGCCCGCGAACGCCTCGCCTACTTCAAGGTGCCGAGCAGGTGGCGCCTCACCCGGGAGCCGCTACCGCGCAACGCGACGGGCAAGGTGCTGCGACGGGATCTGTGCTGGTGAGGGCAGGGGCGGGCGGGCTGGGCGCCCCGAGTGCGCCCGCGTGGCGGGGCGCCCAGTATGTGACCTCCGCCGGTGCGTACCGAGTTACGGCCCGCGGGGAAGGACGGCGCCCCGTCGCCGGCGAGTTCGGAGGCTCCCCACGCTACGTCGAGCGGCCCGCTGCCCGCCCTTGATCGCCTCCGTCGACTGATCCGACCTCCCACCGGACGCGCCCACCTCCCCGCTGCCCAAGGACGGGCACCCGCGCCTCTTCGGCACCCTGGACGGGCCCTCGTTCAGCGACGGGGCCGAGGACGCCCGGGGCCGCGAGGGCGGGCCGCTCCTTCCTCGACGCGCCCTCCACGCCCGCGGCGACCGGAACCCGGCCACGCAAGGCGAGGACGTGAGCGAGTCGCACGAGAACCGCCCGCGGTTTTCACCTCGCTTTCCTCCAGTGAGTCGTCTCGCCCGGCGACGTCTCCCAACAGCGGCTGCGCTCCCGAACACCGGAGACCCGCCGCGCTCGTACGACCCCCTGCCGGTGCGGTGTCGGCCCGCGGGCCCGGGCAAACGCGGCGACCAGCAGGGCTCGCGACCCTGACCCGTGCGGGACGGCTGCCTCCGGAGAACACCGAGCGGTGGGTGGAGCTGCTGGTGGACCGGCTCGCGACGGTCTGACGACCGTCCCGGCGCTCCGCACCGCCAACGAGGCGTCCACTCGCGGAAGTTGCGGTGCACATCGGTCACGGCCCGACACGCGCCCGCGGCTTCGGCAGTCTCTTGTCGACGAAGACTCCTTCGGCACGCACGCACACCCGGCCCCGCGCCGAAACGGTGCCCGACGTGCGGATGCGCCGCCCCTCGACCGCGACCTGGTGCGCCGCCACCTCCAACGGTTCGAAGAGCGGCGTCGGGCGCTGGTATCGGAGGGTGAGTTCGGCCGTCATGCCGGAGGTGCCCGCCCAGGCGTTGGCGGTGCCGAGGGTGTGGTCGAGGAGGAGGGCGGTCACTCCGCCGTGCACGTGGCCGGGTGGGCCCTGGTACGGGAGGTCGAGGACGGTGGTGCCGTCGACGGAGCCGTCTGCGCGGCCGTGCAGGCGCATCGGTGGGGCAAGGGGGTTCTCGGGGCCCGTGACGGGGTCGTGGCGCGGGGGCGTCGCCTGCCACATCTCGGCCATGCGGTCCTCGGTGGGCGGTGCGGTCGTCTCCAACTCGTCGGCCAGGGCGTGGAGTCGGGCCGCGACGTCGGCGAGCGCGGCGGTGGTGCCGCCGCCGCGCAGCAGCGCGCGCTGCACGCGGCGCAGTGCGCTTACCGCCTCGTCCGCCGGGCGTGCGCCCGGCTCGGCACTGAGCGCGACTCCGTCGGCTTCCCCCGTGGTGGTCTGCTGCATCTTCACTCCGCTCGTCTCGGCAAGGATCGGCGTCCGCGCATCCTGGCAGCGGTCAACGTACGCCGCACAGCCGGCCGTTCACTCCGCGAGGGCGAGGAAGGACCGGTCGAGGACGGGTGCGCACCCGCGTTCCGGGCAGTCGGCGGTGAGGCGCCACCCGGCGGTCTCGCGCCACACGCGGACGCGGAGGGTCTCGCCGGGCGTGAGCGTCCCGGCGAAGCGCGCGTCGAACCCTGCGACCGACGAGGGGTCGCCGCCGAGTAGTTCGTCGACGACCGCCCGGCAAGTGGTCCCGTACGTGGCGAGCCCGTGGAGGATCGGGCGCTCGAAGCCTGCGGCGGAGGCGGTGTCCGGGTCGGCGTGGAGCGGGTTGAGGTCGCCGTTGAGGCGGTAGAGGAGCGCCTGCCGCGGCGACGTCGGCACGGTGAGCACGTGGTCTGGCGCGCGGTCCGGCGCCGACGGACCTGCCGCGGGCCCGCGGTCGCCGCCGAATCCGCCCTCGCCGCGGGCCCACAGCTCCAGTTCGGCCGTCCACAGGTGCGTGTCGTCGTCCGCCGTGGCCCGTTGCTCGACGACGACGAGGGCGGCCTTCCCCTTGTCGTGGACGGCCTTGGTCCGCGAGGCGAGCCGGGCCGCTCCCGCAGCGGGTATCGGTGCGTGCAGCCGGAGCCGCTGGCCGGCGTGGAGGATGCGGCGCACGTCGACGTCGACGCCGGGGAGTTGGAGCCCCGGCGGTTGCGCCCCGCCCGCCGAGATCCCCCGGCCTGCGACGACGGCGAAGGTCGGCAGCGTCCGGAGCTGCTCCTCGTACGCCCACCGGAGTTGCGCGTGGTCGACGGGGTCGGCCGCCGCGCCGAGGCTGAGGTGGTAGAGGAGGACGTCGCGCTCCGTCCACGTGAGCCGGGTGGTGGCGGGTTCGGCGGCGAGGGCTGCGGTCACGTCGATGGGCACGGGTGGGCCTTTCTCAACCGGCGTCGGGTCGGCTGCGGATCGGGGCGGCGGGCTCCGGGTCTCGCGGGAGACCGAGGAGGCGTTCGCCGACGATGTTGAGCTGGACGTCCGTGGTGCCGCCGGCGATCGACATGCAGCGGGAGTTGAGGAACCACCACGTCGCGTCCCGCGGCTGCCGCGCGCCGCAGAGCGCGTCCGCGCCGCGCCACTCCACCGCTGTCTCCCACGCCTCCTGGAGGTGTTCGACGCCGATCAGTTTGGCGATGCTCGACTCCGCGCCCGGCTGCTCCCCGGCGAGCGAACGAAGTGTCGAACGCAGCCGCAGGAGTGCGCAGGAGTGCGCGGCGGCGAGGAGACGGCCGAGGGTCTCCGTGCGCGAGGGGTCGGAGTCCCGCTCGTCGCGCGCGAGTCGGAGGAGCGTCTCCTCCGCGGCGCCGAGCGAGGACCCGGACGAGAGCGAGACCCGCTCGTTGGCGAGGGTGGTGCGGGCGAGCCGCCAGCCGTCGCCCGCCTTCCCCACGAGGCAGTCGTCGGGGACGAAGACGCCGTCGAGGAAGACCTCGTTGAAGAGCGAGTCTCCGGTGATCTCTCGGAGGGGCCGTACGTCGAGGCCCGGGCTCGCCATGTCGAGCAGGAAGTAGGAGATCCCGGAGTGCTTCGGCGCCTCCGGTTCCGTGCGGGCGAGGCAGATGCCCCAGTCGGCCTCGCGCGCCATCGACGTCCACACCTTCTGGCCGGTCAACCGCCAGCCGCCCGGCACGCGTTCGGCCTTCGTCGTCAGCGAGGCGAGGTCGGACCCGGCGTCCGGCTCGCTGAAGAGCTGGCACCAGGTGACCTCGCCGCGGAGCGTGGGCGGCAGGAAGCGGTCCCGCTGCCCGTCGGTGCCGTGCGCGACGAGCGTGGGGACGACCCAGGCGCCGATGACGAGGTCGACGGGGCGCAGCCCCGCCGCCTGCAGCTCCTCCGCGATGA
>NZ_AJTQ01000352.1 GCF_000262345.1 Streptomyces xiaopingdaonensis | reverse complement strand
GCGGCGCGGTGAACCCGTGGTCCGCGAGGTAGGTGCGGCGTTCGGCCTCCGGCAACTTCCGTGCGGGGGCGAGGGTTCGGCGTACTTCCGCACGCATCGGCGCTGCCTCGGCGGGGAGTTCGACGCCGAGGTCGCGCCTGGCGCCCTCCAGGGTGAGCGCCGCGATCCTGCGGTGCCATCCGGCGCCGGGGCCGAGGAGCAGGCGCAGGGTGTGCGCCCTGCGCAGGACGAGGTGGGCGTCGTGCTCCCAGGTGAAGCCGATGCCGCCGAGGGTCTGGACGGCGTCCTTGGCGGTCGTGAAGGCGGCGTCCACTGCCGTCGCCGCCGCCGTCGCCGCGGCGAGCCCGGCCTCCTGTGCGTCGGCGCCGCTGCCCGGGGTGAGCGCGCGTGCGGCGTCCCAGGCGCAGGCCCTCGCTTGCTCGGCGCGGGCGAGCATCCGCGAGCAGCGGTGTTTGACGCCCTGGAACTGCCCGATCGGGCGGCCGAACTGCGTGCGCACCCGGGCGTGTTCGGCGGCGACCGAGGTGTTGAGATCGGCGAGCCCCGACGCCTCGGCGGCGAAGAGGGCAGCGGCGAGGTCGTACGGGCGCCGCGGTGCGAGGACGCCGAGTACGTCGGGCTCCTCTAGGACGAGGTCCTCGGCGCGGAAGCGGGAGAGGCGCCGGGTGGCGTCGTGGCTGGCCAGGTCGTCGGCGGCGAGCGCGGCGCGTGGCGCCACGGCCCAACCCGGCTGCCCCTCCTCGTGGAAGGGCAGGACGACGAGGTCGGCGACGTGTCCGCCGAGCACCGGCGCCGACTCCCCCGCCAGGACGGCGCGGCCGTCGGGACGGCGGGTGAGCGCGAGGGTGCCGGGGTCGAGCGCGAGCGCCGCGGTGCGGCTGCCGTCGGCGAGCGGAGGGAGCAGGTCGTCGCGGCCCGCCTCGTGGAGGACGGCCGAGGCGAGCACCGTCGGCAGAAACGGTCCTGGCGCCAACGCGCGCCCCAACTCCTCCAGGACGACGGCGAGTTCGACGAGTCCGTACCCGGAGCCCCCGCACTTCTCCGGCAGGTGCAGCCCCAGCAGCCCCTGTTCGGCGAGCGGCCGCCACCAGGCGGGCGTCCGCTCGCGCTCCGCGTCGAACGCGGCACGCACCTCCGTGCGCGGGACGTGCCGGGCGGCCCAGCCGCGCACGGAGTCGCGCAGCGCGCGGTGCTCCTCGGTGAGTCCGATGGTCATGGCGTCCCCTCGGGTGGTCGAACTGGCGGGCGGTGCCGGGGCGTTGGCGCCGGGCTCAGAGGCGTTCGACGATCGTGGCCGTGGAGAGCGCGCCGCCTGCGCACATGGTGACGAGGGCCCTCGTCCCGTCGGTGCGCTCCAGCTCGTGGAGCGCCGTGGTGAGGAGCCGGGCCCCCGTGGAGCCGACGGGGTGGCCGAGCGCGATGGCGCCGCCGCCGACGTTGACCAGGTCCGGGTCGACCTCGTGCACCCGGAGGAAGGAGAGGACGACGGAGGCGAACGCCTCGTTGACCTCGACGAGGTCGAGGTCCCCGACGGCCATGCCCGCCTGCTTCAGGACGTGCGCCGTCGCGTCGACGGGCCCGTCGAGGTGGTAGTACGGCTCCGCGCCGACGAGCGCCTGGGCGACGATCCGCGCCCGCG
>NZ_AJTQ01000351.1 GCF_000262345.1 Streptomyces xiaopingdaonensis | reverse complement strand
GGGCGCGCGCGCCTCGTCCATCAGCAGGACGGCGGCGGCGCCGTCGCTGATCTGCGAGGTGTTGCCCGCCGTGTGTATCCCCTCGTCGAGCACGGGCTTGAGCGCGGCGAGCTTCTCGGCCGAGGTCTCGCGGAGCCCCTCGTCACGCGCGACGACGGTGCCCTCGGGCGTGGTGACGGGGAGGAGTTCGCGGTCGAAGCGGCGCTCCGCCCAGGCGGTGGCCGCGCGGCGCTGCGAGCGCAGGCCGAACTCGTCGGCCTCGGCGCGGGTGAGGCCGCGGCGGACGGCGATCCGCTCGGCCGAGGTGAACTGGTCGGCCATGTCGAGCTGCCAGTCGGGGGTGCGGGGGCTGCCGGTCCCCGGTGCGAGCGCCTTGCCGAGCGGTACGCGGCTCATCCCCTCGACGCCGCACCCGATGCCGGTGGTGACGGCGCCGGCCGCGATCAGCCCGGCGACGAGGTGGACGGCCTGCTGCGACGAGCCGCAGGCGCAGTCGACGGTGGTGGCGGCCGTCGTGTGCGGCAGCCCCGCGCCGAGCCAGGCGCCGCGCGTCACGTTGTTGGACTGCTCCCCCGCCTGCGTCACGCACCCGCCGACGGCCTGCTGCACCTCGGCCGCGTCGACTCCGGCGCGCTCCACCAACCCTCGCTGGACGGCGCCGAGCAGTTGGCCCGGGTGCACTCCGCTGAGGGCTCCGTCGCGCCTGCCGATCGGCGTGCGGACCGCTTCGACGATCACCGGACGCGGCATCTGTGCTCCTCAGTTTCGCTGAAACCAATTCCAGTTCGTGGCCGGGGAAACTAGCCGCAGCGGACCGGCCCCGCCAAGCCGCCTCCCGCTGACCGGGACGGCGCTCGACGCACCGCCACCGGCTGCCGTTGGGTGGCGCCGAGCCACCAACCCGCCGTCCGCCCGGGCGGATCGGCGCCGGACCCGTCGAGAGGAACCACATGGGAGCCGACACCGCAGCACTGCAGCTGACGGGGCGCACCGCCGTCGTCACCGGAGCCGGCGCGGGGCTCGGGCGCGCCGAGGCGAAGGCGCTCGCGGGCGCCGGCGCCCGTGTCGTCGTCAACGACGTCGGCGAGGGGGCGCACGCATGCGCGGCGGAGATCGCGGAGTCGGGCGGCGAGGCCGTCGCCGTCGTCGGCGATGTCGGCGAATGGGGGCTGGGCGCACGGCTCGTGGACACGGCCGTCCAGCGCTTCGGCCGCCTCGACGTCGTCGTCAACAACGCGGGCGTGCTGCGGGACCGGATGCTCTTCAACCTCACCGAGCAGGACTGGGACGACGTGCTCCGGGTCCACCTCAAGGGCCACGCCGCCGTCTCCCGCGCGGCGGCCGCGCACTGGCGTGCGGCCTCGAAGTCCGCGGGGGCACCCGTCGACGGCTGTGTCGTCAACACGTCGTCCGAGGCGTTCCTCTTCGGCTCGGCCGGGCAGCCCAACTACGCGGCGGCGAAGGCCGGGATCACGGCGCTGACCCTCGCCACCTCGCAGGGCCTCGCGCGCTACGGAGTACGGGCCAACGCCATCTGCCCCCGGGCGCGCACCGCCATGACCGACGCGACCTTCGGGGCCGACCCCTCGGACGGCGAAACCGACATCATGGCGCCCGAGCGTGTCGCCGAGTTCGTCCGCTACCTCGCCTCGCCGGCCGCGGCCGGAATCTCGGGCCAGGTCTTCGTCGTCTACGGCAGGATGGTCGCGCTCCTCGCACCGCCCAGCGTCGAGGAGCAGTTCACCGCGGACGAGGACGCCTTCACCGCCGAGGAGTTCGCGGCGAAGGTCACGCCGCACTTCGCCGGACGCGACCCGGGGCGCACCTTCGCCGCCCACGCGCTCGCGGAGCTCGACACGACGGGGGTCTGACGGCGGCGACTCGGGCCGATCGGGCGGCCCGCCCCCGACCGCTCAGCGCGGCCCCTCCCCGCGCAGGGCCACCTCCGCGCCCCCGTCGACGAAGAGCAACTGGCCTGTCACGTGCGTGTTCTCCGGGCTCGTGAGCCAGGCGAGGGCCGCGGCCACCGCCTCGGGTCCGGCGTACCCGTTGAGCGGCATCGGGATCGCCTCGTCCATGACCGCCTTCATCGCCGGGTCGGCGAAGAGACCGCCCGTCATCGGTGTGCGGACGACCCCGGGGCCGACCGCGTTGAGCGGGATGCCGGCGTCCGCCCAGCCGGGGGCGAGGCAGGTGCGCCTCACCCAGCGGGCGAGCGCGCCCTTCGAGGACGGGTAGATCTCGTGCGGTGCCGCCTCGGCCGCGCGGGCGACGGCGCGCTCCTCGTCGCCGTCGAGGCATGCCGCCACGATCGCCTCGTCGAGCGCGGAGGTGACGGTGATCGAGGCGACGAGCGCGGCCCGCGGGTCCGTGCCGCGTGCGAGGAGCGGCCGGAGCCCGGCCAACAGGGCGGTGGTGCCGAAGTAGTTGACGGCGACGGTGGCGGGCCGCTGGGCCGCGATCCCGGCGCAGGCGACGACGGAGTCGACGCCTGCGCCGGGATGCGCGGCGGCCAGCGACTCCAGCGCATCCCGGCGTCCGGCCCGGGTGCCGAGGTCCGCGCGGACCTCGGCGTCGCGCAGGTCGACGCCGGTCACCTGCTCGCCCCTGGCCCGCAGCAGGTCGGCAGTGGCCCGCCCGATCCCGGAGGCCGAACCGGTCACGATCGTACGGCGTGCCATCGCAGAGCTCCTGACGTGTGCGGGCCGACTCCTCGCGAACGGTAGGCGGTTGGCGCGTCCTCCACGCGGGATCGTCCCGCTGGCCGGGACGCGGTCTCAATCCGCCTGCGGCGCCTGCGTGTTGGAGAGCCCCGCGAGGAGCAACCGGCAGGCGAGGCGGAGATCGGCCTCGGCGTCCGGCATGGAGACGCGGCCGTTGAGCCCCGACTGGAGGACGCCGTACCAGAGTTGCAGGAGCAGCCGGATGAGCGTGACGTCGTGCGCCGTCGGCTGCTCCAGACCGACCGCGTCGAGGAGGAGCTGCCGGAAGCCGCGGTCGATCCGGCCGACGTCCGTGACGGTCGCCGCGTTCGCCGCGTTCGACGAAGTGAGCATCGCCACCGCGAGGTTGGGTCGCCGCAGCAGCGCCCTGCTCGACTCCTGGAGCACCGTGAACGCGGCCTCGTGGGGCGGCACGCCTTCCGGGTGGCCGACGCGCCTGCCCATGCGCTCCACCTGGTCCGCCATGACGCCGACGAAAAGGTGCGTCTTGGAGGGAAAGTAGCGGTAGAGGGTTCCGATGGCGACGCCGGCTCCCTTGGCCACCTCGTGCATCTGCACGCGCTCCAGGCCGAGTTCGGAGCCCAGCCGGGCGGCGACCCGGAGTATCCGCAGGTACCGGGCGCGCTGCTCGGCAGAGCTGGGTTCGGCTGCCGCGCGGCCCGAGGCGACTCTGGGCAACGGAATCCTCACTCCCTCGGTTCGGCTCACCCCGACCATACCCGCCCGTAGCTTCCGCAGGATCAGAGGCGGGAGGCCAAGTCAATCCCCGCGGAGCGCGTCCGCTGAGTGGGACTGCGCTCGCCGCACCGTCGAGCCCTGCGGTTTCGTCGTCGGCGCCCGGGGACGGGCGGCGGACCGGACGAGGAGGCGCGGTGGGAACGACGGTCGAGGGCGGGCGGCAGGGACTGCGCGAGTGCGACGTACTGGTGGTCGGGTCCGGCGCGGGCGCGCTCACCGGCGCGTACACCGCCGCCTCCGCCGGGCTCGACGTGCTGGTGGTCGAGCGTACGCCGCTGCTGGGCGGCACCTCTGCGTACTCGGGCGCCGCGTGCTGGCTCCCCGGGAGCGAGGTGCAGCGCAGGTCGGACGCCGGCGACTCCACCGAGTCGGCGCGCAGCTATCTCGACGCGCTCCTCGGCGACTTCGAGCAGGAGCGCAGGGAGGCGTTCCTCCGCCACGCGCCCGAGGTCGTGGCGACGCTGGAGGCGAACGAGCACGTCGCGTTCGCCTGGCAGGCGTTCCCCGACTACTTCGAGGCCCCCGGCAGCCTCTCCCTCGGCCGCTCGGTGATGCCGGCGGACCTGCCCCTCGCCGAACTCGGCGCCGACGCCGCGCTCGTCCGCCCCGCCGTCGACAGGGACCGCCGGGAGCGCGGGCACACCGAGATCCTCGACGGCGGCAGGGCGCTCATCGGACGCCTGCTCCTCGCGATGCGCAGCACCGGCCGCGCAGAGGTGCGCACCCGCACCGCGATGACCGAACTCACCGCCGACGGGGGCCGGGTGACCGGCGCCGTCGTCACGGCGGAGGACGGCACCCGGGCCACCGTACGGGCACGCCGCGGGGTGCTCCTGGCGGCCGGCGGCTTCGAGCGGAACGCGCGGCGGCGCACCGCCGAAGGCGTCCCCGGCGGTCCGGCGACGTCGATGGCGCCCGCGGGCAGCAACGACGGCGGGCCGATGGACGCGGCCACCGCGCTCGGCGCCGCCACCGGACTCCTCGACGAGGCATGGTGGTGCCCCGTCTCGCCCCAGCCCGACGGTGCGCCCTCGTTCGTCCTCGGTCTCCGCGGCGGCTTCCTGGTCGACGCCGAGGGCCGCCGCTTCGCCAACGAGTCGCTCCCCTACGACCGCATGGGACGCGAACTCGCCGCGGACGCCGCCCGCCGCGACCCCGCCCACCTCGTCTTCGACTCGCGCGAGGGCGGACGGATGCCGCTCATCGCCGTCCCCGACGTCGACCCGGAGGCGAGTCTCGCGGCCGGCACCTGGCACCGCGCCGACACGCTGGAGGAACTCGCCCGCGCCATCGGCGTGCCGGAGGCCCGGCTCCGGGAAACCGCCGAGGAGTTCAACGCGTCGGCGGCAGCGGGCGACGACGCGTCCTTCGGGCGCGGCACGTCGGCGTACGACAGGTTCTTCGCCGACCCGGCCGCGGCCGAGGAGCACCCGAACCCCTGCCTCGTCCCGCTCACCGAGCCGCCCTACTACGCCGCCCCCGTCCGCCTCGGCGACCTCGGCACCAAGGGCGGCCTCCGCACCGACGCCGCGGGCCGCGTGCTGCGCACCGACGGCACCGTGCTCCCCGGGCTCTACGCGGCGGGCAACACGGCCGCCTCGCTCAGCGGACGGTGCTATCCGGGGCCGGGGATACCGCTAGGGACGGCCATGACGTTCGGCTACCTCGCCGCACGAGGGATGGCGTCGGGCGCCTGACCCCGACAGCCGCGCATCCGTGCCGCGTCACACCAGGTTGTCCTCGACGGAGAGGCCGAACGCGCCCTGTCCGTACATCGCGAGGGCGCGCTCCGGGTCGTTGGCGACGTGGACGCTGCCCGCGTGCGCGTCGCGCCAGGCGCGCTCGATCGGGTGGCCGCGGTGCAGGGACATGCCGCCGGCCGTGCGGAAGAGCTCGTCCACGGCGTACGTGGCGCGCTCGGTGGCGCGGACCTGGTCCCGCCGCGTACGCAGGCGCAGTTCGAGCGGGATCTCGCGGCCCGACGCCGCGCACTCCCCCAACTCGCGCAGATTGCGTTCGACTTGGAGGACGCCGGCGTCGATCTCGCTCGCGGCCCTCGCCAACGACACCTGCGCGTACGGGTCCTCGGCGAACCGGTCGCCGCCGAGGCTGAGCCGGGTGCGCTCGCGCATCGTCTCGACGTACCGCTCCCAGCAGCCGGAGACGATGCCGAGGAGCGGGGAGGCGATGGCGTGGGTGAAAACCGCGGCGAACGGCAGGCGGTACAGCGGTCCGGTGTTCACCTGCTGTCCCGGGCCGCGGAGCTGGGCCTGGCGGTAGTTGCTCAGCACACGGTGCGCGGGCACCTCGGCGTCGTCCACGACGAGGTCGTTGCTGGCCGTGCCCCGCAGCCCGACGACGTCCCAGACGTCGACGACACGGAGCTCGGAGCGCGGCACCAGCACGGTGAGGAAGTCGACGGGGTGCCCCTCGGAGCCGACGACGAGGGCGCCGAGCAGCGCCCAACTCGCGTGCGCGCAGCCGGAGGAGAACCGCCAGCGCCCGGAGAGGCGGTAGCCGCCCCCGCCGTCGGGCGTGAGGCGGCCGGTCGGCGCGTACGCGGAGCAGACGAGCGTGTCGGCGTCCTCGCCCCAGACCTCGGCCTGCGCACGGTCCTCGAAGAGGCCCAACTGCCAGGGGTGGACGCCGAGTACGGAGACCACCCAGCCCGTCGAGCCGCAGACGGCGGCGAGTTCGCGGACGAGCCGGAAGAACTCGACCGGGTCGCCCTCCTCTCCTCCGTAACGCCGCGGTTGCAGCGTCCGGAAGACGCCCGCTGCCGCCAGGTCCCGCACCGTTCCGGGGGCGACGGCCCGCCCGTCGTCCGTCTCCTGCGCCCGCTCGCCGATCGCCGGCAGCAGGTCGCGCACCGCCTTCCGCACGCTCTCACCCGTCACCGCGAACCGCCTTCCGCACGCCTGCGCCGGTGCCTGCCTCGGCTGCCCCGCCCGGCCGGGACGCACGCTAGGCGCGTCCGGACGCGGCCCCCGCGCTCCGTCCCGGCCAGCGGGACTCGCCGGTGCCCGCAGCCGTGCGCCGCCCTAGCTTGAGGCCATTCACCGAAGGGAGGGACGACTGTGAGCAGCGCTGTCAGCACCACCCAGTCCCCGGACGAGGTACGCACCATCGACACCGGCGCGGCGCCCACGAGGTTCGCGCGCGGCTGGCACTGCCTGGGCGTGTCCGAGTCGTTCAAGGACGGCGGGCCGCACTCGGTCCAGGCGTTCGGCCAGAAGCTGGTCGTCTTCGCCGACAGCAACGGCGAACTGCACGTACTCGACGCCTACTGCCGGCACATGGGCGGAGACCTCTCGAAGGGCACCGTCAAGGGCGACGCGGTGGCCTGCCCGTTCCACGACTGGCGGTGGGGCGGCAACGGCCGCTGCGCCGGCATCCCGTACGGGCGCCGTGTGCCGCCGCGCGCCCGCACCCGCTCGTGGCCCACGCTCGACCAGGACGGGCTCTTCTTCGTCTGGAACGACCCGGAGGGCAACCCGCCCCTGGCGGAGCAGGCGATCCCGCGGATCGAGGGCGGGCTGAGCGACGAGTGGAGCGACTGGGTCTGGTACTCGGTCGAGGTCGACACCAACTGCCGCGAAGTCGTCGACAACGTGGTGGACATGGCGCACTTCTTCTACGTGCACTACGCGTTCCCGACGAAGTTCCGGAACGTCTTCGAGGGCCACGTCGCGACGCAGTACATGGAGGGCCTCTCGCGCGAGGACGTCGCAAAGCCCGCGCTGGAGGGCGAGCCGACGATGCTCGGGAACACCTCTCTCGCCTCGTACTTCGGCCCCTCGTTCATGATCGACGAACTCGTCTACCGGTTCGACACCGGAGACATCGAGTCGATCCTCATCAACTGCCACTACCCGGTGACGGCGAACAAGTTCGTCCTGATGTACGGGATCATCGTCAAGAAGCCCGCGGGGCTCCCCGACGAGACCGCGCTCCACCAGGCCCGCGGCATGGGCGACTTCATCAAGCTGGGCTTCGAGCAGGACATCGAGATCTGGAAGTCGAAGACCCGGATCGACAACCCGCTCCTCTGCGAGGAGGACGGCCCGGTCTACCAACTCCGGCGCTGGTACGAGCAGTTCTACGTGGACGTCGCCGACGTCCGCACGGAGATGACCGACCGGTTCGAATTCGAGCTCGACACGAGCAGGCCCGTCGAGGCGTGGCGCAGGGAGATGGAGGAGAACCTCGCACGCCGTGCCGGGGCCGGCGCCGAGCAGGCGGGCGCGGCCGCGGGTGCCGCCGGCTGATGGGGCCGCCGAGCGACGGCGGGCGGCAGCCGGCCTGGGAGCGCGAGGAGCGCCGCAACCTGGTGCCGCTCGCCTGCCGGGCCTGCGGGAGCCGCGTGCAGGTGCAGAAGTTCAGCTGGCAGCACACGAGCGTGCAGTGGACCTCCCAAGTCCGCGCCGGCTGCCCCGAGTTGCGTGACGAGGCGCAAGCCGTCGGCGTCTGCGGCGCGCTGCGCGACACCGTCGAGCAGGCCGCACTCGACGGCGTCGTGCCCGTCTTCGACCCCGCGGCGGACCGCACCACCCGGGAGGCACGGTGATAGACGCGGAACGGTACGGATCCTGGGCCGTGGTGGCAGGCGGCTCCGAGGGGGTGGGCGCGGCATTCGCGCGGCAGCTCGCCGAGGCCGGCGTCAACCTCGTGCTCCTCGCACGCCGCGAGGAGCCGCTGCGGGAGGCGGCCGCCGAGGCGGAGAAGCACGGCGTGGAGGTGCGGACGCTCGCCCTCGACCTCCTCGATCCGGCGACCCCGGAGACCGTCGCACGCGAGACGGCAGGGCTCGACGTCGGGCTGCTCGTCTTCAACGCGGGCGCCAACACGCACGGCGGGGAGTTCGTCGAGTCCCGGATGGCGGCGATGCGGCAGGTCCTCGACCTGAACATCACGGCCCAGCTCGCCCTGGCGCACCACTTCGGCGCGCGGCTGAAGGCGCGCGGACGGGGCGGGCTGCTGCTCGTCGGTTCGCTCGCGGGGTTCCTCGGGCACGAGGAGATCAGCATCTACTCCGCGGCGAAGGCGTTCGGCCGGATCTTCGCCGAGGGGCTGTGGCTGGAACTCGCCCCGCACGGCGTCGACGTGCTGGAACTGGTCCTCGGCGTCACGCGGACCCCCGCGATGGAGCGCGCGGGGCTCCACCTCGACCTGCCGGGGCTCAACGTGGCCGAGCCGGAGGACGTCGCCAGGGAGGGCCTGGAGCGGCTGCCGTACGGCCCCGTCCACGTGGCCGGCGGCAACCAGCAGGCGGCCGAGGCGCAGTCGGGCTTCCCCCGGGACCGGATCGTGCGGAAGGCGGCCGAGGCGTCGAGGGATCTGCTGCCCGACCGGTGAGCGGGCCGTGCGGGCCGACGGCGGTGGTGAGCCGGCGAGTTCGGCCGGCCACCGCCGTGCCGTCCGCCGGACGCTACCGTGACGCCCCATGGGTGCTGCGATCCTCACCGTCGTCCTCGCCTTCACCGGCTACGCGGGGACGTACCTCAACAACCTGAGACTCGCCCAGCGTGCGGAGCGCCTGGCGCGTGTCAACCGCCAACTCGCCGAGTTGTACGGCCCGTTGCTCGCCCTCACCGAGGCCAACAGCCGGCTCTACGCCGCCTTCACCGAGCGGCACCCGCGCGCCGACGGCCGCTCGCCGCTCCAGCACGGCCCGGACGCGGAACCGCTCACCGAGCAGGAGGCCGCCGAGTGGCACCGGTGGCTCACCGCCGTCTTCCTCCCCAACCACCGTGCCGTGCGCGAGATCCTCACCACCAAAGCGGACCTGCTCTGCGAGCAGAGCATGCCGCCCGTCCTGCTGGAGGTGTACACGCACGCCGCGTGGGACGAGATCCACGCCGAGGGCCCCGACGGCCGCGTCGAACCGCCGCCCAGCCCCTTCCCCGCCTCGGCGGTGCGCGCGTACGCGCGCGAGCGCTTCGACGCGCTCAAGCGCGAGCAGGCCCGCCTCCTCGGACGGCGCCGGCGACCCTGACCCGCGCCGCCGCACCCGAAGTGCGCACCGGCGCAGCCGCGCCTACGGTGAGACGCACGCCGTCCAGGCGCGCCCGCCCGACGTCGCCGAGCCGGAGGTGAGCCGTGGAGCACGACCAGTGGCCCGTGCCGAGCGAGGGCATCGTCCTCACACACTTCCTCACCGTGCGCGACGTCCCGACCTCGCGGAAGTTCTACACCGAGGTCCTCGGCGGCGAGGTCGTCCTGGAGGAGAACCCCTGCATCGTCGCCGTCGCCAACGGCTGGCTCATCATGAACCCCGGCGGCGGCCCGACCCCCGACAAGCCGGGCGTGACGCTCCGGCCTCCGCAACCCGGCGACCCGGTCTCCTCGTTCCTCAACGTGCGCGTCGCGGACATCGCCGCCTTCTACGAGCACGCGCGCGGCAAGGGAGCCGAGTTCCTCACCGAGCCCCTCGACCGCAAGGCGGAGATCCGCTGCTACCTGCGCGACCCGGACGGCTACCTCGTCGAGGTGGGCCAGGCCACCGGCATGCTCCGGGGCCGCTTCGCCGACAAGCAGCAGTAGAGCCGCAACTCCCCGTCCAGCGGCGGCTGTTCATCCCCGCGCCGCCGCTGCCTTCCCCGCGCGGCGCCCGAAGAAGGTGCCGTCGCCGAGCGAGGTGCCGGAGATGTAGCCCTCGCCGTGCATCCCCGAGGCGGCGCGTCCCGCCGCGTAGAGGCCGGGGATCGGGTGCCCGTCGAGGTCGAGGACCTCGCTCTGCGTGCTGGTGTGGAGGCCGCCGAGGGTGAACCCGGACGCCCCCGTGCCCGCCCCGCTCCCGCCGTCCGCACCGAACCCGACGCGGCTGTCGATCGCCGCGTACGGCGGGCGGAGCGGACGCAGCCACTTCGGGTCCTTGTGGAAGTACGGGTCCTCTCCCCGCTCCGCGTGCGCGTTGTACGCGGCGACCGTGGACTGGAGGCCGCCGTCCGGCATACCCGTCTCGGCCTCCAGCTCGGCGAGGGTGGCGGCGACGAACTGCGGCCTGATACCCCAGCGTTCGCGCTCCTCGAGGGACTCGTACCCCTCCTCGTCGACGATCGTCCAGGCCGGCCCCGGCTGGTCGTAGACGGCCGCGACGCTGACGAGCCCCGGATAGGTGTCTTCGTTGACGAACCGCTGACCGAGCGCGTTGACGAGCATCCCCCGCGCGATGAGCCCGGGCACCACGGAGAGCGCGGTCTCCACGCACGACATGCGGCGCGTCGCCGCGCCCAGTCGCATCGCCATCCGGATGCCGCTGCCGTCGTCGAGCCCGTCGCTCACCTTTCCGTGCGCCCGCAGTTGCGGGGCGTGGTGCTCCAGCATCTCGTCGTTGTCGGCGAACCCGCCCGTCGTGACGACGACGGCCCGCCGTGCCCGGTAGACGAGGTCCTCGCCGTACCGTCGTGCGGTGACGCCGCGGACCCGGCCCTCGGCGTCGGTGAGGAGCCCGGTGGCGCGTGTGTCGTTGTGGGTGACGGCGCCCGCCTCCGTTGCGGCGGCCGAGAGCTTCTCCATGAGCAGCCAGCCGCCGAAGGACGAGGTGCCGGGGCGGTGCCCGCGCGGCGCCGGCTTCGCCAACTCGTTGTACGGCCAACTGTTCTCGCCGAGCCACATCAGTCCGTCCTCGGTGAGCGGCATCCACGTCGGCGCCGACCAGAGCGAGTGGTGGAAGCCGACGCCGCGGTCGACGAGCCACTCGTAGTGCTCCAGGCTCCCGTCGCAGTAGGCGCGGATCTTCGCCTCGTCCGCGTGCGGGCCGAGCGCCGCCGTGAGGAACGCCTCCATCTCGGCCGGACTGTCCTCGAAGCCGCACGCGCGCTGCACCTCCGTGCCGCCGCCGAGGTAGATCTCCCCGCCGGAGAGCGCAGAGGAGCCGCCGGGGCCGCCGGCCCGCTCCAGCACCAGCACCTCGGCACCGGCCGCCGCCGCTTCGTACGCCGCCGCTGCCCCGGCGCAGCCGAAGCCGAGCACGAGGACGTCCGCCTCGTGGTCGGGCTGCGCGGCCCGCTGCTTGCGGTCCATCTCGTCTCCTTGCTCGGTGGGTTGGCGGGGAACGGGAGCGGGCCGGCCCCGGTGGTTCCGGAACCGGCCCGCGGACGTGGTCAGTCGGTCGGCGTGAAGGCGGCGAGCGGCTCGGAGCCCGACCAGTCGTGGCCCCAGTAGCTGTCCGCCGTGATCTCCTCGGCCGTGTACGTCGTCTCGTCGACGAGCATCCCCTCCGTGCCGTACTCGATGTCCCAACCGCCGGGCGCGCGCACGTAGAAGGAGACCATCTTGTCGTTGGTGTGCCGGCCGAGCGTCGAGGAGATCGAGAAGCCGAGCTTCTGCACCCGGTCGAGCGCGATGCCGACCGCGTCGAGCGTGTCGACCTCCACCATGAGGTGGACGAGTCCCGGCACGTCGGTGGGCGGCGCCGGGCAGACGGCGAGGCTGTGGTGGCGCTGGTTGACGCCCATGAACCTGATCCGCGGCACCGGGTCGGCTTCCGGGGACCCCACCTTCATCGCACCGCGCGGCAGGAAGCCGAGGACCTCGGTGTAGAAGGCGACGGTCGCGTCGGCGTGCGCCGTCGGCAGCACGACGTGGCCCAGGCCGAGCCCGTCGGTGACGAAGCGCTGCCCGAAGCCGGTCGCGAGCGGCGAGTGGTCGAGCACGGGCCCGTAAAAGACCTCCACCCGCACGCCCGCCGGGTCCTGGAAGGCGACGCCCGCCTCCACGTCCCGCTGCCGGGCCTCGGCCGGCGTCAGCTCCTTCACCGCGGTGCCCGCGTCCTCCACCTGCCGGCGCACCGCGTCGAGGGCGGCGCCGTCGCGCACCTCCCAGCCGACGGAGAGCACCTTGTCGACGTCGCCCGGGAGCAGCGCGAGGCGCGCCCTGCGCTCGTCGACGCGCAGGTAGAGCGCCTCCTCCTCGGGTCCGGAGCCGGGCGCCATCCCCAGCCCGTCGACGGCGAGTTCGCGCCACCTGTCGTGATGGGCGGTCTGCACCCTGAGGTATCCCAGTCCCCTGATGTGGGTCATCTCTACTCCTCGCTTCAGATCATCATGCGCATCGGGCCGGCCGGCGGGTCGACGCCGAGCTGGCTGAGGGCGGCTCCCTGGAAGACGCCGCCAGGCGTGTGGATCGCGTGCACGAGGCCGTTGTTGGCGTCGCGCCAGAAGCGCTGCATGGGGTTGTCCATGCGCAGCCCGTTGCCGCCGGAGCGGGCGAAGATCTCGTTGAAGGCGCGGACCGCGCGCCAGGCGGCCTGCACCTGCGTGCGGCGGCCCACCGCGCGCTCGGCGAAGGTCGCCTTGCGGCCGGAGGCGGCGAGGTCGTACATGCGGCAGGCGTTGTCGAGGAGCGCCGCCCTGGACGCGGCGATCTCGGCGGCGGCCTCGCTGAGCGCGTACATCGCGTGCGGGTCGTTCTTCACCTCGTCGCCGACGATGCTGACGCGCTTGGACTGGTAGGCGGCGTGCAGCGCGAGCCCGCCCTCGCAGATGCCGATCACCGAGGCGGTGATGCCGAGCGGGAACGCGGCCGAGAACGGCATGTGGTACGTCGGGTTGGTGACGCCCGCCTCGCGTGCGGCCTCTCCCGACTCGACCTTGGAGACCGGCAGCGTCCGGTACTCGGGCACGAACGCGTCCTCGACGACCACGTCCTTGCTGCCGGTCCCGCGGAGCCCCACCACGTCCCAACTGCCGTCGACGATCTCGTAGTCGGAGCGCGGGAGGATCAGGTGGAGCGACTCGCCCGTCGGCTTGCCTTCCGCGTCGCCGAGCAGGCCGCCGAGGAAGATCCAGCGGCAGTGGTCGGTGCCCGAGGAGAACTGCCAGCGGCCGTTGAAGACGTACCCGCCGTCCACCGGCCGCGCCACACCCATCGGCGCGTAGGGCGACGCGACCCAGGTGTCCTGGTCCTCCCCCCATATCTCGTCCCGCACCTTCGGGTCGGCGAAGGCGAGCTCCCACGGGTGGACGCCGACCACGCCGGCGACCCAGCCCGTCGCCCCGTCGAGCGCGGCGATCCGCATCACGGTGTCGGCGAACTCGCGTGGATGCACCTCCAGTCCGCCGTGCGACCTCGGCTGGAGCATCCGGATCGCCTGCGCGCTGCGCAGCGCGCTCGCCGTCTCCTCGGTGAGCTTGCCGGCGCGCTCGTTGAGCGGGCCCTGCTCGCGGAAGGTCTCGGCTGCCGCTTCGATCCTGTCGAGAACGGTATCGGCCATAGTGCGACGTCTCCTCGTCTGCGGCGTCCGCGGGAGCCCGTGCGGCGGCCCGCTCGCCGCTCGTTCACCGGTCCTGTGCGCGTTGCCCGTCGCCCGCCGCCGCTGCTGCGAGTCCGACGGCGATCTCGATGAGCTGGTCCTCCTGGCCGCCGACGAGCCGTCGGCGCCCCGCCTCGACGAGGATGTCGGTGCCGGCGACCCCGTAGCGGCGGGCCTGCCGGTCGGCGTGGGTGAGGAAGGAGGAGTAGACGCCCGCGTAGCCCATCGTGAGCGAGAGCCGGTCCAGTTGGCACTCGCGGTCCATGACGGGGCGTACGACGTCCTCGGCGGCGTCGATGATCTTCGCGGTGTCGATCCCGGTGCGCAGGCCGAGCCGTTCGGCGACGGCGGCGAACGCCTCCACCGGGGTGTTCCCCGCACCGGCGCCGAACCGCCGGGTCGAGCCGTCGATCTGGGTGGCTCCGGCGCGCGCCGCGAGCACCGAGTTGGCGACGCCGAGCCCGAGGTTCTCGTGCCCGTGGAAGCCGACCTGCGCGTCCGTCCCCAACTCGGCGACGAGCGCCGCCACTCGCTCCGAGGTGTCCTCCAGCACCAGCGCGCCCGCCGAGTCGACGACGTAGACGCACTGGCACCCGGCGTCCGCCATGATCCGTGCCTGCTCGGCGAGCGCCTCGGGGGGCGAGCTGTGCGCCATCATCAGGAACCCGACGGTCTCCAGGCCGAGTTCGCGTGCGAGGCCGAAGTGCTGCACGGAGATGTCGGCCTCGGTGCAGTGGGTGGCGATCCGGCAGACGGCGGCGCCGTTCCCCGCGGCCTCCCTGATGTCGTCCTGGACGCCGAGCCCGGGGAGCATCAGGAAGGCGATCCTCGCGTGCCGCGCGGTCTCCACCGCCGTCCGGATGAGCTTCTGTTCGGGGGTGTGGCTGAAGCCGTAGTTGAAGGACGAGCCGCCGAGGCCGTCGCCGTGCGCGACCTCGATCACCGGCACCCCCGCCCCGTCGAGCGCGGCGACGACGGAGCGGACGTGCTCGGCGGTGAACTGGTGCTGCTTGGCGTGCGATCCGTCCCGCAGCGAGGAGTCGGTGACCCGGACGTCCAGGTCGGCGCTGTAGGGCATGGCAGGGGTCTCCCTGGTCGGAGTGGCTGGGTCGGATGTCGGCGGGCTGCGCCGTCAGCCGCCGTTGCGGCGGGCGAAGCCCTCTCCCACCCGGGTCGCGGCGGCCGTCATGATGTCGAGGTTTCCTGAGTAGGGAGGCAGGAAGTCGCCCGCGCCCTCCACCTCGAGGAAGACGGCGACGCGCGCGAGGCCGCCGCTCACCGTCGTCGGGTCGTCGAACTGCGGCTCGGCGCGCAGCCGGTAGCCGGGGACGTACGCGGCGACCTCCGCGACGGTGCGGTGGACCGAGTCGGCGACGGCGGCGCGGTCGGCGTCGGCGGGGATCGCGCAGAAGACGGTGTCCTGCATGAGCATCGGCGGCTCCGCAGGGTTGAGGATGATGATCGCCTTGCCGCGCTCCGCGCCGCCGATCGTCTCGATGCCGCGGCTCGTGGCGTGCGTGAACTCGTCGATGTTGGCGCGCGTCCCGGGGCCCGCCGAGGGCGAGGCGACGCTCGCGACGATCTCCGCGTACGCGACGGGGACCACGCGCGAGACGGCGTGCACGATCGGGATCGTCGCCTGCCCGCCGCACGTGATCAGCGAGACGTTCGGCGTCTCCAGGTGCTCGCCGAGGTTCACCGCGGGCACGACGGCGGGGCCGAGCGCGGCCGGGGTCAAGTCGACGGTCTGGATGCCGAGTTCGGCGTAGCGGGGCGCGTTGGCCCGGTGGACGGCGGCCGAGGTCGCCTCGAAGACGAGGTCGGGGCGGTCCTCCCGGTCCAGGAGCCAGTCGACGCCCTCGGCGCTCGCGTCGAGCCCCTCGCCCGCGGCGCGTTTGAGCCCCGGGCTCTCCGGGTCGACGCCGACCATCCACCTCGGCTCGATCGCGTCGGAGCGCAGGAGCTTGTACATCAGGTCGGTTCCGATGTTCCCGGGGCCGACGATGGCCGCGCTCGCCTGTGCCGGTGCTGCCTTGGTCATTCTCGCCTCACCTGAATCGGACGGAAACGGAGCCGAGCCCGTCGAACTCGGCGCGGACGTCGTCGCCTGGCCGCACGTCCCAGGCGCGGGTGCAGGAGCCGGGGAGCACGAGGTGCCCGGCCTCCAGCCGGACGCCGAAGCCGGCGACCTTCCGGGCGAGCCAGGCGACCGCCGTCGTCGGATCGCCGAGCACCGCGCTGGTGTTGCCGCGCGCCACCTCCTCGCCGCCGCGGTGGAGCACCGCGTCGACGTCGGCGACGTCGAGCGCGGAGAGCGGGGCGCGGGCCTCGCCCAGGACGACGCCGGCGGAGGAGGCGTTGTCGGCGACGGTGTCGGCGAGGCCGATCCGCCAGTCCTCGATCCGGCTGTCGATCAGCTCGATCGCGGGGACGACGTACGCGGTCGCCGCGCGCACGTCGTCCTCGGTGCAGCCCTCGCCCGGCAGCGCGGCTCCGAGGACGAAGCCGACCTCCACCTCGACGCGCGGCTGCAGGTAGCGGGAGGTGTCCACCGGCTCGCCTGCGTCGAGGACCATGTCGCTCAACAGGTGGCCGTAGTCGGGCTCGTCGACGCCCATCATCTGCTGCATCGCGGCCGAGGAGAGCCCGACCTTGTGCCCGCGGACGCGTGCGCCCCGCGCCGTCCGGCGGCGGATGTTGGCGAGTTGGATCTCGTACGCGTCGACGACGTCGATACCGGGGTGGCTCTCGCGCAGCGGCTCGACGGGTGTGCGGTCCCGTTCGGCTCTCGACAGCGCCTCCGCGGCCGCGGTGCGCTGGGCGGGGTCCAGCATGGGGTCTCCGTAGGTCGTGGGTCGCAGGTCGGGGATCGGGCGAGGCCTACTCGTCGTAGGTGACGGTGACTTCGGGGGTGCGCGCGGTGGACTGGCAGCCGAGGACGTAGCCCTCCTCCAGGTCCTCGCGCTCCAGCACCTCGTTGTGCGCCATCTCCACCTCGCCCTCCAGCACGCGGCAGGCGCACGCGCTGCACGCGCCCTCGCGGCAGGAGAACGGGGCGTCGAGGCCGGCGGCGAGGA
>NZ_AJTQ01000350.1 GCF_000262345.1 Streptomyces xiaopingdaonensis | reverse complement strand
CGGGCGCCCGCCGGCCAGCGGACGGTGCGGGTCTCGCCGTCGAGGGTGACGCGCACCGTCGCGGCGTCCTGTCGGTCGGCCGGCTCGTCCGGGCCGGGGGCCCCGGGCGCGGCGAACGGGTCGCCCGTCAGCGAGGTGTAGCGCTCGACGTGGACGCGCTCGGGCGGCATCCGCAGGCTGCGCAGCGCCGCGCCCACCGTCTCCATGAAGGGCTCGGGACCGCAGACGAACGCCCGGCGCGCGGCGAACTCCCCGGCGAGCGCCCGCAGTACGGGCTCCGACGGCAGCCCCTGGAGCGACTCCAGCAGGTGGACGACGTGCAACCGGTCCGGGTGGTCCCGCGCCAGCTCCAGGAGTTCGCTCGCGAAGATCACCGACCGCTCGTCCCTGTTGGCGTAGACGAGCGCCACCCGCCCCGTGCCCGCACGGAGCGCGGATTTGAGGATCGACATCACCGGCGTGACGCCGCTGCCCGCCGCGAAGAGGAGGAGGTCCTCGTCGAGCGAGGGCGGCGTGAAGGTGCCGCCGGGTCGCAGGACGTCGAGGCGGGTGCCGGGGTTCACCTCGTCGCAGATCCAGTTGGAGCCGAGGCCGCCCGCCGTGCGCTTGACCGTCACCTTCAGCGGCTCGCCGGTGTCGGGGGAGCTCGCCAGCGAGTAGCAGCGCGCCGTCCAGCCGCCGTCCGGCGTGGGGACGCGGAGTGTGAGGAACTGGCCGGGGCGGTAGGCGAAGCGGTGCACGTCGGCGGGCTCCGGCTGCAGGACGAGCGAGCACGCGTCCTCGGTCTCGGCCACCACCTCGGCGACCGTCACGCGCAACGCGTGGGCGGGCGGGGGCTGTTCGCCGGGCTGCGAAGGGGCGCGGGTCGTCACGGCGGAGGTCACGCCTCCTCCCGTGCTGCCGCGTGCCGCGCCGCGAGGTGCCCGAAGACCATGGCGGGGCCGATCGTCGCGCCGGCGCCCGCGTACTCGTGGCCCATCACCGACGCCGAGGTGTTCCCCGTCGCGTACAGTCCCGGCACGTGGGTGCCGTCGGGGCGCAGCACCCTGCTGTGCTCGTCGCAGACGAGTCCGCCCTTGGTGCCGAGGTCGCCCGCCTCGATGCGGATCGCGTAGTACGGGGGCTTCGTCAGCTCGTCGAGGTTCGGGTTGGGCAGCGTCGGGTCGCCGTAGTAGCGGTCGTAGGCGCTGTCGCCGCGGCCGAAGTCCTCGTCGCGGCCCGTGCGGGCGAAGCCGTTGAACCGGCGGACCGTCTCGGCGAGTGCCGCTCCGGGGACGCCGATCGACTCGGCGAGCGCGGTGAGCGTCTCCGCGCGGTGCACCGTGCCCGCCTCGTAGTACGCCTTGGGGAAGGGCGCGCCCGGGAGCACCTGCGCGAAGGGGTAGCGCGCGCGTGCCTTGGCGTCCATCACGAACCAGGCCGGCACGTGGCCGCCGTCGAGCTGGTCGTGGACGAAGTTGACGTACGGCGCCGACTCGTTGGTGAACCGCCGCCCCTCGGCCGAGACGATCACCGAGGGCGGGATGCAGCGCTCCGAGACGAGCGGCACGATCGCTCCCGAAGGGTGCCGGACCGACGGCATCCACCAGGCGTCGTCCATGAACTCCAGCGCGGCGCCCGCCTCCTGGCCCGCGAGGATGCCGTCGCCCGTGTTCTCCGCCGCGCCCGCGCTGACGTCGTCCCGGCCGCCGTCCGGGAGGTACTTCTCGCGGAGCTCGCGGTTGTGGTCGAAGCCGCCGGTCGCGAGGAGGACTCCGCGGCGGGCGCGGACGCGCAGCCCCGCACCGACGACGGCGCCGCGCACCGCGCCGCCCTCGTCGCGCACGAGCCCGCGCAGCGGTGACTCCAGACGCAGCGGTATCCCCGCCTCCCCGAGGGCCATCCGCAGGCGCGCGGCGAGCGCGCGGCCGCCCGTCGCCATGTGGCGGCGGCGCACCACGTTCGACGAGACCCGCCAGGCGGCGGTGAGCGAGGCGCGGCGCCCGCGCCAGGTGCGCTTGACCATCGCGAGGTCGTGGTAGTCCTTCGAGGTCACCCAGAGGCCGAGGGGGCCCTTCATGCCGTTGGGCTTCTGCGCGCCCTCGGCCGCGCCCAACTTGCGGGTGTCGAACGGCAGGGGCTCGACCGTCCGGCCGAGGGCCCGGCCGCCCTCCTCCTCCGGGTGGTAGTCGGCGTACCCCTTGACCCAGAAGAACCGCAGGTGCCGGCTGCTGCTCTCCAGCAGCTCCATGATCGCGGGCCCGTGCTCGACGTACGCGGTCAGGCGCGCGTCGGGGACGTCGCCCGCGGTGATGGCGCGCAGGTAGCGCACGACCGAGTCCGGATCGTCGGAGGCTCGCCTGCGGCGCAGGGTCGGGTTGTTGGGTATCCAGATGCCGCCGCCGGAGAGCGCCGTCGAGCCTCCGAAGGTGGCCGCCTTCTCCACGACGAGCACCTTCAGACCCGCCCGCGCCGCCGAGAGCGCGGCGGCCATCCCGCCGGCCCCGCTGCCGACGACGAGGAAGTCGACGGTCTCGTCCCACGCCGCGCCGTCCACCGCCGCCACCGTCAACGACCGCCTTCGGCCGGGCGGTCGAGGAAGGAGAGCACGGCGCTCTCGAACGCCTCCTTCTGCTCGATCATCACCCAGTGCCCGCAGTCGGGGAAGACGTGGAGTTCTCCCCTGGGCAGCGTCCGCATCGGCAGCACCGCCATGTCGACGGGGCTGACGCGGTCGTCGCGTCCCCAGGTGACGAGCGTCGGCGCCTGCACCTTGTGCAGTTGCGCCCAGAGCGGTGTCGCGTCGGCCTTCGCGGCGGCCGCCGCCTGCGCGGCGAACGCCGCCCT
>NZ_AJTQ01000349.1 GCF_000262345.1 Streptomyces xiaopingdaonensis | reverse complement strand
CCCCCTGCCGTACATCCGCCGTGCGCTGGCCAGCGTCGCCGGCTCGGTCGCCTGCTCCCAGCGCTCCTCGATCAACTCCTCGGTGACCAGCGCCGGGTCGTGGACCATGGAGCGGAGCCAGGCGACGAGCTTCTCCCTCGTCGGGTCCTCCGTGAACTCCATGAGCAGGTTGATCCCCTCCGCGGGCGCGGGCCCGAAGAGGCTCCTGCCGACGCCGCCGATCGTCACCAGGCGCTCCACCCGCTCCGGGTGCGCGACGGCGAGCTGGGTGGCGACGATGCCGCCCATCGAGTTGCCGATCACCCGCACCCGGTCGAGCCCGAGCCCGTCGAGGAAGCGCACGGCCGCGTCCTGGGCGAGCGCCATCGGGTGGCCGTCGTCCACCGGGTCGCTCACGCCGAACCCGGGGAACTCCAGGACGAGGCAACGGAAGTGCTCGGCGAGGACGGGCAGGTTGCCGCGGAAGTTCCGCCAGCCGGTGACGCCGGGGCCGGACCCGTGCAGCAGGAGCAGCGGCGGGCCTTCCCCTGCCTCGTGGTAACGGAGCACGCCGCGGTCGGTCTTGAGCTCGCGGAGGGTCGACTTGTGGCTCAGCTCTTTCGTCATCATCCGCCTCGTTCGGGGGAGTTCGGGAACTCGGGGAGGGTGGTGGCGCCGGTGGTGCGTTGCGCCCGTGCGACATGGCGGGCGGGACCGGGGCCGCGTTCGCCTTTCGTCCCGTATCGATTTCGCGACGCTAACCGCGGTGTACGGGACGCCCGCCGGCTCGTCCCGTTGAGCGGGACCGCGCCGCTCAGCGGGCTCCCGAACGTCCTCTCACCGGCCGGTTCCACTCACCGGGACCGCGCGGCTGCGGCGTTCGACCGCGCCCCTACCGTCGGTGCCGCGCCGCCCGCGACCGCGAGCGGCCGGGATCGGAGGTGTACCCGTATGTCGACGGAGGCGGTCACGCCGGAGTCTCCCGCAGACGCGCACGCCGGGCGTGCACAGCCCGCGTGCGGCGCCGCCGTTCCCTCTCCCGCCGAACTCCGGTCGGTACTGGGCCGGTTCGCGTCCGGCGTCACCGTCGTGACGGGCGCCGACGCGGCGGGCCCCGTCGGCTTCGCCTGCCAGTCCTTCGCCTCGGTCTCCCTCGATCCCCCGCTCGTCCTCTTCTGCGCCGGCCACGGCGGCCGTGCCTGGCCCCGTATCCGCGCCTCGGGCACGTTCACCGTCAACGTCCTCGCCGAAGACCAGACGGAGCTGTGCACACGCTTCGGGTCGCGCCACGGCCGCAAGTTCGAAGCCCTGGAGTGGGACCCCTCCCCCCACGGCGCCCCTTCCCTCCGCGGCGTCCTCGCGCGCATCCACGCCACCGTGCAGACGGTCCACACGGCCGGCGACCACGACATCGCCGTCGGCCTCGTCCACGCCCTCGAACCGTGCCGCGAGGGGCGGCCGATGGTGTTCTACCGGGGGCGGTTCGGGGTCGAGGGGGTGCCGGCCACCGCGTCGGAGAGCGTGGGGTGGGGGCTGGGGTGGGATGCGGTGTGAGCGGGGACGGGCGGGCTGCGCGCCTGACGCACCCATCGGCCCGGACTCCGGCCTCTCCTTCGTCGTCCCGTGGGCAGCGCGCAACGACGTGCGGCGTGGTCACCGTGACGGGTGGTCCCGTGCCCGGTCGTGCCGGTGGCGGCGCCGGGCTCGTCACATGGTGAGGTTGCCGAAGAACCCGGCGATGAGGAATCCCGCCCCCCAGACCAGGAAGCTGACCACGGTCATGATCGCAAGCCGGCCTTGAGGGACGTGGCCGCCCTCCGCGTGGTGGCCGTGCGCGGTGCCTGATGAGGTCTCGTGGCCCTGCCGGCCGGGATCCTGCTGCCCCGTGCCGTGGTCCCCGCTGTGGCCGGTGCGCTCGAGGCCGGCGGGCCGGTGACCGGCCAGGGCCGCGCCGGCCAGGGCAATCCCGGACGCCGGCAGTACCGGCTCGGTGCGCCGTACGGTCATCATGCCGTGCTTGAGCCCGTGGTCGACCAGCCACCAGTTCATCGGCAGCGCGACCAGGAACCCCGCGCACAAGGCCATGGACATGATGAACCAGAAGTTCGGCCCGGCCGGGCTCGGGTGCAGCGGGGAATTGGTCATCCACGGCACCATCACCGCCGTCATGCCGCCCATGACCGCGTTCATCGACAGCAGCTCGGGGAGGAAGGTCTTCGACAACGACTCGTGGTAGCTGCCGAACATGTCCTTCATGAACAGGGCCTGGAAGATCGACCAGCCGAACGCGAACCCGAACGCGTACTCGCACAGCACATCCGCCCACCGGGGCAGCCCCAGCACGTCGGTGATCACCGCGGCGGCGAGGATGCCGATCCCGTCACCGGCCACGCAGTGCATCGTCGACCCGACCACCTGTCGCCACTTCGCCGCCACGTACTGCTCGTGCGTCCCGGGCAGCGGCTCGCGGCAACTGAGCACGTACAGCAGCGCCCCGAACAGCCCACTGAAGAGGGTGATGACGACGAATCCCCACTTCATCACCGTCGCCTCGGGTGTGGTGCGGATGTCGAAGGCAACGAAGACCACGGCGATCGCCACCTGGAGGAACCACAGCAGCATGACTCCGTCGAGCAGCACACCAGCCTCCGCGCAGTTGATCGGCCGACCCCCTCAGAGTGCCGCTCCTGCCCGGGGCCGGCCACGTGGAAGGCGCAACCCGTGGCCACGTCGCCGGGCCCCGCACACCGACGCGTCGGGCCTCGGGCCCGGGCCATCGGGCGTGGTGGACCGAGCCCGGCACCCCGCGCCCGCCGACCGACCGCACCCGGACGCCGCCTGAGCGGTCGGCCGGAGGGCGCCCGGCGTCGTAGGCGATACTGCGTGCAACATCAGGCGTACCAAGGGGGGTTGATGCAGGCGTTGGCGAAGGACGACCCGCGGAGCGTCGGGCCGTTCCGCATCGTCGGGGTGCTCGGCGCGGGCGGGATGGGCCGGGTCTACCTGGGCCGAGCCCCCGACGGGCGGATGGCGGCGGTGAAGACCGCGCGCCCCGAACTCGCCGACGACGGGAGCTTCCGGAAGCGCTTCGCGCGTGAAGTGGCCGCGGCCCGGCGGGTGGGCGGCCCTTTCGTCGCGGAGGTGGTCGACGCCGCTCCGCACGTCGACGTGCCGTGGATGGCCACCGAGTACGTGCCGGGCCTCTCGCTGAGCAAGGTGGTGGACCGCCACGGCCCGCTCCCCGAGGACGCCGTGGCGAGGATGGCGTCCGGGCTGCTGCGGGCGCTGTCGGACGCACACGCCAAGGCGCTGGTGCACAGGGAACCTCAAACCCTCGAACATCATCCTCACCGCCGCGGGCCCGCGCGTCATCGACTTCGGCATCGCGCGCTCCTCCGTCGACACCACCATGACGACGGCCGGCTCCGTCCTCGGCACGCCCGGGTTCATGGCGCCGGAGCAGCTCACGATGACCGGCCCCGAACTCACCGCGGCAGCCGACGTGTTCGCCCTCGGCGGCGTCCTGGTCTTCGCCGCGACGGGCGCGGCCCCTTCGGCGTCGCCGACTCGCAGATCCTGATGTACCGCACCGTCCACGAGGAGCCCGCGCTCGACGGGCTCCCTCCGCGCCTCGCGGCGCAGGCGGCGGCCTGCCTGGAGAAGGACCCGGAAAGCCGGCCCACGGTGGCGGCCCTCACGGAGCACTTCGGCGCGCCTGCGTACGCCGACTGGCTCCCGGGACCCGTGACCGCCGAGTTGCGGCGGCTCGCCGCGGAACTCGGCGGCTCGGACTCCGGCAACACCCCCGCGACCGGCCCGTCCGGCGCCGACGCGTTCGAGGGCGTGGAGTTCCTCACCGACGTGGGCATGTCGGCGGACCCGCCCGCCACCGCTCCCCCGCCCGAGCGGACATCGCCCCGTGCGGCACCGGAACCCCTCGAACCGACGCAATTGGGGCCACGCGATCCGGCTCGTTCGGACGGCGCTCCCCGACCGACGGCGCGTGGCACGAGCAGGCGCCGCGTCCTCGCGGCACTCGCCGCCACAGGAGTCGCGGCCGGTGGCGGCGTCCTCGCGTGGACGCTGCTTCCGGAGGACGAACGGAGCAACCAAGCCGCCAAGCAGCCCGCGGGCGGCGCGAGGAGCAGGCCCGCCGTCGAGCTGCCGCAGCAGGTCCGGAAGAAGGGAGTGCTCACCGTCGGAACGGACCTCTCCTACGCGCCGATGGAGTTCCTCCGGAACGGCGAGCCGGCCGGCGTCAACGTGGACATCGCCGAAGCACTCGGCCGCGAGCTGGACATTCGGTTCGAGTTCGAGAACAGGGAGTTCACCTCACTCTTCTCCGGGCTGAAGGGCGGAGAGTTCGACCTCGCGATGTCGGCGAAGTTGTACACGGCCGCGGAGGAGGGACGGCCGGTGGGGACGGTCAGCGCGAGCGGCATGTACGAGATCCGGCATCTGCGGGACTCCGATACGTTCGTGGTCCCGGAGGGGAATCCGCAGAAGATCACACACGGCCACGGCACCACGGTGGGCAAGGTGATCGCCGCGATGAGCGGCACCTGGACCACAGCCAAGTTGGCAGACGACGAGAAGGTACAGCTCCGCGAGTTCGACTCCGTGAAGGACGCCCTGGGCTCCGTCGCCTCGGGCGAGTGCGACATGTTCCAGGGCGACTACGCGGTGGCGGCCTACGGTGCGGCCACGTACCCGGGTGGCGGCCTGGAGGACGTCGGTCGCGACCGCAGCCTGGAGACGTACTTCGGCATCCTCGTCGCCGAGCCGCACGCGTCGCTCTGCCGAGCCGTCCAGCGAGCTTTCGACCGCGTCGTCAGGAGCGGCGAGTACCGGAAGATCCTGAAGAGATGGCACGTCGAGGACATCGCCGTACCGCGGGGGGAAACCGTCGACCTCGACGGAACGTGACCGCACCGGCCCCTGCCCGCACCGCGTCCCGCTGCCCGACCTGCCCGTGCGCCGGCCGGACACCGAGCGGAGGCCGGGTCAACGCGCCTCGCCCGCGGGCGAGTTGATCCGCCGCTCAGATCCACCCGTCCGCACGGCTCTCCGACACGAGGCGCAGCATGGTCTCCCTCGACCAAGTCGGCTGCGTACTCGCGCAGTTGCGGCGCGGGGCGCGGGTGGTGCCCGTCTCGGGGAAGAGCGCCCTGGAAATCTCGCGTGCCGAGTCGACGACGAGCGGGGCCACCCGCTCCAGCGGCGCGGTGCGCACCTCGCCGCAGAGGGAGAGTGCCGCGACGGGGCCTTCGGGGCCGCGGAGCGCCGCGGCCACGCAGCCCGCGCCGAGCGCCGCCTCGCCGCGCTCGAAGGCGAGGCCGTGGCGGCCGCGTATGCGGGTCAACTCCTGGCGGAGCGTGCCCAGGTCACCGATCGTGCGGTCGGTCGCCCGCGGGAGCCGGACGGGGAGGAGGACGTCGACCTGCTCCGGCTGGAGCCACGCGAGGATCGCCTTGCCTACGCCGGTGGCGTGGGCGGGTGCACGGCCGCCCACGCGCGAGGGCAGTCCTCGCGCGAACCGTCCGCCGACCTTGTCGAGGTACAGCACCTCCGGGCCTTCGAGGACCGCCAGGTGCACCACCAGGTGTGTGCGCAGGTGGAGTTCGTGGAGGAGGGGGGCCGCCGCGGCGCGGATCTCGCCGTGCAGGACGTCCTGTCCGCCGGGGCCGAGGAGGCGGGGGCCGAGGCCGTAGCCGTAGGCGGAGTGGTCGAGCCAGTTGCAGCGGACGAGCTGGTCGAGGATGCGGTGCGCGGTGGACCGCGGCAGTCCGGTGCGGGACGCCACCTCCTCCAGGGTCAGTCGCGCGGGGCGGCTCTCGAAGGCGTCCATGATCAGTGTCATCCGCTCGACCATGGAGAGCGGCGGTCCGCACGGGGCGGCCTCTGCGGTTTCGGTACGGGCAGCATCGATGGTGGCCATCGCGACCTCCGGTTCATCTCCAGCTCGGCGGCTCATCCAAAACTGAAATGAATTCTCGTCAGAACGTAGCAGCCGCTTGGTTGGCGAGGAAGGGGCGCGGCCGAGCCGATCAGCGGACTCGCCCCGGAAGCACGCCCGGAACCTCCCGAACGGGCGCTCAGCGGCGGAGAGTTGGCCTCACGCGCTCCCGCCGGCGGAGAAGCGGAACCCGCCCAGGCGGACGCGGCAGCCGCACACTCGGCGACCCCTCGGCACCACTCTTCGCGGCCACTTAGATTTGACCGAGTCAAACCTACTCGCTAATCTTCCGGGCATACCCCTCGAAAGATCGACACGTGCGCGCCGACCCCTGCCCCGCGCCGCGCACACCCGCGCCCAGGAGAACGACATGAAGTGCTACGACTGCGCGGCCCACGAGGCCGACACCCCCTCGGTCGCGATCTGCACCCGCTGCGGCGTCGGCGCCTGCCCCGCGCACACGCACCTCGCCGCCGAGCCGATCCGCCGCAACACCGGTGTCGGCGCCCGCACCGGCAGCACCCTCGCCCGTCGCGCACTGTGCCCCTCCTGCCACGCGGCGGAGTCGCCCGCCGGCTGACCCGCCGGGGCCGCGACCGGCACGGCCCGCACCCGCCATCCCACCGGTACGCTCGGCAAGCGGACCCGAAGGGCGTGATCACCATGAACACGGCAGCCGACACCGCAACCGACCTGCTGCGGAGCCGCGGCCTGCGCAGCACGGCACAGCGCCGCGCCGTCCTCACCGCACTCGGCGAAGCGCCCCACGCGACCGCCCCCGACCTGGAGTCCCTCCTCGGCCCCGGCACCGCGCACGGCCTCTCCCGTCAGGGCCTCTACAACGTCCTCGACGACCTGGCCCGCTCCGGCCTCGTCCGGTGCATCGAGCCCGCCGGCTCCCCCGCCAGGTACGAACTCCGCGTCGGCGACAACCATCACCACCTCGTCTGCCGCACCTGCGGCCGCGTCCAGGATGTCGACTGCGCCGTCGGCGCCGCCCCCTGCCTCACTCCGTCGGACACCCACGGGTTCGCCCTCGCCGAGGCGGAGGTCACGTGGTGGGGCACGTGCGAGAGCTGCCGGGAGGCCGACGCCTGAGCCTGCCGCGAGGCAGCCGGGCGAGGCGCGCCCGACGCACGGCGGCACCGCGGGGAGATCGCCGACTTCCCGTGTTTCAGGGATACTTGGCCACCGCCGTGCACGCACGCGACTCGCCTCCCCGACGCGCCTGGAGCCCCGATGACCACCGGAAGCCGCGA
>NZ_AJTQ01000348.1 GCF_000262345.1 Streptomyces xiaopingdaonensis | reverse complement strand
TACTACCTCGGCGGCAAGGACTGGTTCGAGGCCGACCGGCAGACAGCGGAGGCCGCCCTCCACCACTTCCCCGCCCTCCGCACGGTGGCCCGCTCCAACCGCGCCTTCATGCACCGCGCGACCCGAACGCTCGCCGGGGAGCGGGGAGTTCGGCAGTTCCTCGACCTCGGCAGCGGCATCCCCACCGAGCCCAACCTCCACCAGGTCGCCCAGGCGGAGGACCCGGAGGCACGGGTCGTCTACGTCGACAACGACCCGATCGTCATCGAGTACACGGACGCGCTGATGCGCAGCACCGAAGAGGGCCGCACCGCGTACATGGAGGCCGACCTCCGCACCGATGACGTCACCCGGGACCCGCGGCTCCGCGAGGTGCTGGACTTCGACGCGCCCGTCGCGCTCTCCCTCGTCGCCCTCGTGCACTTCTTCCCCGACGACCTGCGGCCCTACGACCTGGTGCGGCGGCTCCTCGAACCGCTCCCCTCCGGAAGCTTCCTCGTCCTCTCCCACGTCACCTACGAGATCGGCACCGAGGAGGAGACCCGCGAGGCCGAGGAAGAGGCACGCCGGGGCGAGACGCTGTACCGCAACAGCGGCACCGACGTGCGCACCCGTTCCCGCGCGGAGATCGCGCGGTTCTTCGACGGCCTCGAGCTCCTCGATCCCGGCCTCGTGATCGCCCACCGCTGGCGCCCCGACGCCCCGGTCGAACTCACCGACGCCGAGGTCGGCCTCTACGCGGGAGTCGCCCGCAAGCCGTAGGACGGGCACCCCGGAACCACGGCAGGTCGCGCCCGGCTTCGTACCCAACGACACCCCAGGAGAGCCCCCTTGACCACCGGAAACCG